>NC_013441.1:612776-919165 GCF_000024785.1 Gordonia bronchialis DSM 43247 | reverse complement strand
TCGTGATCGAAACCGTCGTAGCGCAGGAACGCGACGCCTTTGGCGGTGAGGTCGTCGACGGCGGCCTCGAGATCAGGGACCGGGATGTTGAGGATCGTGTAGGTGGCGGGTTCGTGATCGGGCTTGGGGTACACCATCACGGTGGTCTGACGGTTGATCCGGATCCCCAAGATGCCCATCGGGAACCGCAGCACACGCATCCCGAGCACATCCCGGTAGAACGTCTCCGCGGCGTCGAGGTCACGCACCGCGAAGCCACTGAACGCGGACTCCGGTTGGCTCATCTCGACCTCGTGCTCGTCGGAGAGCCGCAGGATCTGCAGCCAGTTGCCGTCGGGGTCGGCGACGGTGCCGAAGAAGCTGCCGTCGCGATTCTCAAGCGGGCTGATCCACTCGGCCCCGAGGTCGTCGAGGCGCTGCGCGGTGGCCTGCGGGTCGTCGACCTCGACGTTCAAGATGGCCCGTGCCCCGCCGGTGTTGCGGCCGGACACGTCGTCACGTTTGTCGAACATCAGGTAGAAGCCGTCGAGGGCGATCACGCGGTACGACGCACCGGGGTCACCGGGCGTCGTCTGCGGGGCGGCCTCGAAAGCGGCCGCGTACCACTCGCACAATCGGGCGGGATCGTCGGTGGACAGGAGCATGGAGTTGATCGTTGCGGTTGCCATACCGGGATAGACCGCTGCGCCCCGCGAAACTCATCGACGGGGCGCAGCGATGGTGGATCACTCGATGGTGAAGGTGGACTGCCCGGTACGACCAGAGACCCGGTCGGTGACGGTCGCGGTGTAGCGGCCGGTTTGGGTGACAACCGGCCCATCGCCATACCCGCTGCACTTGGCAGTCTTGTACACGTCGGTGTTCTGCGGTCCGCTGACTCGCAACTCGATTCGGCAGTTGTCGGCTCGGTTCTCGCCGCCGGCCGACGTCACGGCGTTGTACTTGACCGACACCCGGAATTTCCCTTTTGTCATGGCGTACAGATCGGGACCGAGCTTCCGGCCATACTGATTCCCCGGGCCGCGATACACCCCGGTCGTCACCTGAACTGCGGTCACCCCGTTGGACGCCGGCCCCGGATTGGCCGGCCCGCCGCCGTTTCCGCCGTCACTGGATCCCGCCAGCAGGGTGGCGATCAGATCGGACAACGGGTCGGCCGAGGCGGGCGTCGCCGCGACGGTGGTGGCAATACCGCAGCTCACCAGAGCGGCCGCTGCGACAGATATGAGTTTGCGTTTCACGTTTCACACCTCAAGGGTTTCGATAGCGGAATGGCGATGGAGTGGGTCGTCCCCGACGCGGCCACGCTATCGAGGACCGAGGGGCCGAAGCATCACCCGTTTGGACGAAAAACCCTTGTTTCCACCCCCTTTCGTACGAACGGGCGACACGGAAGTGAACACGGTGCCAATCACGGCGCGCGAGTACCAGGATTCGACAGCGCCACGACGATCGTGAGCGTCATGACCGACAGCACGGCCCATCCGAGCCGGGCGAAGCGCAGGGCCGAGGACACCGGCTTTCCCCGTGGCCCGGCCGACGACCGAGACGATGCCACGGGCCGGGACTCGGGCCGGGACTCGGGTCGGGACTCGGGTCGGGGCAGCACCGGCATGGCGCCGGCTTCGGACGGCCGGGGATGTGGTGGGCGCGGGTGATACGGACGGGGGTGTTGCGGGTCCGGCACGATCCACGGGTTGCCGCGTTCGCGTGCCCGCCGGGCCACCTCACCGGCAGTGAGACGCGTACTGGCCGGCGGACCGCCCGCACGTCCGACACCGCGCCCGCCGGGCCCTGCGGTCGCGGATCTCCGGCCCTGCGACCGCGACCTTTCCGGGAACGGACGCATTCGTCACCTCCCTCATCCACCCGTATCTCCCCACGCCGAGATCACCTCCAGTCAGCGTGACGACGATCAACGTATGCCGGATCGCTATGAACGTCCTGAGGGAGCCGCATTTCGGGCGAATGACCCATCGGCCAGGCGACACTCAGGTGATCGCAAAGGAATCGACGATGCGGTCGAGCACCACCGTCACCTCGGCGACGGCCTGTTGGCGGTCGGCGGCCGCGGCGACATAGAGCGCGGACTCGTCGAGCGCTCCGATGGCGACGTGCGCGATCGGCCGGATGGGCTGATCGGCCATCTGCCCCAGTTCGATGGACGCCTGCAGCAGTCCCTCGATCAGGGCGAAGCCGAACTCTTCACCGCGCGCACGCCACTCCTGCCAGCCGAGGACCGAGGGGGCATCCACGAGGCCGATACGATGACGCACCGGATCGGTGAAGACCTCGAGAAACGCCCGGATGCCGACCTTGAGCGCGGCGATCGGGTCGGTGGGCGCGAGGTCGGTCATCGCGTCGGCGCAGAGTGCGACCACCTCCTGCTCCAGTGCATCGAATACCGCCGTGAACAGCCCCTTCTTGTCCCCGAACTGGTGATAGAGCGCTCCGCGGGTGACCCCGGCGGCCTCGACGATGACTTGGGTGCCGACCGAGGCGTAACCGTGTTCGCCGAAGAGTTCGCGACCGGCACCGATGAGGGCGGCGCGAGTCGCCGCGGTGCGCTCTGCCTGGGTCCGACGGTTGACTTTCATACAGCCTGCACGTAACTTTCATACCGAGTGTTTGTAAGTGACCTCGACCAGCCTACGACGGAGGCGGCCATGACCACCATCGAACTCCCCTCGGCGACCATCGAGTTCGAGGAATTCGGTCCCGCGGATTCGCCGCATCCACCGGTCGTATTCGTGCATGGGGTGGTGGTCGACGGACGGATGTGGACCGCAGTCGCCCAGCGTCTCGCCGAAGACGGGTTCCGTTGCCTGGTACCAACCCTCCCGCTCGGCGCACATCGCATCCCGTGGGGTCCCGCGGCCGACCGCAGCCCGCGCGGCGCGGCGCACATTGTCGCCGAGTTCATCGCCGAATTACGGCTGAATGAACCGACTCTCGTCGGATGCGATACCGGTGGCGCGATCTGCCAGTTCGCGCTCGACGGGGACCCGACCCTGGCCGGGCGCGTGGTGTTCACCAATTGCGATGCGTTCGAACAGTTTCCACCGCAGCCCTATCCTGTCGTCTTCGCCCTTCTCCGACGCCCCGGCCTGACGCGGCGGCTTGCCGGACTCCTCCAGAGGTCGCGTGCCCTGCGGCACTCGCCGCTCGGATTCGGGCTGCTGGTCACCGATCCCGATCCCGACCTGTCCGCGTCGATCCTCGACCCGCTGCGCACCGATGAGCGCGTCCGCGACGACCTCGCCGCCTTCCTGCGCGCCATCGACAAGCGTGAACTCGCCGCGCTCACAGCACGATTGGCCGCGGTGACGGTACCGGTATCGGTGGTGTGGGGCACCGCCGACCGGGCTTTCCGTCCGCCGCTGGGCCGCCGCCTGGCCGCCGTGTTCCCCGACGCGACATTCACCGAGGTCCCGGGCGCGCGGACCTTCGTCGCCATGGACCGGCCGCAGGCCGTCGTTGCGGCCATCGTCGACATCGGCACCCGAGGGTCGTCGGCCAACGGTGGCCCGAGCACCGCCGCTCATGACTGAGACGCTCTACATCGACGGCCGGTGGCGGGCCGCCGCATCGGGTGAGACGCGGGAAATACGCTGCCCGGCAGATCTTTCCGTCGTCGGCCTGGTTGCCGAGGCCGACTCCCTGGACACCGAGGAGGCGATCGGTGCGGCCCGCCGCGCCTTCGACGACGGGCCGTGGCCGCACACCCCGGCCGCCGAGCGGGGCGCCCTTCTGCTTCGGGTTGCCGACGAGATCGAGAGCCGCCGAACAGAATTCGCCCGGGCAGAGTCCCTTGACACCGGTAAACGTCTGCGCGAGTCGGACATCGACATGTCTGACATCGCCCACTGTTTCCGCTACTTCGGCGCACTCGCCGGCGACGACACCACGCGGGTCGTCGACGCCGGATCACCGGACATCGACTCTCGCATCGTCTACGAGCCGGTCGGGGTGTGCGGTCTGATCACGCCGTGGAATTACCCACTGCTGCAAGCGGCATGGAAGATCGCACCCGCGCTGGCGGCCGGCAACACCTTTGTGCTGAAACCGGCCGAACTCACGCCGCACACCGCCATCCTGCTGATGAGCGTCTTCGCCGACCTGAACCTGCCGCCGGGCGTCGCGAACCTGATTCTCGGCGCCGGGGCCATCGCGGGTGCGCCGTTGGCCTCGCATCCCGACGTGGACCTCGTGTCGTTCACCGGCGGGCTGGCCACCGGCCGGGTCATCGCACGCGAGGCCGCGGCCACCGTGAAGAAGGTCGCTCTCGAACTCGGCGGCAAGAACCCGAATGTCGTCTTCGCCGACGCCTGCGACACTCCGGACCGGCTCGCCATCTCCGTCGACAATGCCCTCAACGCCGCGTTCCTGCACTCCGGCCAGGTCTGTTCGGCAGGCGCCCGACTCGTGATCGAGGCGTCGGCGCATGACCGCTTCGTCGACGAACTCGTCCGTCGTGCCGCACGGATTCGGCTCGGGCGGCCGTTCGCGGACGGCACCGAGACCGGCCCACTGATCTCCTCGGCACACCGCGACAAGGTCCACGCCTACGTCGAGCAGGCCCGCGCCGAGGGCGCCGACATCCGGACCGGAGGCGCCTTCGCCACCGGCGACCAGGGGTCCGGGTCACTCGACGACGGCTGGTTCTATCTGCCGACCGTCATCGACAATGCCCGCCGCGACATGGCCTGTGTGCACGACGAGGCCTTCGGGCCGACGGTCACCGTGGAGACCTTCACCGATGAGGACGAGGCCGTTCGCATTGCCAACGACACCGAATACGGGCTGGCCGGGGCGGTGTGGTCGTCGGATACCGCCCGGGCACGTCGGGTCGCCGACCGCCTTCGCCACGGCACCGTGTGGGTTAACGACTTCGGGCCGTACCTGCCGCAGGCCGAGTGGGGCGGGTTCAAACGCTCGGGCGTGGGCCGTGAACTCGGGCCGTCGGGTCTCGACGAGTATCGCGAGGCCAAACACGTCTACGAGAACCGTCGGCCCGGGGTGACGGGCTGGTTCGGCGTGCGCTGACACGCCCGGCGAGAAATTCTTCCCAATCCGGCGTCGGATTCCGGGCCCCGCACACGACGATAGAGACGTGAGCAGTGACCACACGGTCTCCCGCAGCGGCCCGGACGGGCTGCTGGCGGTCTACGACGAGGCGCTTCCGGCGGTGTACGGCTTCGTCGTGCGCCGCTGCCGTGATCGTGCGGTCGCCGAGGACGTGACCTCGGAGACCTTCCTGGCGGCGATGGACACCGTCCGCCGCGACGAGTCCACCGAACCGTCGACGCCGTGGTTGATCGGGATCGCACGCCACAAGCTGGCCGATCACTGGCGGCGGATGCAGCGCACACCGGAGCCGGTGGATGATCTTCCCGAATCCGCCGACGACGCGTGGGACGCCCATCTCGACGCGATGGTGGCCCACCACACCCTCGCCACACTCTCGCCGATCCATCGCAGCGCACTCACTCTGCGCTACGTCGACGATCTGCCGGTGGCGGAGTGTGCGGAGATCCTCGATCGCACCGTCGGCGCCACCGAGGCACTGCTCACCCGGGCCAAGCGCGCCTTTCGTGCCGCCTACCCGGATCACCAACCCGATCAGACAACGTCGAGCCGGAGAGGAGGTCACGCATGAACAGCACCGAGTACCCGGACCCGACCGGCGACCCGTTGCGCATCCTGCGCGCCGCGGATACCCCTGGCTTCGACGACCCCGTCGCACCTGACCCGGATTTCGCCCGCGCACTGCGTGATCGGCTCTCCCGCGGCGCGACCCTACCGAAGGAAGTCATCGTGAGCACAGTGGAAACGATCTCTGACACAACAGTTTCGGTCTCCTCCACCGTGGAACGCCCCGGCGCTCTCCCCTATCTCACCGTCGTCGACGCGCGCCGTGCCATCGACTGGTACGTCGACCATCTCGGCGCCCGGCTGCGTGGTGAACCGATCGTCATGGACGACGGTTCGATCGGTCACGCCGAACTCGAGATGGGTGACGGCGTCATCTATCTGGCCACCGAGTTCCCCGACATGGGGCTGCGGGCCCCGGCGCCCGGCCACGTCTCGGTGAGCCTGATGTTGCCGGTTGCCGACACCGACGCCGCCATGGCACGCGCTGAGCAGGGCGGCGGGTCGGTCACCCGGGAACCGTACGAGGCCTACGGCGCTCGGACCGGGACCATCGTCGACCCCTTCGGCCATCGCTGGATGCTGACGGGACCATCGAAAGTCGGTGCGGCCGAACGGATTCATCCGGGCGACATCGTCTACATGTCCCTGCAGACCCCCGACGCAGCGCGCGCTGCCCGCTTCTACGGTGCGGTGCTCGGCTGGGAGTACGACCCCCAGACTCGTCAGGTCACCAATCTCGGTCACCGACTTGGCATCTCGAACGCCGCCGGCTACGGCTCCAACACCCTGTTCTGCGTGTACGCGGTGGACGACTTCGCCTCCGCGCAGGCCGCCATCGTCGCCGCCGGCGGCCGGGCAGGCAACATCGGCGAGGTGTCGGCCGACGGAGCACGCGTCGTCGATGCCGTCGACAACCAGGGGGTTGCCTTCGCGGTTCATGTCCCCGACCCAGGGGCACCGCGAGGCGCGCAACACCCGCGGGGCATCGGCGAGATGTCGTACTTGACGGTGCACACCCCCGACAGTGCGCATTATCGAGCCTTCTACGGCGCGGTGCTCGGCTGGGACTTCCGTCCCGGACGCATCGACGACGGCTGGGAGGTCACCGATGTGCGGCCGCAGATCGGTGTCGCCGGCGGCGCCGATTCTGCTGTCGCAGTGCCCATGTGGAACACCGACGACGTGGCCGCCGCCGTGCAGCGGGTCCGCGCCGCCGGCGGGCAGGTTCTCGACGAACCAGAACGTGCACCGTACGGCATCACCGCCCGCTGCACCGACGACCAGGGTGCGGAATTCTATCTGGGACAACTCTTCTGACCGGAACACCTGACTGGTTGATCCGCACCCACCGACACGGTTGACTCGCGAGTGGTTTCGATACGCCTCCGCTAGCGCTCCGGCTACTCAACCAGCACGAGGGAAGCGACTCAGCCAGCGGGAAAAGGCTACTCAACCAGCACGAAGGAAGCGACTCAGCCAGCGGGAGAAGGCTACTCAACCAGCACGAAGGAACCAACAGGACCGAGCCACTCACCCGGCAGGATGACTCACCGCGTGGACAGCACCCCCACGACCAGCGTCGCACACCCCGCCGCCGTCGCGACGGCTCGAACAACGTTCCAGCGCACCCAGTTTCCGTAGAAATCCGACCACGCGCGGGCAGCGTCGGGCCCGTGGACATCGCCGGCCGCGTCGAGCCTGTTGTTGGCGGGCACGTTGGCGATGCCGGTGATCACCAGTCCGATGACGACCAGGATCACCGCGGCGACGATCCACCAGCGCAGATCGTCGCGCCAGAACGCCCAGAGGCTCAGCACCCCGAAGACGACGCCGCCGACGAAGATGACGGCGAAGAGCGGGTTGAGGATCGCGACGTTGATGCGTTGCATCGCCGGGACGGCGACCGACGGGCCCGCCCGGTCCAGGCCGGGCATCACCGCGTACGCGAACGCGGCGAGCAGTCCGGCGCTGAGACCGGTGGTCACGACGGTGAGGGTGAGCAGGGTGTCCTTGAGTCCGTTCATGAACTCATCTCACCGCGAAAGCGTGAGACGATCCATGGTCGAAAAACGCAAAGACATCCGTCATCGTCTCATCACGGCTAATCTGACAGCCATGGACGCGCTCGACGGGCTTCTGCGGGGTCCGGCCGCCACCCACCCGACCACGCTGCGGATGGCGATGACCGACCGCTGGGCGATCCGGATCGAGGACTCCTCGGCGCTCACCCTCGTTGCGGTCACCGAGGGCGTCGGCGTCGCCGGATACGACGACGGCACCGAGTACGAGTTGGGCGTCGGGTGCGTCGCCCTGATCCGGGGGACCGAGCCGTACACGGTGTCTGACCGCGCGCGTAGCCCCGTCATCGCCCACATCGACGAAGACGGACGGTGCTTCGACCCGACCGGACGCCACAGCGTCGCCGAGCAGATGAGCGTCGGGGTACGCACGTGGGGTAACCGGCGACCGCAGGCGGCTTCTGATTCGCGCGATACGACGATGCTCATCGCCACCTATCGCGCCGGCGAGATCAGCCGGCAGGTGGTGGAATCACTGCCGCGGATCAGCGTGCTCGACCATCCCGACGATCCGCTCGTCGCGCTGGCCGAAGCGGAGATCGTGCGCACCCTGCCCGGGCAGGAGGTCGTCATCGACCGGCTCGTCGACCTGATCCTCATCACCGCGATCCGCGACCTCATGGATCGCTCCGACGCCCCGCCCGCCTACTTCCGGGCGTCGCGGGACCCGGTCGTCGGGCCGGCCGTCGCGCTGATGCACACCAATCCCGGACACCCGTGGACCCTGGCGGGGATCGCGCAGAGCGTCGGCGTCTCGCGGGCCACGCTCGCACGTCGATTCACCGAGCTGATGGGCGAACCTCCGATCGGATATCTGACGCGGTGGCGACTCGCGCTCGCCGCCGACCTGCTCGCCGACCCCGACATCTCGTTGCGCGCCATCGCCCATCGCGTCGGATACGGAAGCCCGTTTGCGCTCAGCTCCGCGTTCACCCGCGAGTTCGGCATGAGTCCCACCCGATATGCGGCACATCGCTCGACCACCCGAGACCGTCTGGGCGAGACGGCAATGATTGACTGATCGGCATGTCCATCGGCTCGTCGGTCTCCGCTGTTGCGCGTCGGCTCCCATTCGGCATCGGATCGGTGGTTGCGGTGCTGTGCGTGGTGATGGTGGTCGGCGCGGGTGCGGTGCTGATCGGCGGCCCCACCGACTCCGACGACACCGACTACGACTTCGGGCTGCTACGCGACTACCGGTCGACGCCGGATGTCGCCTGGACCCTGACCGACGCCGATCTGCCCGGTTATGCGGGAGCCGGACAGATCAAGGTCACCGACACCTACCACGACACCTGGCTGGTGTCGTATCCGAGCGGGATCGGTCGCGCGTTCATGGCCGTCGACCGCCGCAACGGCCGGGCCCGCTGGGATCAGATCGTCCGGGCCGGACTCGGCGACTGTGCGTTCACCGAGACCGGGCAGGTCGGGTGCGCGATCGAGCTCGGTGACCCGCCCACTCCGGCCTTCTATCTCGTCGACCCCGACGGCACGATCAGCGGCAGCTCGGCGCTCGACGGCACCAGCACGGTGTTCGGATGGGCATCGAACTTCTTGCGGATCAACAAGTTCGGCTATCAGGTCAGCCTCGTCGCCCCCGGGGGACGCACCCTGTGGACCCAACGCTTCGCGCAGGCGGTCGTGCGCGACCGGGTGCAGATCAGTGACGGTGTGGCGGTCCTCCCGACCGCGGACGGCAGCGAGTACGCCCTGCGGCGCAGCGACGGCGAGGCGCGCGTGAGTTGCACGCAGTGCCGGATGCAGCTCTACCCGGGCGGTCTCGTGGTGCAGTACGACGAGGCCGTCAACCAGCGGGTGGCGATGTACGGACTGGCGAACGGGCGACTCGATTCGGCACCGACGTCGGTGGTCCCGGGCGTCCGCCTTGTCTCGGGAACCTCGACGAAGCCGGTGCTCGCGATCCAGGGTTCGGTGTTCGCGTCGCACGGCGTCTACTCGGTATACGACCCGGCCGGCCACGACGAGACCTGGCAGGTCGTCGACGAGCAGGTGTCCAAGGCCGGCGCGCGGCCCTGCGGGTCGCTGCTCTCGCTGGCGCGCATCGACGGCTCCCGGGTGATGTTCGAGCTCTCCGACGGTTCGCGGCTCGGCGGGATGCTGCCGCCCGATCCACGCCACCCGGAGACCAACCTCGATCTGCTCCGGTGCGTCGGGTCGTCGGGGGACCTGATGGTCGTCGCGGGATGGGGACAGGTGAGCGCGATGGCGCCCGACGGCCAGGTGCGCTGGGCGGTGGCGCTCTCCGGTGACGGGGCCGCGTCGGCTGTCGACGGATATGTCGTGCTCACGCAGGGCACCACGTTGTCGGTGTTGCGCCCGTCCTGACTCGGGCTCGTGACTCGGCGTGTCGCCACGCAGGAACCGCGTGTCCCGTCAGAAACCGCCTCCGTGAACGCGATTTCTGACGGGACACGCGGTTCCTGTGGTCGCGGCGTCGGACCCGCCGCTGTGGTCCGTCTCACAAAGATGTCTCGACGGCTGCGACGGCCTGCGCCGTTGGACTCCCCCGTCGGCCCCGCGGCGCCATTTGGTAACGGTGAAATAACGGCCAGCTAACGGATTCATGTACGGTCGGCCGGAGTTCACCGCACCACGAGCAGTACACACGAGGTCGATCAGTTTGGGTAAGCACTCGAAACCACGGAAATCACGCGCGCCATTCGTCGCCACGGCACTTCTGCCGATCGGCATCCTGGCCGCCGCGGCAACCGCGGAAGCCGGTCCAGCACCCGACGCCACCCCCTCGGCGCTACCGTCCGCACCGGCGGCCGCCCACCACAAGAACGTCGTCCTCGCCGAGGCCGTGGTCACCAAGGAGACCGCACCCCGGGTGACGCCGGCGCCGACGCCCCCGCCCGCCCCGGTGCGCCCGGTGAGCGTGGTCGACGGCCAGGTACCGGTCAGCAACTACGACGCCTACGTCAACGCCGCCGACATCATGTCGCGGACCAACCCGCGCTGCGGCATCGACTGGCGCCTCATCGCCGGCATCGGCAAGGTGGAGTCCCATCACGCCGACGAGGGCAACGTCGACAGCCATGGCACCCTGCGCGACCCCATCTTCGGGCCGGTCCTCAACGGCTCGCTGGCCGGCAATCAGGTCATCACCGACACCGATCACGGACGGCTCGACGGCGACGCCTCCTACGACCGCGCCGTCGGCCCGATGCAGTTCCTGCCCGAGACCTGGAATCACTACGCAGCCGACGCCAACGGCGACGGCAAGGCCGACCCGCAGAACATCTTCGACGCCGCGCTCACCACCGCCCGCTATCTGTGCGACGGCAACCTGGATCTGCGCAACGACGCCTCCCGGGTGACCGCCATCCTGCGCTACAACAACTCGATGACCTACGTCGACAACGTGCTGGGGTTTGCGCGGTCCTACTGAGCCGGAACTGGCGGCGCGTCCATGGATTCAGGCTCCGGGAGCATCAGGACGCGGACAGAAACGCCTGCAGGGCAGCCGAATACATCGGCACGTCGTCGGCACCCATGAGTTCCCGTGCACTGTGCATGGCCAGTTGTGGCGCACCGACGTCGATGGTGGTCAGCCCGGTGCGCGTCGCGGTGATCGGCCCGATCGTCGAGCCGCAGGGCAGATCGGCGCGATGGGTGTAGCGCTGCATCGGGACTCCCGCGGTGTCACAGGCGAGCGCGAAGATGGCCTCGCCCAACGCATCCGACGCGTAGCGCAGGTTCTGATTCACCTTGAGCACCGGCCCGCCGTTGATCGCGATGCGGTGGCCGGGTTCGTGGCGTTCCGGGTAGTTGGGGTGGGTGGCGTGCGCCATGTCACCCGACAGGCACACGCTGCCGGCCATCGCACGCAGGTAATCGGCGCGAGATCCACCGCGGGCCAGCACGATTCGCTCACAGACCGTGGCCAGGAGATCCGACGCGGCGCCACGCTCCGACCCGCTGCCCACCTCCTCGTGGTCGAACAGCGCGAGCATGCGGGTGTGCGCGGACGGCGTGCCGTCGAGGAGGGCACGCAGCCCCGCATAGCACGTGCCCTGATTGTCCAATCGTGGTGCGCTCAGGAGGTTCTCGTCCACGCCGATGAGTCGGCTGGGCGTCACGTCATGGGTCATCAGCTCCCAGCCGAGAACGGCGTCCGGGTCGAGACCGGCGTACTGCGCCACCCAGCCGAGCACGTCGGGCACCGCGTCACCCAGGCCCCAGAGACCGTCGACGTGGCGCTGCGGGTCCAGCGACACCCCCTTGCGGTCCTCGGAGAGGTGAATGGCCAACTGCGGCACCCGGATCACCGGCTCAGTGACGTGCACCAGGGTGCGCTCCACCCGGTCGTCCACCCGATAGGCCAGGCGTCCGGACAACCCCAGGTCACGGTCGAGCCAGGAGTTGAGCCACGCACCGCCGTACGGCTCCAGTGCCACCATCGCCAGCCCGGCCGAACTCCGGTCGGGGCGCTGCTTGACGCGCAGATTGGGGCTGTCGGTGTGGCCGCCGACGATCCGGAAGGTATCGCCGTCGCCGCTGTCCCACGCGATGATGGAACCGCCGCGGATCACGTAATGGCGGCCCCGCTCCGCCGAATCGGGCGCGGGCCACTCGCGATCCTCGTCGAGTCGCCGGAATCCGGCCTGCTCCAGTTCGGCTGCGACGCTTGCGCATACGTGGAACGGCGACGGTGAGGCGTCGATGAACTCGCCCAGTCCGGCAGCGGTGGCCGTTGTCGTGACCTTCACTCCAGTTCCTCCTTCGCGGCCGCCTCGGCACGCAGATCGTCCTCACGGTCGCCGACCTTGGCCATCGTCGCGAGCAGCGAGATCATCAGCGCGAGCTCACCCAGGTTGCCCAGCCACACGACGGCGGTACCGGCCGCGGCTGCCACCAGCATGATCAGCG
This sequence comes from Gordonia bronchialis DSM 43247, assembly GCF_000024785.1. Lineage (NCBI taxonomy): Bacteria > Bacillati > Actinomycetota > Actinomycetes > Mycobacteriales > Gordoniaceae > Gordonia > Gordonia bronchialis. The sequence continues at coordinate 906,539 of NC_013441.1, read as the reverse complement.
CACCCACCAGCAACCACTTGAAATAGCCGTAGCGCCAGGCCATCCCGCCCAGCACGATCAGGGCGAGCACCGTGACGACCGCCGCCACCGGAGGCCCGCTCGCGCCCTCGTTCACATACCGCAGTGCGTCACCGGTGTCCTCGGGTTTCAGGTCGAGACGCGCGATGTCGGTGATGATGCCGATAACCAGGAGCATCGCGACGAGTACCGAGCCGGCGATCACGGTGCCGCGAGAACCGATCTGGCGCACCCCGAGCCGATACACGAGGACACCGGCGATGAGGATCAGCATCGGGACGAACAGTGCGTGAATCCAGTAGCGCGGCACGTTGATCGCCATCAACGCGTCGCCGTACCCGATGAACCGTCCCACGGCGACCGCGAAGTTGTCGTAGGCCATACCTGCGCAGATGATGGCCACCGCGAGCGCCACCGATCCGACGCGCCACCGCATCCGCATCGCCATCACGCCGACCGCGAGGACAGCCACCCCGATCAGCGCGAAGACGGCCGTGATCATGGTGCGGCGGCGAGGACGGCGTCGATTGCCGAATAGAACAGGCCGAGGCCGTCGTCGCTGGGACCCGTCAACGCCTCGGTGGCGTGTTCGGGATGCGGCATCAGGCCGACGATGCGTCCGTCGGGGCTGCTGATGCCGGCGATGTCGAGGGCTGATCCGTTGGGGTTGTCACCGGCGTAGGTGAACACGATCAGTCCTTCGCCCTCGAGCTCCTCGAGTTTGCGCTGAGGTGCCACGTAGCGTCCCTCACCCGACTTGAGTGGGATGAGGATCTCGGCGCCACGCTCGAATCGAGATGTCCATGCCGTGGTGGTGGATTCGACGCGCAGCCACTGATCGCGGCAAATGAAGTGCAGACCCTCATTGCGGGTCAGGGCACCCGGCAGCAGGCCGGCCTCGCACAGCACCTGAAAACCGTTGCAGATCCCGAGGACCGGCATCCCCTTGGCGGCGGCCTCCACCACAGACCCCATCACGGGGGCGAAGCGGGCGATCGCACCGGCGCGCAGATAGTCGCCGTAGGAGAATCCGCCGGGTACGACGACCGCGTCGACACCCTTGAGGTCGGCATCGCCGTGCCACAACTCGACGGCCTGCGCCCCGGCAAGCCGGACGGCGCGGCTCGCGTCGACATCGTCGAGCGTGCCCGGGAAAGTGATGACCCCGATACGTGCTGTCATCGCTCGCTTACTCCGCGACCCGGGAGACGCTGAAGTTCTCGATGACCGTATTGGTGAGGAGTTCCTCGGCGATGCGCTCGAGTGTCACGTCGTCGACGGTGTCATCGACTTCGAGTTCGAACCGCTTGCCCTGCCGGACGTCGGCGACGCCGCTGAATCCGAGGCGTCCCAGGGCTCCGACGATCGCCTGCCCCTGGGGGTCGAGGATTTCGGCCTTGGGCATCACGTCGACCACCACTCGCGCCATGGGCACATGCTCCGTTCTCACTGCTGCCATCTCCAGCGATCACCTTACCGGGTGGCTCCGGAATCGACGGTGTCGAGCAGAGCGCCTGCCGTCCACCCGGGCGGCAATGTGTAGTAGAAGGTCATCTCAGGAGTGACCTTCTACTACACATCGGGGTGAATCCTCTACAGGACGCTCTCGATAGCCGAGACCACCGCGGGATCGGTCGGTTCGGTGCGGGGCCGAAAGCGGTTGACCACCTCACCGTCGGCGTTGACGAGGAACTTCTCGAAGTTCCACTGCACGTCGCCGGCCTCGCCGGAGTCGTCGGTCGCCTTGGTCAGCTCGGCGTACAGCGGGTGCCGGTCGTCGCCGTTGACGTCGGCCTTCTCCAGCAGCGGGAAGGTCACGCCGTAGCTGGTCGAGCAGAAGGTGGCGATCTCCTCGGCGGTGCCCGGCTCCTGGCCCATGAACTGGTTGCACGGCATACCGACGACCGTGAGGCCGCGATCGCCGTAGGTCTTGGCCAGCTCTTCCAGTCCGGTGTACTGGGGTGTCAGGCCGCATTTACTGGCCACGTTGACCACCAGCAGTGGGCCGGTGAAGTCGGTGAGATTCAGTGCGCTGCCATCGAGCGCGGTAACCGGGATGTCTTTGACGTTGCTCACGTCACACAACGCTAGCGGAAGGTTCACGAGGAGGACGGGGCCCCGCTCGGGACTCACCTCGCGCAGTCAATATCACGGCTATCTGCGGGAGTACGCCGACCTGTTCGAGGAATTCGGCGCAGTCGCCGTCTGTTCCGGTTCAAAACCCCGAATACTGACTTACCGGGCATAGAAGACTCTTCCGGCGAAATCGTCCATTCGGCCGAATACCGCAACAGTGACCGATTCTGCGGCACGAAGGTCCTGATTGTCGGATTGGCCGAATCCGGCGCCGATATCGTCCGGGAGATCGGCGATGTCGCCGAGTCCTGCGCGCTGTCGATCCGTTCCTGCACCTGGCTGTTGCCGCGCGTCTTCGACGGTGACAAGTCGACCGATCACGGAACCGTCCGCGCTCACCACCAAGATAATTCGACGTCGGCGCAGTTCGACACCATCGTCCTGTGTACGGCTTCGTTCGCCCGTACTGGACCGCGCTGAGCCCACGTCACACCGAGTCCATCCCGTCGCAGGTCGTCTACCTCGATTCACTGGCGCGCGAGATCGGCTGCCTGATCCCCATGTGGAGGCTGATGCTCAACCCGAAGTTGTTCATCCGCATCTGGTTCGGAAGTTTCAACCAGTCTTGCTATCGCGTGGTCGGCCCACACAACCTGGGGTCCGCGGCACGTGCCGAGGTCTACGCGGAACCCACCGAGGGCATGCGGCTCGTCGGCTACAACATGTCGATGCTGCAGCTGATGCCGTCGTCGGTCCACCCGAAGCACATGATGTAGCGCCGCACTCGCTGTGACCGCGCACACTGCCGGCGGGTCAAGTGTGCCCAACGTCACCGATAATTGCGTTAGAGAAATAGTTGCATCGGAGTTAGCATTTTCCAGTGCCTGACTCTGCCGTGCCCACCGCGTCCGACGACGAGCGTTCGTGCTCCGTCGACGCCGCGTACGCGGCGCTGCTGGAATTCCTCGACCGCCTCGCCTGTCTCGGCAAGGCGCACACAATGGACTCACTGGCGGCCACCGACCTCACCTTCTCCCAGCTCAAGGTGATGTTCGCGCTGGGAGCCCACGAGGCGCCGATGTCGGTGAACGAGATCGCCGACCACGTACACCTCTCGCTGGCCGCAGCCGGACGTACCGTCGACAAGCTGGTTGTCAGCGATCTCGTGGACCGCCGCGAAGACAGTACCGATCGCCGTGTCAAACGTGTCTCCCTGACCGCAGACGGCAAGCAGTTCCTCGACTCACAGCTGACCATCAAGCAGGAGATCGTGCGGCGATTCGTGAGCGGACTCCCCGCGAACATGCGCGGCGACCTGTGCCGAACCCTGCGGCCCATCGTCGACGACGACGTGGATTACTTCGACATCTCCGACGAGGAACTGTCCGAAATCGTCGCCGCAGCCGAAAAACCTTGAACCACAACCTCACCCGACGCTCCCGACAAACGACAGGAAGATCCATGTCCGAAACCTCCACCGGCGGGCACCTCCACCAAGGGCCGCCGGACACCAAGCTCGACCGTCACGTGCTGATGGTCGCCGGCGTGGTCGTGCTCGGCGCGATCATGTCGATCCTCGACGTCACCGTGGTCGCGGTCGCGCAGGACACCTTCAAGTCCGAGTTCGGCACCGACGCCGCCGGAGCGGCGTGGACCGCCACCGGCTACACCCTCGCCCTCGCCGCGGTGATCCCGCTGTCCAGTTGGGCCGCAGCCCGATTCGGCATCAAGAAGGTCTACATGACCTCGCTGGTGTTGTTCGTGCTCGGGTCCGCGCTGTGCGCGCTCGCCCAGAACATCGGCATGCTGGTCGCGTTCCGTGTGATCCAGGGACTCGGCGGCGGACTGCTCATGCCGATCGGCATGATGATCCTGACCAAGGCGGCCGGGCCCGAGCGCGTGGGCTCCGTGATGGCAGTGCTGGGCATCCCGATGCTTCTCGGCCCCATCGGCGGACCGATCCTGGGTGGTTTCCTGATCGAGACCACCTCGTGGCACTGGGTGTTCCTGATCAACGTCCCGATCGGCATCGCCGCGCTGATCTACTCGTGGATCGTGCTGCGCGACGACGAGGCGACCTCGCGACCGTCCATCGACATCGTCGGATTGCTGCTGCTGTCACCGGGTCTCGCACTGTTCCTCTACGGCATCTCCTCGAGCGCCGAAGAAGGCACATTCATCGCCGCCAAGGTTCTCGGGCCGGCCATCGTGGGTGCCGCGCTGATCGCCGGGTTCATCTTCCATGCCCTGCGCAGTAGCAATCCGCTGCTGGATCTGCGACTCTTCCGCAACCGGACCCTGTCCATCGCCGTCATCACCATGACGCTGTTCATGATCGCGTTCTTCGGCGCGTCGCTGCTGTACCCGCAGTACTTCATCGGTGTGCGGGGTGAGACCACCCTGATGGCCGGATTGCTGCTGGCCCCACAGGGTCTCGGCGCGATGCTCACCATGCCGATCGCCGGGCGCATGACCGACAAGATCGGGCCCGGCAAGTTCGTTCTCGCCGGTATCGTGCTGATCTTCGTCGGCATGGGCACGTTCGTGTTCCTGGCCGCCGACACCTCCTACTGGCTCCTCTGCGGCGCACTGTTCGTCCAGGGCCTCGGTATGGGTATGACGATGATGCCGATCATGTCGGCCGCACTGGCCACCCTGAAGAACTCGCAGGTCCCCGACGGCTCGACGCTGATGAACGTCGTGCAGCAGACCGCGTCGTCGATCGGTACCGCGGTCATCTCGGTGCTACTGGTGAACAACCTCAAGTCCGCCGCCACCGGCGGAATGGACGCAGCCGCCTCCGGGTTCGCCAACACCTTCATCGTCGCCGTCGTCCTCGTCGCGGTGACCCTGATCCCGGCGTTCTTCCTGCCCCGCAAGAAGATCGACTCGCCGCTGGTCGAAGAGGACATGGACAAGCCGGCACCGGTCATCATGCACTGATCACCGATCGCACAAAGGCTCCGCCGGGGTGATTGCTCCCGGCGGAGCCTTTGTGCTTGTCACGTGCGGCGCAACGTCAGGTCGCGGCCAACGCACCCGTCTGCTGCAGAATCCAGGCGATCTCGAACGAGACCTCCTCCCACTGCTTATAGCGTCCGCTGACCCCACCGTGCCCCGCCGACATCTCCGTCTTCAGCAAGATCAGGTTGCCGGAGGTATTGCACTCCTGGAGCCGCGCAACCCATTTCGCGGCCTCGGTGAACAACACCCGGGTGTCGTTGAGAGAGGTCAGCGCCAGGATCCGCGGATAGGGCTGCTCCACGACGTTCTCGTAGGGCGAGTAGGAACGCATGTAGGAGTAGACATCCGGGTTGTGCAGCGGATCGCCCCACTCATCCCACTCGATGACGGTCAGCGGCAGGGACGGGTCGAGGATGGAGTTGAGGGCGTCGACGAACGGCACCGCGGCCAGGATTCCGTTGAACAGCTGTGGCGCGAGGTTGGCCACCGCACCCACCAGCAGTCCGCCGGCCGAGCCGCCCTCGGCCACCATCTGGGCCGGAGTCGTCCAGCCGGAGTCGACGAGATACTGTGCCGCGGAGACGAAATCGGTGAAGGTGTTCTTCTTGCTGAGTTCCTTGCCGTTCTCGTACCAATATCGGCCCATCTCGCCACCGCCGCGCACATGCGCCAACACGAACACCACGCCGCGATCGAGCATCGACAGACGCGACACCGAGAAGTACGGGTCGATGCTGCTCTCATACGACCCGTAGCCGTACAACAGCAACGGGGCAGGTTTTCGCTCGTCGGTTCCCTTGCGACGCACGATTGACAGTGGGATGCGAGTGCCGTCGGCTGCGGTGGCCCATTCGCGGGACTGGACATAGTCGGCGGCGTCGTACCCACCGAGCACGGGTTGCCGCTTGAGCAGCGTGCGCTCGCCGGTGGTGACGTCGAGTTCGATGAGTTCACTGGGCTCGGTGAAGCTGCCGTATCCGATCCGGAGCTTGGGTGTGGCCCATTCGCGGTTCCCGGCGAGTCCCACCGAGGCCAACTCCTCGTCGAAGACGACCTCGTGGAAATCCCGGTCCGCCGGAACCCCGCTGATGGTGCGGAGATCGGCGATCGCGATGCGCGGCAACGCCTCCCGCCGATAGGAGAGCACCAGATAGTCACGGAAGGCGTCGAGGTCCTCGATCCGCCGAGTCGCGTCATGGGCGATGAGCTCGCGACGGTCTGCCGGATCGTCGACGGGAGCGATGTCGATGGCGAAGTTCTCCGCCTTGGCACCGTCGCGGATGTCGTTGTGCACGATGACGAAGTAGTCGGCGCCGTCGATGACGGCATGTTCGACGCTGTACTCCACACCGTCGACCCGTGGTGCGACGCTGCGGAATTCGCCCGTCGGATCATGCGCGTCGAGAACGTACACCTCGGAGGTGACCTTGGAGCCCGCCCCGATCACCAGGTAGCGGTCGCTGCGCGTGGACCCCATCCCGACCCAGTAGCGTTCATCGGGTTCGTGGAACACCTTGACGTCGGGCCCGTCGGTGCCGAAGTCGTGGCGCCACACCGTGTCCGGGCGCCACGCCGCGTCCACGGTCTGATAGAAGACGTGCTGGGCGTCGGCCGACCACACCGCACCCCCCGCAGTGTCGGCGATGTACTCGTCGAGCAACTCTCCGGTGCGAAGGTTCTTGAAACGCAACGTGTATCGCTCGTCACCGACCACGTCGGTGCTGTAGGCGAGCCAGTCACCGTCGTCGCTGACCGACAGCGCACCGAGACTGTAGAAGTCGTGCCCCTGCGCCTCGGCGTTGGAGTCGAGCAGGACCTCCTCGCCGGGCAGTTCGACCTCTTCGGACACCTCCGGCGGCGTCCAGTCCTCGTCGTCGGCGATGGGGCACCGGCAATGCACCGCGTACTGCTTGCCCTCCTGGGTCCGCCCGTAATACCAGTACTTTCCACGACGCGACGGGACCGACATGTCGGTTTCCTTGGTGCGCGACTTGATCTCGGCGAAGATCTGCTTGCGCAGCCCATCGAGATGAGCGGTGTGCTTCTCGGTGAACGCATTCTGCGCCTCGAGATAGGCGATCACCTCGGGATCGTCCTTGTCACGCAACCATTCGTAGTGGTCGACGACCGTCTCCCCGTGGTGGATTCGCTCGGTCGGGATCTTCTTGGCGACGGGCGCGCTCATCGGCTGACCTCCGCATCCGGCCAATCCGCGAAGCTGCGTTGCGAAATCCATTCGTAGGCTTCGATATAGCGCTGCCGAGTCCGTGCGACCACGTCGTCGGGCAACGCGGGTGGCGGTGTATCGGAGGCTCGATCCCAACCGGAATCGAGGCCAGTCAGCCAGTTGCGGACGATCTGCTTGTCGAAGCTCGGCTGCACCTCACCCGGCCGGTACGTTGCCGCCTCCCAGTAGCGGGAGGAATCCGGCGTGAGCACCTCGTCGGCCAGCACCAACTCACCGTCGTCGCCGAGACCGAACTCGAACTTGGTGTCCGCCAGAATGATTCCACGTTCGGCGGCGATCTCGGCGCCGCGCGAATAGATGTCGAGGGTCGCCTGGCGCAGGGCCTCGGCACGCTGGGCGCCCTCCTGCGCGACGACGTGCTCGAAGCTGATGTTCTCGTCGTGCTCCCCCTGCTCTGCCTTGGTGGCCGGGGTGAAGATCGGTTCGGGCAGTTTGCTCGCCTCGCCGAGCCCGGCCGGCAACGCGATACCGCACACTGCTCCGCTCGCCTGATAGTCGAGCAGGCCCGAGCCGGTGAGGTAGCCACGGGCCACGCACTCCACCTGCACCATCGGGAGTCGTCGGACCACCATCGAACGGCCGACGGCCTCGGCCGGGATGCGCTCGTCGGTGGGTCCGCCGGCAAGATGATTGGGCACGCCGAGGACGTCGAACCAGAAGAAGCTCATCGCCGTCAGGATGCGTCCCTTGTCGCCGATCGCCGGGCTCAGGATGTGGTCGTAGGCGGAGATCCGGTCGGAGGCGACGAGCAACAGGGTGTCGGAGTCGATCTCGTAGATCTCGCGCACCTTGCCCGACGCCAGATGCCGGTAGGACTGCAAATCGGGTCGCATGCACTCGACCCTAGAGGTATGCCACGCTGTCAGCCATGACGGGGCCACAGATCACCATCACCTACTGCACGCAGTGCAATTGGCTGCTGCGCGCCTCCTGGATGGCCGGCGAACTGCTGAACACCTTCGGCACCGAACTCGGGTCGGTGACCCTGGTGCCGGGCACCGGCGGCGTCTTCCACATCGACGTCGACGGCACCCAGGTGTGGGAACGCAAGCGCGACGGCGGTTTCCCCGATGTCGTCACCCTCAAGAAGCTCGTCCGCGACGTCGCGCTACCGGACTGGAACATCGGGCACGCCGACCGGGCGGACGAGTCGTAGCCGGAGGTCAGAGGATCGGCGCCGGCACATAGGCCGCAGCCTCGGGATAGCGGGCGATGATCTTCTCGGCCGCCGCGATGACGTCGGCGACCTGGGCCTGTGCGGCGCCGACGAATGCCGCCTTGTCGGCGAGCAGATCGTCGAGCTGGGATCGATCGAGGGGGATGCGGTCGTCGGCGGCGAGACGGTCGAGGAGATCGGGTTCGCGTCCCTCCTCGCGCATGGCGAGGGCGACGGCCACGGCATTCTCCTTGATGGCCTCATGCGCGGTCTCCCGGCCGACGCCGGCGCGCACCGAGGCCATCAGCACCTTGGTGGTCGCCAGGAATGGCAGGTAGCGGTCGAGTTCGTTGGCGATCACGGCCGGGTAGGCACCGAATTCGGCGAGCACGGTCAGAAAGGTCTCCATCAGGCCGTCGATCGCGAAGAAGGCGTCGGGCAGCGCGACGCGTCGGATCACCGAGCAGAACACGTCGCCCTCGTTCCACTGGGCGCCGGCGAGTTCGGCGGCCATCGAACCGTAACCGCGCAGCACCACGGCCAGCCCGTTGACACGTTCGCAGCTGCGGGTGTTCATCTTGTGCGGCATCGCCGAGGACCCCACCTGGCCGGGCTGGAAGCCCTCGGTGACCAGCTCGTGGCCGGCCATCAGCCGGATGGTGTGCGCCAGCGACGATGGGGCCGCGGCCATCTGGACCAGCGCCGAGACGACGTCGTGATCCAGCGAACGCGGATAGATCTGGCCGACCGAGGTGAAGGTCCGCGCGAAGCCGAGGTGATCGGCGACGCGGTTCTCGAGGTCGGCGAGTTTGTCGGCGTCGCCGCCGAGCAGGTCCAGCATGTCCTGCGACGTGCCCATCGGACCCTTGATGCCGCGCAACGGATACCGGTCGATCAGCTCGCGCAGCCGGGTGAGGGCGATCATCAGTTCGTCTGCGGCCGACGCGAACCGCTTGCCCAGCGTGGTGGCCTGCGCGGCGACGTTGTGGCTGCGGCCGGCCATCACCACCGAGGAGTACTGCGCGGCGCGTTCGGTCAGCCGCGCCAACACCGCCACCCCGTGGGCGTGCACATGCTCGAGGGACCGCAGGATCTGCAGCTGTTCGACGTTCTCGGTGAGGTCGCGGCTCGTCATGCCCTTGTGGATCTGCTCGTGACCGGCGAGTGCGTTGAACTCCTCGATCCGGGCCTTCACGTCGTGGCGGGTGACGCGCTCTCGCTCGGCGATGGACGCAAGGTCGATCTGGCCGACCACCCGCTCGTAATCGGCGATGGCGTCGGCGGGGACGTCGATCCCGAGATCGCGCTGTGCCTTCAGAACCGCGATCCACAACTGCCGCTCGAGTTCGATCTTGGCGCTCGCCGACCAGATCGCGGTCAGCTCAGCAGATGCGTAGCGGTTGGCCAGGACGTTGGAGATGACCGGTTTACCGGCGGTGGTGGGCACCCCGCCAGTGTAGTTGCCGCTGGTCAGACACCAAAGCAGAGGCCGTTGGAGCCGTAGCCCTGCCGTACCCGGACCAGCGTCTTCGGCGACTTCACGCCGTTCTGCACGGCATACAGGTAGCGATCACCGATCCGCCGCGGCACCCACGTGATGCTCGCCAGCGCACCGCTGGGCAGGTCACGTCCGACGAAGATCGGCGGATAACCGGTGCGCTGTTCGTAGAACGCCACCCAGCCGGAGCTGTTGACCGCGAGGGTCACCGGGTAGGTGCATCCCGTTCCGTAGACCACCGACGACAACGGGACCCCCGCGTTCGGGCGTCCGGCCGGTGCGGCGTCGGCGTTGCTCGCCGTGCCCACCAGCACCGAAGCCGCGCAGATGAGTCCGAGCATCGTCGCACCGATCATCCGGCCTGTCGTCGAGAACCGCACCGCCACCACCCCTGTCCGTCGTGGGCGCCACTCCCCCGGGCGCCCGTCTGCCCATGGTGACACTCTTGCGCGCCGGCGCACAGCGAATCGCCGACAGCCGCCCGGCCGACCCGACGTCACGTCCGCGGCGCCAGCACGTCGACCACCTCGTGCAGGGCGTCGCGGGTGGCGACCATCGGACTGATCGAGGATTGACCCAGCGCGCCGACGATGGCACCGTCCTCGATCGCGATCAGCTGGTTGACGTGGGTGGGTTCGGCCACCCGGCCCGATCGGGTCAGCACATCGGAATGATGCGTGGCCAGCGTCTGCCTGCGGATGGTCACCACCTCGCGCAGGCGCGGATAGCGGGCGGCCAGCGCGATCATCTCGTACCGGGCGGCGAGTTCCTCGATGGAGGTGGCCTCTCCGACGAAGACCTCGGCGAGCACCCCGGCCGTCGCACCGTTACCACGACGACGGCGCGGAACCGCATCGGTGCGTTCGGCGATGCAGCGTTCGTCGTTGCGGCACAGGTACGCCGCGGCCTCGGCCATCAGATCGTCGAGTGAGGCGAAGTAGTAGGTCGTCGACGCCAGTGGGAGCTGCGCGCGCTCGGCGACCGCGCGGTGGCGCACGGCGTCGAATCCCCCCTCGAGCAGCAGTGCACCGGCGGCCTCGATCAGGCGAGACCGCCGTCGCGTCCCTTTGGGCGTGGCCGCCGACGTCATGTGCTCATGCTGCCAAAGCGATCCCGACGGCCGGGGTGCTTTCACGAAAGCTGTCCGTGCGCACGGCAACTGCCGTATAAGTGCACGGCGGTGCAGTGTTTGCACTGATCAGGGGCGTGTCAGTCGGACGTCGGACAGGTACGGGGATACCCGGTCGGGGCCACTACCGTGACGGCATGCAGTTCGACGGTTTGCATGCTGTCGCCGACTACGCCGCGCTCTACGCGCTGCTCCGGCAAGACGCCCTCGAGAGGTTCCTCGACGACGAGCTCGGCGACTACCGGACCGATGCCGACATCGCGGGCCGCCAGCTCACCTTCGCCGCCGATGACCGGTCCGAGATCCGCGCCACGACGACGCTCGCGGCGGTCCTCGACCAGGATCAGATCACCTGGGGCTGGGCACACCCCGACGGCGATCCGCACGGTGTCGCGGTCGCGTTGCGCGAGGCCGGTAAACGGTTTGGCGTCGCCGACCTGGTGCATCCCCGGGTCGGCCTGCCCGGTCACCTCAGTGGCGCCGCGTCCGACCAGTTCCTCGACGAGGCCACCGACATCGTCGCGGCCGCAGCCGTCGGCAGCACCGGCATCAGCCCGCATGTCACCGCTCGACTGGGCGATGGCAGTCGCGCGGTGCTGTTGCTCGACGGCATCGAACTACCCGAACCCACCTTCGCCGACTTCGCCACCCGAATGCCCGGGTTGCTGAACGCGCTCACCGTCAACGATCCCCGCGTCGCCGTGCACGGGCTGGCCGCGCGACTCGGCTGGCACATCTCGTGGGTGTCCGGGGACGACAGCACACGCTCACCGGTATGTGAACTCACCGACGGAACATCCACGGCGCACATCGATTTCGACCGGAAGGGCCGGCCGCGCGGGTACCGGTGCGATCTCGCCACCGCAGGCTGAGTGGTCGTCCGCGCGTAACCCCATATACCCCCTGGGGTATAGTCGGTGTCGTCCCGGCAATACCCCCTGGGGCATCGACGATGCCGGCGAGAGGAGACATCGTGGTAGGCGATGAGGAATCGATCACGGCGGTACGCAACCGTCTTCGACGTGCGCACGGCCAGCTCGCCGGGGTGATCTCGATGATCGATCAGGGCCGCGACTGCAAGGAGGTCGTCACCCAGCTGGCGGCGGTGTCACGTGCCCTCGATCGCGCCGGGTTCCAGATCGTGGCGACCGGCTTGCGGCAGTGCCTGACCGGCGAGACCGCCGAGAACTCCGAACCCATGACCACCGCGGAACTGGAGAAGCTGTTCCTGGCACTGGCCTGAAGAACGCCACATCAGAAAGGACCGACCATGCAACTCGGATTCGGAACCACCCTGCACACCACCTTCGACGACGCGGTCGCACGTACCCGAGAAGCGTTGAGCGAACAGGGTTTCGGCGTGCTCACCGAGATCGATGTGACCGCCACACTCAAGAAGAAGCTCGACGAGGACATGGAGAAATTCCTCATCCTCGGTGCCTGCAATCCCGGCTTCGCCCACCGGGCGCTCGGCGTCGAACGCCAGATCGGCCTGCTGCTGCCGTGCAACGTGGTGGTTCGCGATGACACCGAGAACGAGGGCACGGTGATCGTGGAGGCAATGAATCCCGGCGTGATGGTCGCCGTCGCCGATGCCCCCGGACTGCCCGAGATCGCCGACGGCGCCGCGGAGCTCCTGCGGGCGGCGATCGCGACACTGGAGAACTCGACCGTCGGCGCGTCCACGAACTCCTGACATCCGACGCCGAGCTGAGGAATCCGCCACACCTGCGCGGCGGGTTCGTCGTCGGTTTCGCGCCCGCGGGCGCGACGGCAGTACCCTGTTGACTCGATGCCTCGATTGACCCAGACGAACCCCGCACCCGAGCGTGACCGCGCCCGGGTGCGTCGTCGTTCGGTCCTCGCGGCCGGATTCGGCACGGCCGCCCTCGGGCTGGCCGCCTGCACCCGTGACGAGCGCTCCACGGATGTCGAGCCACGCAAGCTGGAGGCGCAGGCCGCCGACGACGAACTGCCCGCCGAGACCACCCCGCCACAGATCGCCAGTGGTCCGCCGCTGGTCACCGGCAGTTTCGTCTCGGCCAAGATGCGCGGCCGCCCCACCCGGTGGGCGGTGGTCCGACCCGACGGCGTGACCGGTCGGATGCCGGTGGTCGTCGTATTGCATGCGTTGAACACCAATGAGAAATCGATCTTTTCGTCGAAGCTCGAGATCCAGACGGTGTTGCAGCGCTACGTCGACGCCGGCAACGCGCCGTTCGCGATCGCGGCGGCCGACGCCGGGCGCAACTACTACCATCCACGGGCCGACGGCACCGACGCCGCGGCGATGGTGCTCGACGAGTTCATCCCGATGCTCGCGCACAACCGCGACCTCGACGTCTCGACCGACCGCATCGGACTGTTCGGCTGGTCCATGGGCGGCTATGGCGCACTGCGCCTCGCGTCGCTGCTCGGCGCGCCGCGGGTGGCTGCCGTCGCGGTCAGCTCCCCCGCTTTGTGGGCCGATCCGCGGAACTTCCCGCCGCGCGCCTTCGACAACCTGGCCGACTATCAGGCCCACTCGTTGTTCGGGGCGCAGAATGCCTTCGCCAAGATCCCGCTGATGATCTCGATCGGCTCGAGCGACCAGTTCTTCACCTACACCCGGCAGTGGGCTGCCGGTCTGCACCCGCCGGCCGCCTTCGGCACCGCCGCGGGCGGACACACCAATCGCTACTGGCGGAGCGCGCTACCCGATCAGGTGGAGTTCCTGGGCCGCAATCTCGCCCGCTGACCCGTTGACCGTGCTGCCGAACACGTTCACCCTGCACGATCGACGGGTTGGGGCACCCGATGAACGGGTGCTCAGTGACTTCCGGTGGGGACCACTTAGATGCTGATGCGGCCCTCGAGCGCGTTGCGGCCGATATCGGTGCGGTAGTGCGATCCGGGCAATTTGACGGTCGCCAGCCGCTCGTAGGCCTGGGCGCGTGCTTCGGCGAGGTCGGCCCCGGTTCCGACGACGGCCAGCACACGGCCGCCCGACGACACCACCGCACCGTCGGCGTTACGTGCCGTGCCGGCGTGCAGCACGCCGTCGCCGTCGGCTCCGGTGATGACGTCTCCGGTGCGCGGCTTGCCGGGATAGTTCTCGGCGGCGAGTACCACGGTCACGGCGGCACCGTCGATCCATTCCAGCGGCAGCAGATCGGCCAGCGTGCCGGTCGCGGTCGCGTGAAGAGCCTGTCCGAGTGGGGATTTCAGCAACGCGAGGACCGCCTGGGTCTCGGGATCGCCGAAGCGGCAATTGAATTCGACGACGGACGGCCCGTTTTTGCCGATGGCCAGCCCCGCATACAGCAGGCCCGAGAACGGGGTACCACGCCTGACCAGTTCGGCCGCAACGGGTTTCACGACATCGTCGACGATCTGGCGGGTCACCTCGTCAGGCAGCCAGGGCAACGGCGTATACGCCCCCATCCCGCCGGTGTTGGGGCCCGCGTCGTCGTCGCCGACGCGTTTGTGATCCTGCGCCGGGATGAGCGGTACCACCGTCTCGCCGTCGACGAAGGAGAACAGCGACACCTCGGGCCCGTCGAGGAAGCTCTCCAACAGGACCGGGTGGCCGCTCTCGAGGCATTCGGCGGCGTGGTCGCGCGCGGCGGCACGATCGGCGGTGACCACCACACCTTTGCCGGCGGCCAGGCCGTCGTCCTTGACCACCCACCTCGGACCGAAACGGTCGAGCGCGGCGTCGAGGTGGGCCGGATTGTCGACCACCTCACTGTGCGCGGTCGCCACCCCGGCTGCGGCCATCACGTCCTTGGCGAAGGCCTTGGAACCCTCGATCTGCGCGGCCTGCGCACCCGGTCCGAAGGTCGCGATCCCGGCGGCGCGCAGGGCGTCGGCGACGCCGAGGACCAGTGGCACCTCGGGTCCGATGACCACCAGGTCGGCGTCGACGTGGCGGGCGAGGGCCAGGACCGCATCGGCCGAGGCGACGTCGACGTCGTGGTTGGTGGCCAGTGCCGAGGTTCCGGCGTTCCCCGGAGCGACGTGCAGTTCGGTGACCGAGGGATCCTTGGCCAGTCCGATGAGCAGGGCATGTTCGCGGCCACCAGAGCCGATCACGAGTACGCGCACGCCCACGACTCTAACGGCCGAGCGCGCCTCAGAGCAGACCGGGCGAGCTCGAGTCCGCCGAAGCCGAGGCGCGCCGCGGCGCGCCGAGGACCTCGTCGACGATCGCCATGGCCACGGGTGCAAGCGCAGCCACCGCGACGGCCACCACCACCGACACCCCGGCCACGCACAACCACACCGCGCCGGCCAGAACCACGACCACCACGACCGCGAGCACCAGCGACAACGGATCGAAAGGCAGCAGATAGTCGTACATGGCGATGATCCCGAGGCAGTAGAAGCCCAGCGGAATCGCCACCGACGCCACCACGGCGCCGCCCGCCACATGTGACTCGTGCTCGATGTAGAGCGCGGCGACGTGCAGCCCGGCGCCGAACCCGGCCGCCGCCATGAAGATCAGGATATGGCCGTACCCCCACCAGAAACTCTTGTGGCGGTGTTCATGGAGGGCGTCGCCGACCGGCACGATGAAGTACACCCACCACATGGCGAAGGTGGCCGTCATCGCCGACGTGCCGAGCAGGACCGTGTCCGTCGACCACCCCTGCACCTCGATCAGCGCTCCGAGCACCGTGACCGTTCCCACCACACCTTCGCCGAGCGTGATGATGGTGAGCAGCGAATACCGCTCGGCGATGTGGTGCGGATGCCATGGCGTCCCGCCGCGAGTTCGGGTCTCGCCCAGGAACGGGCCGACGAGTTCCACGCCCACACAGGCGATCATGGCGATCACCGTCGGCAGCAACGCCATGTGGGCGATCAGGATCACGACCCATCCGAGCTGCGCGAGCAGCGTCATCCCGGCGTAGATGAGGGCCGCCCGCCGGTACCGCGGACTCTGCACTGCAACGCGGAGCCACTGGGCGACCATCCCGACGCGCATGATGATGTAGCCCAGGATCATCACACGGTTCTCGAGGTGCGCCTCATCGAGCGAATGGAACACCTCGGGGACGCCGAGCGCGATCAGCGCCACACCGATCATCTGCACCAGGGTGACAATGCGGAAGAACCAGTCGTCGGTGTCGAAGGCCGACGCGAACCAGGCGAAGTTGATCCACGCCCAGATGGCCGCGAAGGTGCACAGCAGGAAGCCGATGAGCGCGTTGCGGAAGTGACCTTCGGCGATCTGATGTGCCGCCGCGGTGCCGGTGAAGGAGAACGCGACGACGAAGACGAGGTCGTAGAAGAGCTCCAGACTGGTCGCGACCCGCCCCTCCTGGTGCGGATCGCGACCGGTCATCGCGCGTAACCGGTGGCCGATGGACGTCGAATCGACCACGGTGCCGCCGGGATTCATTCCGTCGGGGTTCATGCCATCCGAACTCATGACGCATGACTTTAGGGGACGGCGCGCGGTATCGCCGCCGAGCACCCCGTCTGTGCCCGATGAACGTGTTCGGACACCCGATCGATGACTACTTCGGCGACGTCAGGTCGTAGATCGTCACACCGTCGATGGTGGTCGAGGTGAAGTTCTCCGTCACCCAGGTCCGGATCTGCGACGACGGCCGATCCGTATCCGAGCCGCCGAAGCCGAAGCCGCGTCCGCCACCGATGAAGAAGTGGATCTTGCGCTCGGCCACCAGCTTCTGGAACTGCTCGAGGGTCGGCGACGGGTCGGTACCGTTGAAGCCGCCGATCGGCATCACCGAGTAGCCGGTGTCCAACTGGTAGCCCGACGCCTCGTTGGAGCCGACGGCCGCGGCCATCCAGGTGAACTGATCTGCGTCCCGGGTGAGATGGTCGACCATCGCCGCACTGGGCCGCGTACCGTTCAGCAGCCCGCCCGGTCCGCCGGGTCCGCCCATGCCGCGGTACTGTCCTGTCGCACCGGGCATCCCCGGCATGCCGTTGGGACCACCCGGCATGCCCATGCCACCCGGCATCCCCCTATCGCCGCGTCCGCCGTGATGTCCGGGTCCGCCCATGCCACCCGGGCCGAACTCGCCGGCCACGCGGGGACCGGCACTGATGATCGAGCCCTGCTTGGCCGTCGCCACCGTGTCGATGGTGTAGGCGAGCGGTCCGGCGAGGCCGGCCAGGATCGCCAGCGTCGCCGCGACGGCACCGACATACATCCGGTGCGCCGCGATCAGCACGCCACCGGCGATCAGCCCGACGACGAGCACGAGGTAGCGCAGCCACGGCACGAAGTCCGGCGACCGGTCCAGGAGCACGAAGCCCCAGATCGCGGCAACCCAGACCGCGGCCGCGAGCCCGATACGCACCCAGAGTCGTTGTCGCTGTTGCCAACACACCGCCGCACCACCGGCCACCACGGCCGCGACCGCCGGCGCCAGAGCCGCCGTGTAGTAGCTGTGGAAGATGCCGGCCATGTAGCTGAACACCGCCATGGTGACCAGCAACCACAACCCCCACACGACCAGATACGCGCGGCGCATGTCGGTGCGTGCGGCCCGGCCGATCACCACCAGCGCGGCGATGCCGACGATCAGCCCGGTCGGGATGAGCCACGCGATCTGACCGCCCTGCGCAGGCTCGAACATGCGGAAGAACCCGGTCTCACCCCACATGCTGCCGCGACCACCCGGTCCGCCCATACCGCCGGGGCCGGCGTTACCGAAGTAGCCTGCCGGCCCGCCCATTCCGGCCTCCATGCCGCGGCCACCACCGGGCATCACACTGCCGCGCTCGTTGCCGTTGAGACGTCCGAGGCCGTTATACCCCAGCGTCAGTTCGAGGATCGAGTTGTCCTGCGAACCGCCGATCCACGGCCGTGACGACACCGGCCACAATTCCACCGTCAGCAGCCACCAGCCCGCGCTGACGATCATCGCGGCGAGCGACGCGAACAGTTCACCGAGACGTCGCAACCACCCGCGGGGCCCGAAGGCGAGGTAGGTGATCGCCAGCGGCGGAACGATCAGCATGACCTGCAGTTGCTTTGTCAGGAAACCGAATCCGACGAAGACCCCGGTGAGGATCAGCCACCGCAGCCGCCCGGTCTCGACCGCCTTGAGGATCGCCCACACCGAGGCGATCATCAGCAGGATCAGCAGGGCTTCGGGATTGTTGAACCGAAACATCATCGCCGACACCGGGACCAGGGCCAGCGTGAGGCCGGCCAAGATACCGGCCCAGTGGCCGAAGTATTTTCGCGTGATCAGGTAGAGCAGCGCCACCGAGGCAACACCCATGAGGGCCTGCGGCACCAGGATGGACCACGAGTTGAGCCCGAAGATCCGCACGACAATCGCCGGAATCCACAGCGAGGCAGGAGGTTTGTCAACGGTGATCGAGTTCGCCATGTCCGACGACCCGAAGAACCATGCCTTCCACGACTGCGATCCCGCCTGGATGGCGGCCGAGTAGAAGGAGTTGGCCCAGCCGTTGATCGAGAGGTTCCACAGATACAGGACTCCGGTACCCACGAGCAGAACGGCTAGCGAGATACGCTGCCAGAGAACCGAATCGACTCGACGACCGGCGGCCGTCGGTCCCGCGGGTGCGGAATCCGACGGCCGCTCGGTGACCACGGTGGCGGTCACTGGGCGATCTGCCCGGTGGCCGGGGTCAGGTGTGAGCGGAAGACCCAGCGCAATCCGACGAAGCGGGTCATGGTGGCCACCAGGTTGGCGATCACCAGCACCGCCAGCTCGACGTGTTTGGTGGCGTCGGGGACAAAGTGGTGCAGCCCCAGCAGCGATCCGGCGGTCACGATCCAGCCGAAGAGGAACACCCCGAGTCCGAACATCTGGTGTCGGAGGGCATCTTCACGCCCCCGCACGCCGAAGCTGAAGCGACGGTTGGCCGCCGTGTTGAGCACCGCGGTCACCGCGAGTGCCACGAAGTTCGACACCTGCGCACCGAGGAACGAGTGCAGCAGCAGGTAGAGCACCGCATAGGCGATCGTCGACGCCACGCCGACCACGCAGAACCGCGCCAGCTGCCCGACCATACCCGGTGGCACCCCGGCGATCTCGGGTCCCGGCGCACGATCGCGACCGATCGTGGTCCGTAGCTCGGCGATCGGCAGCCGGCCGGCGGTCAGTGCGTAACCCACTCGCGCACAACCCTTCAGGTCCTCGACGGCGGTGGAGACGATGTCGACGGTGCTGTCGGGATCGTCGACCCAGTCCACCGGGACCTCGGCGATCCGCAGGCCGATCCGTTCGGCGAGTACCAGCAGTTCGGTGTCGAAGAACCAGCCGGTGTCCTCGACGTAGGGCAACAGTTCGCGGGCGATGTCGGTGCGCGTGGCCTTGAAGCCGCACTGGGCGTCGGAGAACTTGGCCCGCATCGTCGTCCGCAGGATGAGATTGTAGGAGCGCGAGATGAATTCGCGCTTCGGTCCGCGCACCACCCGCGAGGTCCGGGCCAGGCGGGTGCCGATGGCGATGTCGGAGTGCCGCGAGATGAGCGGCGCGATCAACGGCATCAGCGCATTCAGGTCGGTGGACAGGTCCACGTCGCAGTAGGCGACGATCTCCGCGTCGCTGCCCCGCCACACCGCGTTCAGGGCGCGACCGCGCCCCTTCTCGTCGAGGTGCATCACGCGCAGGCCGTCGATCTCCTCGGCGAGGGCGGCCGCGATGGCCAGCGTGGCGTCGGTGCTCGCGTTGTCGGCGACGGTGATTCGCGCCGAGTACGGGACGTGAGCGCGGAGATGGTCGGCGAGGCGGCGGACCGAGTCGGCCACATCGGCCTCCTCGTTGTACACCGGGACCACGATGTCGAGGATCGGGAGCTGCGCCGAGCTGTCGGCGACGGTGGTGGTCGGCGAAGCCGCGCGAGGGAGTGCTTGTGCTGTCATGGGTACAACAGTGGTGGCCCTCGCTGCCGTGGTTCTGGGTCGAACCTGCCAGATTGCTGTGAGCGTTCCGGTGGCTCGCGGGGACGCCTGTGGACAACCTCCGACCATGTCGCAGGCGGCCACTACGGTGGAACCCATGACGGCCCCCGCGACCCTGACCGCCGCCCAGCAGCATGCCGCCGATGCGGTGATCACCAGTCTCGCCGGGCCGGGTGCACGGCTGCGCGACGACCAGCTCACCGCGGTGTCGGCGCTCACCGCACCGGGTGCCCGGGTCCTGGTGGTCCAGGCCACCGGCTGGGGCAAGTCGGCGGTGTATTGGTCGGCGACGGCCATCATCCGGGCGGCCGGCGGCGGTCCGACGCTCATCGTGTCGCCGCTGCTCTCCCTGATGCGCGATCAGGTCGCCGCGGCTCATCGAGGCGGGTTGTCGGCGGCGACGCTGAACTCGTCGAACATCGGTGAGTGGTCGGCAATCGAGGAGCGGTTGCGCGGCGGGGACCTCGACGTGCTGCTGGTCTCGCCCGAGCGGCTGGCGAATCCGGGGTTCGGGCGGCGCGTGCTCGATGCGCTCGCCGGGAACCTGGGGCTGCTGGTGATCGACGAGGCGCACGCGGTGTCGGACTGGGGTCACGATTTCCGCCCGGACTACCGCCGCGTCGCCGATGTGCTGCGCGATCTCAACCCGGCCACCCCGGTGCTCGCGACCACGGCCACCGCAAACGCGCGGGTCACCGCGGATGTGGCCGAGCAGCTCGGCACCCAGACCCTGGTGTTGCGCGGCCCCTTGGCCCGAAAGTCATTGCACCTCAACGTTCTCGACGGGCTCTCGCCGATTCAGCGGTACGCCTGGGTAGCGCAGTCGTTGCCGGCGCTACCCGGATCGGGGATCGTCTACGCACTCACCGTCGCCGACGCGGACCGGTTGGTGGACGCCATCCGGGCGGTGCACGGCGACGACATCGCGGTCGCCGCCTACACCGGGCAGCTTGACGCCGACCGTCGTCACGAACTCGAGGACGCGCTGCTGCACAACCGGGTCAAGGCGCTGGTCGCGACGTCGGCGCTGGGCATGGGCTACGACAAACCCGACCTCGGCTTTGTGGTCCACGTGGGTTCGCCGCCGTCCCCGGTGTCGTATTACCAGCAGGTCGGACGTGCCGGCCGTGCCCTCGACGACGCCGTGGTGATGCTCCTGGCGTCGGCCACCGACGACCGGATCTGGCAGTACTTCGCCACCGCGACCATCCCCGACCCGGACAAGATGCGCGATCTGATCACCGCGCTCGACGACGCCGACGAACCCCAGTCCGTGGTCGCGCTGGAGGCGTCGACGCGTTTTCGCCGAACCCGGATCGAACTGATGCTCAAGCAGCTCGCCGTCGACGGAGCCACCGAACGCACGCCGGACGGCTGGGTGAGCACGGGCACGCCCTGGACCTACGACGCCGAGCACTACGACGGGATCATCGCGGTCCGGCGCCGCGAGGCCGACATCATGCGCGACTACGTCGCGGGCCGGCGTTGCCTGATGCGGTTGCTGACCGAATCGCTCGACGATCCGCAGGCCGCCGATTGCGGCCGCTGCTCGGTGTGCCGCGGCCGGCTCAGCGAGGGGCTGCCCGACGCCGTCGACCCGCAGATCGTCCGGTCGGTGACATCGGTGCTGCGCAGATCATCGATGGTCCTCGAGCCGCGAAAGATGTGGCCGGGCGGGGAATTCGGGACGCGTGGCCGGGTTCCGGCGGGCGTGGCGGCCGAGCCCGGGCGGGTTCTGGCCCATGCCGACGCACCGGAATGGACGGAAGTGCTCGCGGCCGCGCGCAACGGGGACGAGCATGCGTTGGGCGAACTGGGTGACGCGGCGGTGGCCACCTTGTCGGCGTGGGTCCGGGACACCGGCATGCGTCCCGACGTCATCGTGTCGCTCAGGTTGACCGGCACGAATCTGGCCGAGACGCTGGCGGCTCATCTGCGCGACGTGGGCCGACGGGGCGGCGGCACCTTCCCGGTTCGGATGGGTGACCCGCCGACCGATGCCACCGGCGCCGTCGAGGCCGCCTACTGGCGTGATCATCTCGGCGACGCCCCCGACGTCGCCGGGCAGGCGGTGCTGCTCGTCGTCGACGCGTCGTCGAGCGGCTGGCCGATCACCCTGGCCGCGGCCAGGCTGCGCGAGGCCGGGGCGACGGCGGTGCTGCCGCTGCTGATCCACCGGACGGTGTGATCACGCTCCCGCACCCTCATTTCCTTCCCGCTTATTGCGTCCAATAAGCGGGAAGGAAACGGGTACGCGGGAACGCTCAGTCCGGAACGTACTCGCCGAAACCGCGGCCGCGCAGCGCCTTTCGGATCTTCTCGGCGTCGGCGTCGAGTTCCTCGCCGGTGACGTCCTTGCGGGCGTTGCCGAGATCGAAGGCCTCCATGCTCAGCGCGGGGAACACGTGGACGTGCACGTGCGGAACCTCGAGGCCGGCCACCAGCAGACCCATCCGCGGGGCGTCGAAGGCCTCTTTGACCGCCCGGCCGACCTTCTGCGCGACGTCGGAGAGATGGGTGAAGGCGGCGGTGTCCATCTGCTCCCAGTGATCGACCTCTTTGCGCGGGACCACGAGCACGTGTCCAGGCGTCACCGGCTCGATGGTCAGGAAGGCGACCGCCTGGCCGTCCTTCCACACAAATCGTCCGGGCAGTTCACCGTTGATGATCATGCTGAAGACCGATGCCATGACGTCGAGTCTAGGCGGTGGCACCCGCGACTGGCCGGATGTGCGCCGCACCGCGATGCAGGAGGAGGAGCAAGGAGCGCAGCGACGATGCGATGACGACGAAGAGCGATGGTCCAGGCGCACATCCGGCCAGTCGCAATGAACACTGTCGGGGGTCCATGACATTCTTTGCATGTGAGTCGGCCAGAGTTCACCCCCACATCGGGGCGCGAGATCAGTTCGAGCGACGTCGTCGCGCGTGCTCAACGGTTTCCGCGTCTGCGCTACATGGGCTCCAAATACCGGCTGCTCCCCCACCTCGAACGCGTCTTCGCCGACATCGGCGGACAGACCGCGGTGGACGCCTTCTCCGGTTCGGGCGTCGTCTCCTACCTGCTCAAGGCGCAGGGCTTCGAGGTCGTCAGCAACGACTTCCTCACCTTCCCGCACATCATCACCCGTGCGACAGTGGCCAATTCGAGCGTCCGCCTCGAGCCCGACCTCGTCGAGCAGATCTGCGGCCCGCCCGCCGACGACCGCGACTTCATCACCACCACCTTCGACGGCCTGTACTTCACCCCGGCCGATCGCGCGTTCCTCGATTCCGCTTGGTCGCACATCGACCGCCTTCGCGGCTACCGGCGGGACCTCGCGATCTCGGCGCTGGTGCTGTCCGCGGCGCGCAAGCAACCCCGGGGGGTCTTCACCTTCACCGATTCCACCCGCTACGCCGACGGTCGCCGAGACCTCACCATGAGCCTGCGGGATCACTTCCGGCTGCGGTCCGTCGCCGAGTACAACGCCACGGTGTTCAGCAACGGGCGTTCGAGCCGCAGCGTCAGTGGCGACGTCTTCGAGCTGGACACCGGCTGGTCGTCGCCGCCGGACCTGGTCTACCTCGACCCGCCCTACGCGCCGCCCACCGACGACAACGACTACATCAAGCGCTACCACTTCCTCGAGGGGCTCTCGGCGTACTGGCAGGGCATGAGCATCATGGAGAACACCAAGACCAAGAAGCTCCCCAAACGCTTCACGCCGTTCGCCTACAAACGCACCATCGAGGACGCGCTGAGCCGCACCTTCGAGCATTTCGAGGATGCCGGAGCGATCGTGCTGTCCTACTCGTCGAACGCATTGCCCGGCGCCGATCGCATCGTCGACCTGCTCGGCAAGGTGAAACCGTCGGTGGAGGTGATCGCCATCGATCACAAGTACAGCTTCGGGACACATGCATCGGCGACCCGACGCGACGTCAGCGAGTATCTGTTCATCGGTCGGGACTGAAATCTGCGCCATGAGCGACGCCGGCGACTTCGACGACTACCTGAAAACCTTGGGACGGTTGACTTCTCATGTCGATCCGACAGCGTCGACGCCGGAGGCCGAGCGGATCGTGGCGGCTGCCGACCGTCTCGGCGGACTGCTCGACACCGACCTCACCGGGCTGGCCGCGTGGGTACGCGACAACCCCGGCGAGGTTCCCGTCCTCGGACTCGCGGTGGGGTTGTCGCAGGAGAAACTCAAGAACGCCCTGCGTGACCGCTTCGACACCACCGGCTGGCACGGATTGGCGCGGTCGCAACCGGTCGAGCTGGTGTCGTGGCTCGACGCCGAATTCGATCTGGTCCGCATGCTGCGGGTGCAGATGACGCGGACCTACACCTTCGCCGACATACTGGTGGCCCGCGCCGGCAGCCGCGTGACCGCCACCCGGGCCGGCGCGTCGGGTCGTCGAATCGAGGACGAGATCGAGGACATCGCACGCGATCTCGGGCTCGACTACACCACCCGTTCACGGTTCACCGGACGCAACGGACGCACCGCCCCGGCCGACCTGATCATCGGTGATCCTGAAACTGCCGACATCGTCGTCGCCGCAAAGGGTTTCGACTCGACCGGTTCCAAACTCACCGACGCCGTACGCGAGATCGAGGAGATGGCCGAGGTGCGGTTACCCAAGCAGCTCGTGCTGGCCGTGATCGACGGGATCGGTTGGAAATCACGACAATCCGATCTTCGTCGCATCCATCAACTCTGGGCGGACCGGCAGATCGACGGCATGTACACCCTCGTCGGACTCGACCGTTTCCGCGACGACGTCACCGAGTTCGCGCAGTTGCGTCGGCTGATCTGATCGGACCGGCGTCGACGACGCCCCAAGCCGCGTCGATCGTGCAGGCGAACACGTTCATCGTGCACGGGCCGGCGCCGCGTTGCACGATCAACGAAAATGGCTGCACGATCAACGGTTTGGGGCGCCCAGTGAACGTGTTCGCCTACCCAGTGAACGTGTTCGCCTGCACGATGAACGTGTTCGCCTGCACGATCGATGCGGGCGTCAGTCGTCGAGTCGGGGCAGACGCACCCAGAACGTCGCTCCCGCACCGGGAGTCGAGTCCACCCCGACGCGCCCGCCGTGCGCGGCCACCAGGGCGGCGACGATGGACAATCCGAGGCCGCTGCCGCCGGCGGAGCTGTCGCCGCGCGACCGTGAGCTGTCGCCGCGGTAGAAACGCTCGAAGACGTGGGCGGTCTCCTCTGCGGTCAGCCCCTGGCCGGTGTCGGCGACACTGAGGACCACCTCGTCGCCCTCCACGCCAACCCCGACGGTGATCGACGCCTCGGGTGGGGTGTGCACCACCGCGTTGTTCACGAGGTTGCGAATGACCTGGGTCAATCGTGCGGCGTCGCCCGTCACCATCGGCGGCAGTTCGGACTCGCCGACCTTCAGGGTGATCTCTCGCTGCGGGGCGGCGACCCGGGCCGACTGGACGGCGTCGGCGGCCAGCGCCAGCGCATCCAGTGGTTGCTTGTCCACCGGCCGCTGCGCGTCGAGACGCGCCAGCACCAGCAGATCTTCGACGAGCAGGGTCATCCGGCCGGCCTCGTCGTCGATGCGGCGCATGGCGTCGGTCGCGTCGGGCACCCCGCCCTGCCGGTACAACTCGGCGAACCCCTTGATCGAGGTCAGCGGCGTGCGCAGTTCGTGACTCGCGTCGGCGATGAACCGGCGCATCTTCTCCTCGGACGCCCGGGCCTGCTGTTCGGAGGCGGCCGTCGTGGCGAAGGCGTGCTGGATCTGCCCGAGCATCGTGTTCAGCGACGACGACAGACTTCCCACCTCGGTGTTGGGGGCGGCGGGCGGCACCCTCATGTTGAGGTTGCCCGCCGCGATGGCGTGCGCGGTCTCCTCGACCCGGCGCAACGGGCGCAGACTCGACCGCACCAGCAGATAGCTCAGCACCCCCAGCACGACGACGACGATCAGCCCGATACCGGCCTGCAGCCACATCAGTCTCGACAGCGTCTTCTGCACGTCGGTCAGCGGGGTCGCGACGATCGACTGCCCGAATTGGTTGGTGTGCTTGATGACCCGCCAGTCGGGGCCGTCGCCGTTGGTCGACGAGACGGTGATCGGCCCGACGTTGTTTCCGGACAGCGAACTGAGATCGGGTTCGTCGGAGAAATAGTTGTAGACATCTCGGGTGGTACCGGAAGCACCGTCGTCGTTGGTGATCGACACGACGTAGTACGGCGACGGTGGCCGACGCGGCCCCGGCGGTCCCGGCCGTGGCTCCATTTGTTGGTTACGAGGCTTGGCCCAGGTGTTGATCGCGTTGACCAGACCCGCATCGGTGCGGTCGACCAGATCCTGTTTCATCGCCGACGTCACCGCGATACCCGAGGCGAGCAGACCGAGCGTCACCAGGATCAGCGTGAGCCCCACCAGCGACATACGCAGCGGGAGACCACGCTTGGGGGTACGTTGCGTCGCCAGGTCATCGACGGGCAGCGCCGGCCGCATGCCGCGTGACTCGGTGGACATCAGTCGCGGGGCTCACGCATCACGTACCCGACACCGCGCAGGGTGTGGATCAGACGCTTGTCGCCGGTGTCGAGTTTGCGGCGCAGATAGGACACATAGGATTCGACGACGTTGACCTCGCCACCGAAGTCGTAGTTCCACACATGGTCGAGGATGCGGGGCTTGGAGAGCACCGTGCCCGCGTTGACCATGAAGTAACGCAGCAGGGTGAACTCGGTCGGCGACAGCGACACCAGGTTGCCCGCCTTGAACACCTCGTGGGTCTCGTCGTCGAGTTCGATGTCGGCGAAGGTGATACGCGACGCCTGCTTCTCGGTGGCGTCGAAGCCGCTGCGGCGCAGCAGGACCTGCAGACGGGCGACCACCTCTTCGAGGCTGAAGGGTTTGGTCACGTAGTCGTCGCCGCCGATGGTCAGACCGTTGATCTTGTCCTCCACCGAATCTCGCGCGGACAGGAACAGTGCGGGAGCCTCGATACCGTCGGCGCGCAGCCGGCGCAACAATCCGAAGCCGTCCATGCCGGGCATCATGACGTCGAGGATGAGGGCGTCGGGTTTGAAGGTCCGGCACCGGTCGATGGCGGCCGGACCGCTCTCGGCGGTCTCCACTTCGTAGCCCTGGAACTTCAACGACACCGACAACAGCTGGCGGATGTTCTCCTCGTCGTCGACGACGAGGATCTTGGCGCCCTGTCCCGGGTTCTGGTTCTTGCCGGATTCACTCACGTCATCACACTCCCGCACCAGTCTGACATGGCCCTGGATACTTCCTGGAAGAAATCTGTGAGTGTTGACCAGGAGAAATGCCTAACGCATGAACGGCGCCGGGTAGCCGGGGCGCGGCCGCACCGGACCGAGCCAAGCGGAGAGTTCCTCGGCACGACGGTCGAAGAGGTTCCGCGCCGCGGCGGGCACGTCTTCGAACAAGGACACCCGCACCGTCCCGTCCTCCCGCTGCGACCAGCCGCCCACGATCCGACCGTCCCACCACGCGGTCTGACCACCGTTGCCGTTGCTGTCGAAGACGTGGCGCACGTGATCGCCGACGTAGAAATCCCGCTCCTTGTGTCCCATCGTGGTCGGATCGAGCTCGGGCAACAGCAGCGCACACGGTTCCACCGGATCGTCGGCGTCGAGGTCGTCGGCATGCAGGTATCCGGTGCCGCCGCCGACCAGATCGACCTCGACGACGTCGAGGTCGGCCAGCGCGGCGCGGACCGCGGTCTTGGTGGAACCCAGCCACCACACCAGGTCGGTCTCGGTCCCCGGTCCGAAGGACCGTAACCATCGGGCGATCATCGCCCGATGCCCCTGCGCGGCGTCGACGTCCGGCAGTGGCTCACCGAGCCATGCCGACATCAGCGCCCACGACGGCCGCGACACGTGCCAGCCGCCGCCGTTGGGCCCGCGCACGATCTCACCCGCCGCGCTCATCATGTTGAGCACCCGTGGTCCCATCGGGGTGCGTGCCTCCCACGAGGTTCCGACGCCGTAGGTGACATATCCGTCGAGGGCGGGCAGTCGGTCACGCAATTGGCTCGAGGTGAGCGCGCTGCCGTCGGACAGTTCGTCGAGGACGGCCGCGCTCGCGGCGTCGATCCATCCCTCCGGATCGTCGAAGTCGTCGCTGCGACGCAGGTCGCGCAGCATGTTGGTGCGCTCGGACGCGCACACCCGCCGGCCGATGGCACCGACCGCGTCGGCCAGGACGGGCCGGGGGAAGACGAACAGGGTGCGCCGCATCGCGAGCTGCTTGATCAGGGTGCGGTCGTCGTAGAGTGCGGCGCTCATCGCGTCCGGGGTGAATCCGGCGACCCGCGCCCAGGCCGAGAGATACACCGTCGATGGGGTGGTGGCGTGCAGGCCGACCATCGCGTCAACCGCCTCCACCACCGTGCCGGCGCGGGTTTCAGTGGCCAGGCGATGCCGGCGCAGGAGCCGGGTTCGGCGTTGTTCGTCGGATACGAACGGTCGCGCGCTCATGTCGACACCGGTGGCGCGACGAGGGCATCGACCTCGACGACCTGACCGTCATAGGGCAGGACGGTGACCCCGACGAGCATGGCCGGTGGCACGATGTCGGGACCGAACGCCTCGAGGACCGCACCCCACGCCGCGGCCAGCTCCGAGCGCTCGCCGGTCGCCACGTACACGGTCAGTTTGGCGAGGTCGTCGAATCCGGCACCGCGCTCGGCGAGGACGTCACGCAGGTTGCGCAGGCATCGTCGGGTCTGGGCGGCGACGTCTCCGGGAGCCGAGATGGCCGGGTTGCCGGGATCGGCGGGCGGGGTGTCGAACGGCGAGATGCCGGCGGTGACGAGCAGGGGCCCGGCGGTGACGGTCGCGCTGTACGGGAATCCGCCGTCGGGCAGCCCGGCCGCGGCGTGGCGCATCACCCGCGGCACGCCGGTCCCGGAGGAGTCCGGAGGGTTGGTCATGCGGAGATCGTATCGACGGAGGTGGGTCGCCCGGGGCCGGACCGACCCCCATCGGCCCCGGCCCCGGTACCCCCTGCGGATGCGGCCGCCGTGCGACACACAACCCCCGACAGGCGGTGCACCGCACCTCCGTGTGTCGTCCGGCCGTCCGACTCCGCGCGCTCCCCCCGGGGCGCTCCGTAAGCTCACCCCACCGCGCACCCGGACTCCAGCCCGAACCCGCCGAGGACCGTAAAACACCAGGTCAAGGGCGGAATGGAGATTCCGGACCGGACAGGATTCACGCCGGATCCGGACAAAATCAGGTCAGATGACCAACTGGGGCCGGACGGACCGCAAGTGGGCCGGCCCACCTGTGTTGGCGTCGCCGGGACGGGTACCGGATGATGGTGCGGTACCCGGTTCTCCTCGGGTGTGTGTCGGTCGGGGTCGCGGGTGATGGTCAGTGGATTTCGGTGAGGCGCTCGCGCGTCTGTCGTCCAAGCGGGACGGCCGACGCTGCGCGCCGCGTCGTCGCGGGCCAGGGTGTCGGCCCAGCGGATCAGCGACTGGCGCAACGGGCGGCATCTGCCCCGGGACTTCGCGACCGTCGAACCGCTGCTCCTCTGGCTGACCTCGCGGGCGGTGGCCGCCGGAGAGGCCGACGTACTCAGCATCCCGCAGTGGCGCGAGCTGTGGGACCACCGCGTCACCGAAGAGGGGCTCGACGCGGCCGAACCGGCACCCGTCCTGACTCGTCCGTATGCCGGTCTGGCCACCCTCACCGCCGCCGAACGTGCGCTGTTCGGCCGCGACGACCTCATCGGCACGTTGGTCGACACGATTCTCAGCGCAGCCGAGACGGGTCCCGACGACGCGGCGCCCGCCTGCCGACTGGTCATCGTGACCGGTGTTTCCGGGTCGGGGAAGTCGTCGCTGTTGCGGGCCGGCCTGGCGCGCGACACCCGGATCGCGCCGCCCCGCCATGCCACCGTCACACCCGACGGCATCCGCCTCGATGACGCTGACGAATCCACTGAGCCCGGTTCCGAGCCCGCCTGCGATGGCGACGACCGGCCACCCGGGCCCGGCACGGCGATCGTCATCGACCAGTTCGAGAACGTCTTCTCCTCGGACCCGGCCGTCCTCGCGTCGACGATGCAGCAGGTGGCCGAGATGGCCCGCGACACCGTGGTCGTCCTGGGGATACGCGCCGACTTCTTCGGCCAGTGCGTCGAGTTCCCCCTGCTCGCCGAGGCGTGGCAGTCGCGCTGCGTGATCGTCTCGGAGATGACGCGCAGCCAGTTGCGCGAGGTCATCACCGGGCCGGTTCGGCTGGCCGGTGGCCGCATCGAATCCGGTCTGGCCGACGTCATGATCACCGACCTCTACGAGGCGTCGACGGTCAGCGACCGGGCCGGCCGGTTGCCGCTGCTCGCACACGTCCTGCAGGCCACCTGGACACGCCGGTCCGGCAACCGGATGACGCTGTCGGCCTGACGGGCCACCGGCGGGATCGCGCGGGCTGTCGCCGACACCGCCGAATCGGCGTGGACGTCCCTACAACCGGCCGACCGGGACGTGGCGCGGGCCCTGCTGCTCGCGCTGGTCCATGTGGGACCGGCCGGGATCGCGTTGCGTGTCCCGCTCTCGCCGGCGACGATCGCCGGCCGGTTCCCGCCGAACGTGTCGTCGGTGATCGACGTCTTCGCGCAGGCACGCCTGCTCACCGTCTCCTCCGATTCGGTGATGCTGATCCACGACGTGGTGCTGACCGCGTGGCCACGGCTGGCCGAATCCATCGCCGCCGATTCCGGCACCCACCTGTGGCGGCAGCAGCTCGACGCCGACACCGCGTCGTGGCTGGCGGCCGGGCGGAGCCGATCGTTCCTCTACACCGGTTCACGACTGGAGGACGCGCGGGATCATCGGGCATCGCTGCGCCGCAGCTATCAGCACCTGCTGAGCCGGGAGAACGACGAGTTCCTCGACGCCGCGGTCCGCGGGCAACGTCGACGCCGGGTGCTGGTCATCGTCGCCGCCGTGATCGTCGGGTCTGGCCATCGCGTCGACGATCACCGCCGCGATCAGTTTCCGTCAGGCCCACGACCTCACCCTGCAGCGCAATGCCGCCGAACGCGCCGCCCTGCTCTCCCACATCGACAGCATGCAGCAGTCCAACCCGTCGCTGGCCGCGCGGCTGCTGCTCGTGGCCCACGGTCTCTACCCCGACGAACCGACGGTGACCAGCCGGATCCGCGGGGCGGCCACCAGCCCACTTGCCCTGCCGCTGACCGGTCACACCGGACCGGTCTACGACATCAACTTCGACTCGACCGGCCGGTTCATGGCGTCGGCGGGCGGCGATCGGGAAGTCCGGCTCTGGGAGCGCGTGCCGGCCGCCGCCGGATATCAGCAGCGAGCGGTGATGACCGGGTTCGGCCAGTATGTGACGTCGGTGAGCTTCCATCCGACTCGTCCGATCCTCGCCGCGGGCAGCGGCGACGGCCGGGTTCGGTTGTGGGACATCAGCTCTGCCACCTCCCCGCGTCTCGTTGCGACGATGTCACCCGGGCGGGGCACCGTGTACATGGTCCGTTTCGCCGTCGACGGCACCACCCTCGCAGCGTCGTCGGACGACGGTACGGTCACCATCTTCGCGGTCCCGACGGCCGGGGTTCCGGTGCAGACCGCGGTGCTGCGCGGGCACAACGCCGCAGCCCGCACCCTGGCCTTCAGTCCGGACGGGCGCCTGCTGGCCAGCGGCGGCGACGACCAGGTGGTGCACTTGTGGACCACCGGCGATCGCCCGGTTCCGGCCGGACCGCCGATCACCGGATTCCCCAGCATCACCCACGCGGTGGCGTTCAGCCCGGACAGTCGGTCGCTCGCGGTGACCGGCGACAGCCCCAACGCGCAACTGTGGAACGTGGCCGACCCGGCGCGCCCGACCCCGATCAGCTCGTCGCTGCCGAACACCACGGCCGGATCCTGGTCGATGACCTTCAATCGCGACGGCACCGCCCTCGCCTCGGCCCGCGCAGACGGCACGGTGACCGTGTGGAACACCGCCAACCGAGCACCCCCATCACCCGATGGGCACTGCAGACCGCCTCCGAGCAGGGCTCGGTCCGGACTTTCTCGGCCCAGTTCAGTCCGGACGCAACGCAATTGGTATCCGGACGATCCGACGGCACGATCGACGTGTGGAGTCTGCCCCAGACCACCCTCGCCGACCGGGGCGGCACCATCACCGGGATGGGACTCAGCGCCGACGGTACGACGGTCGCCACCGTGGGCACCGACACGACACTCAATCTGTGGTCCGCCCGCGGCGGCTCGCTGACCCTGCGGTCACGCACACCGATCCAGCGTCGGGTCAACGACCATCCCGGGTCAGCGTCAACACATCCGGCACCCAGGTGGCCACCGTCAACAACGGTGGCTCGGTGGAACTGTGGGACACCCGCGATCCGGCACGGCCCCGTCGCGCAGCCGAACTCGCGATCGACACCCGCTACACGTTCCCGTTGGCATTCGCGCCGGTATCGCCGGGCGGACCCACGTCGGGCGCCAACATACTCGCCACCGGCGCCGTGAATCGCCCCGGGTTTGCTGGAGGCTCGGTTAGTTGGTTCCGGCCTCTGCTGGGACCGGGTTCTCACGGTAGCTGGTGACCGTGTGGGCCGCCCAGTAGGCGGCCTCGTACTCGACCGGCGGGACGTGTCCGATCTCGCCGTGCAGACGGCGGTGGTTGAACCACTCGATGTACTCGGCGACCGCGATCTCGACGTCGCCGACACCGCCCCACCCGCTCTTCGGGCGCATGATCGGGTTGCGGATACATTCCGCCTTGAATAACGAGTTGAACGCCTCGGCCATCGCGTTGTCATACGAATCACCCTTGGAGCCAACCGAAGTCACCGCTTCAGCTTCGGCGAGACGCTCGGTGTAACGAATCGCTCGATACTGCACTCCGCGGTCCGAGTGGTGAATCAGTCCGGCCACATCCTGGCCGGCACGATCACGCGCCCACAATCCCATGTCTAAGGCGTCCAATGCGAGGTCGGTGTGCATCGTGGTCGAGACCTGCCAGCCGACGACCACGCGCGAGTACACGTCGAGGATGAACGCCGCGTACACCCACCCGGAGTGGGTGCGGATGTAGGTCAGGTCCGCCACCCACAAGGTGTTCGGCGCCTCGGCGGTGAACTGCCGGCCGACTCGGTCGGCCGGTTGCGGGGTTTCGGCGCCATCGCTGCGGGTGGTCCTGCGTGTCTTCAACCTCGGTATCCCTTGCAGTCCATCGGCTTTCATCAATCGTTCGACAGTGCAGCGCGCCACGTCGATATCCTTTCTGCGTAGTTCGGCGTGGACCTTGCGGGCACCGTAGACGCCGAGATTGTCGGCGTGCACGGTGCGGATCTCGCCGAGCATCTCCCGGTCACGCACCGTGCGTGGCGCCTCGGTCTTGTTCGCACTCAGGTGGGCTCGTACCGTGGACGGAGCGATCTGGGCGGCCGTGTCGCGTAGGGCCGCGCAGATCGGATCGACTCCGTGTTCGTCGCGAGAAGCGGCGACGAACTCCACGATCAACGCTGTGGGCGGTCGATCTCCGCGGCAAAAAAAGCCGACGCCTGCTTCAAGATCGTGTTCGCCCGCCGCAGCTCGCGGTTCTCCCGCTCGAGCTGCGCGATCCGCTCGGAATCGCTGCTCGTGGTACCCGGCCGCTGCCCGCCATCGATTTCGGCTTGCTTGACCCAGGTGCGTAGCGCCTCCGGGTGCACACCGAGTTGATCGCCGATCCGTTTGAACGCTCCCGGCCGTGTGGCCGGGTCCTTGCGGGCTTCCACCGCCATCCGCGTCGCTCGCTCCTTCAGCTCAATGCTGTACTTCCGAGGTGCTGCCATGCTCTCCATCCTTCACAGGTTCGAGAGCCTCCGACGAACCCGGGGCGGTTCACCGACGATTTCAGCATCCGTCTGTGGAACACCGACAACCCGGACCGGCCGACACCGCTGGGACCACGACTCGTCGGTCCGTCCGACCTCATCCGCAGTGTCGCCTTCAGTCCCGACGGCAGCCGTCTGGCGGTGACCTCCGACGACAAACGCGTCTATCTCTACGACCTGCGACGACCAGGTCCGGACCCGATCGCGGTGATCTCCGACGACGCACCGGTCACCCAGGCCGTCTTCGCCGACGGCGGACAGGTGCTCGTGGTCGGTGCACGCGACCTGAGTACCTGGAACCTCAACGGCGGCGGCCGGCCGACCCAGATCGACCGGCGCCCGGAGATGCACGTGTCGACCCTGTCGCTGGCGCCGTCACGCGTCATCGTCGGCACCGCCACCCACGAGTTGCTGAGTATCGCGGTCACCACCGACGGCCGGATCGCCGATCCGCAGGCCGTCCGGCCACTGCTGGCGACCACCGACAGCACCACCACCTGGCAGTTCCCGGCACGCACGACGACCGACGACGTGATCCTCACCGGCGGTGACACCACCGGCGCCATCTATCTGCAGACGCTGCGCGTCGACGACGCCCGCGCCTGGATCTGCGGCACCACCCCACCGCTGCGTCCCGCCCAGCGCCAGGCCTACCTGCCGCACACCGAGATCGGTGCCGACTGCTCGGACTGACCCGACCGCCCTCCTACCGCTCGTCGGGCCGCCACTGCGTTACTGCTGGTTGAACCGCGACGGACGAGCGAAACCGCCGCGCCGGCTCAACCAACACGCCCGGACCCTGAGTGGTTGCCACCGGAAATTCGTCGGGGGTATTCGGTGGGGACCACTAAGCCTCGATCCACCGATCGGCTTTTTGATGTCTCGTGAAATGTGTTGTGTATGTTCGGGGTGGCGGTGGGCGTGGGTGAGTCGCCGATCTCTGGTGTCGGCGTGTTTCACTGGGTTTCGTGTCGGGGCCGGTTCTGGCCGATGGTTAGGGGTCAGGCTGAGTGTTGTCGTTTGATCGTGTTGTTGAACAACAGGTTCCACTCGCGTTCCCACGGCCATCGGGCGGGTAGATGCATCGTGATGCGCCGCGCTGAGGACGCGATTCGAGCGGGTATGCAGATCAGGGTGCGTCGGATGGTGGAGGTAGTCGCCTTCGCCAGACGCTGTCCACCGAGACAGGCTGCGGCGCGGGTCAGGTTGAACGCGATGACCGCACACACCAGCCATGCGGCGTTCGCGCAGAACTTTCCCGAGGGCAGATGCGCCAATGCGGAGGCTTTGAGGTCGGCGTGGACTTGCTCGATGATCGCATGACCGCGGTGAGTCTTGTCGGCGGTCACGGTGTCCAGGTCGCTGGTGGTGAAGAACGCATGAAACCGCCACACGTCGAACAAGCCGTCTCCCTCGGCTGCGAAGTCAGGGATACGGCGCACCACCAGCCGTCCGGATACCTGCAGGCGCTTGGCTTTGGAGGTGAACGCGGTGAACGGTACTTCGGCGACCTCGGCCCGCGAGACCCACTGGCCGCTGTCTTCGTCGAAGACGGCGTCGGTGTACTCGATCGGCGTCCATGCATCTGCCGGTATCTCGCTGATCGCTGCTCGGACGTGGGAATCCTGACGCACGGTGACCGACACCTGCGCACCGGCCCGGAGCGCGGTGGTGATCGCGCGATGGCCGTAGAACGCTGAATCCGCTCGCAGCAGTATCGGTCCCGACGCATCGGACGACCGTAGCCGCCGCACGGTGGCCAGGGTGTCGGCGATCAACCGATGCGCCCCGCGCGCGGAGTTACACGCCCCTTTGCGCAGGCGTTGAGCGGCGATCACCGGCGCACCGTCACCACAGGTGAGGGTGGTGATCGCCGAGTTCAGCCCACGCACTCGGGTGTAGCCGAATCCGACGCCCTGCTTGGCCGGGCCGTGGACCTCGATGATCGAGTCGTCGATATCGATCATCACCGGCCCGTCGATCCCCGCCAGCACCGGAGTATGGCGAGCCAGTCCCGCCAACAGCCGGGTGGCGATCGCATCGGCTTGGCGGACATGCCCGAACCGGAACTCGCGAAGAAACGATCCCAACGTCGACGGGGCGTAAGGATGGTCGAACACCTTGCCCATCGCGCCGTGTCGCAACACGGCCATGTCGTCGATGCTGTCGGCGCCCGCCACCATCCCCGCCACCAGGGAAAACATTTTCCGATCCGGATGGGCGCCCTTGTCGGTGGGCACGCTCAGATGCTCGCGGGCCAACTCCGACAGGCTGGCGCGTTCGGCCAGCGCCATCACCGGCACCACCCCCGCAGCGGCGAGGAGATTCGGATCGTCACAGGATGCAGACCGGACCGGGTGAGTGTGAGACAATCGCATCTACGACATGCCCTCCTGTGTGTGTGGATGGAACCCTAGAGAAGTCCCATTCTGTCACTCAGACAGGGCATTTCGTTTATCCCTCACCGACCGATCACAAGCAAATCGGTGGATCGAGGCTAAGCCAGCCGTGCCGCCATCCAATCGATCGTCTGCATGCCGAAAAGGTCTGTGCCCCAGCCGTACATGTTGGTCAGGAAGTTCACCATGCTGCAGTTGGTGGGATGGTAGTCGACGTGTGTGCCGCCGCGGCGGTACTGCCTGGCCAGCTTTCGGGCGTCGGCGGCGGGCACGATCGACATGAACGAGTCGTCGGCGGCGCAGGACGCGATGAGGACGGGCGCCTTGGGTGCCTTGTGCCCCAACACATTGTCGCGATAGGCGGCCTGGAAGTCGGGGATGTCGGCGGGATGCTGCCCGTTCTTGAACAAGGCCTGCAGCGGCAGGAATGGGGTGGCGAAATAGGCGGGCGTCTGACACTGCGTGCGGAACACGTCGGCAAGGGCTTTGCCCGCCGGGGACAGCTTTTCGTCGATCTTCATCTCCGGGTAGCGGGGTTCGAGACCGAGGAGGGTGGCGAAGGCGAAACCGGAACCGATCGAGCCCGACGACGTCCGGATGAAGTTGCGCTGATCGACAGCCATGCCCTCGAGAACCGTTGCCCTGATGTTGAGTTCGGGCGCATAGGCTGCCGCGTTCTCCGCGGCGAAGGCGGCTCCCACACCGCCGCCGGCGATGCCGAACAACGAGATGGGCGCCGAAGCCGACAGTCCGGCGTCGCGATGGGCAAGCGCAGCCCGAAGTCCGTCGAGAAGTGCGTTACCGCCGAACTTCCCGGCGAACACGCCGTGCGGATGCGGGTCGCCGTTGTTGCCGACGTCGCTGATCATCACCGCGTAGCCCTTGCCGAACATGAGCGCGAGCGGACCCAACGCCGACCACGACGCACCGTCCATCGGGTCCTTGCCGGTCCACATCGTGGAGGGATGACACCACGCTCCGACGCTGTCGTTGGCGAACTGATAGCCGACGACGCGGCGTGTCGCATTCGCGCGGCCGTCCACCGGGACCATCAGGATTCCGGTACTGATCTCCGGTTCACCGTGCAGCCCGCGGGTGACGTACATGAGCTGGTAGGCGTCGAGATTGCCCGGCCGGAATCCGGTGAACTGGACGGCGACCTTGCGCGCCTTCACGATCGCGCCGGGCTTCTCGGTACCGCGCAGACGCGGTTCCACGTACCACGGATCCGCCGACACGAGCGGTGTGAAGATCTCCTGCGGACTGGCCACCCGGCCGTTGGTGAAGGTGCCGAGGACGTATCCGTTGAAGATCTCGTTCGGATTCGGAGTCCGGTTGGGTGGCGCGGCGGCGGCCGGCGCCCCGGCCGCCATGACGACCGAGACAAGCGCGGCAACGGCCACCGACAGGCCGATCACGGTTCGCCACAACATATTCGGCGACCGTCGACGATCTTTTCCGGCACGGGGACTGATCACGACTGCACACCTTTGCTCGCGGGATGCGCCCACCCGGCAGACCCCCGCGAGTCAGGTGATCACGACATCATTCATTGACAACGAGACGAACCTTAGGTTGCGTCTCACGCCGATCGCAAATTGCCGTGGTGCAGGTCACGTCCGACGAACTGATCCGGGGGACGAGACGACCAGCGTCGCGCCCCCGGACGTTCGCGTCAGTGCTTGGGCAGGAACGACCGGGCGAGGTCGCCGACCGGTCCCAGCTGCGGGTTCGTGGCGATGGCACGGTCGACGGCGGTCACGATGTTCTGCACCGTCGGGTCCTTGGCGATCTCCGCAACGGGCTTCGGCGCGACAACCGCTGCGGGCGCCTGCACCCGGGTGGCCTGCGGCACCTTCGGCGCGGAAACCTCCGCGGATGCATAGGTGGTGCCCACGGCCGCGCCGATTCCGGCACCGATGGCCGCACCGATCCCCATGCCCACCAGCGGTGAGGCGATGACCGCAACGGGCCAGGAGATGGCGACGACGAGTGGGATCACGATGCCGCAGGTGAGACCCGCGGTGGCGCCGGCGCAGACCGCCGCGCTGACCGCTCCCGCCACTGCCGCCCCGATGGTGCCCACCAGCGGGGCGGCCAGGAAGCCGATACCGAAGCCCACCACCGCACCCACACCGGCGCCGACGGCGGTCGACGTCCCGATGGCCTCCGGCGAGGCGACCTCATGGCGCCCGGGCAGATAGGCGACGACCGTCCGACCCGGTGCGGCGGCGGTCAGGTCCACCGGGCTCGCCGGAATCACCACCGTGCGAACGAGTTTCGACGACACCTGGTCCACCGACGAGGTCGCGGAGATCACCGTCTCAGTGACCGCCCGCGTGGCGGTCACCCCGGCACTCGCCGACGGCGTGGCCACGGCGAGCGCGCCGGTGATCGCGATCCCGGCGAGTCCGGCGCCCACCGCGCGGCCCATCCACGTGCGTCCCGCCGCGGTGCCCGACGACGCGATCGCCGATCCCCCTGCGGACATATCCAATCCATTGATTCCCCGACCCATTGGACTGCCTTTCCTGTTCAGTTGAAGACTGCTGCCTGATGGCATGCTCAATCTACGATCGCCGCCCCCGATTCGCGAACGCCCGTCGTCGCATGTGATGCAGATCGCAGGGGAACGTCGAATTCTCCTGCGCCACAACGTGACAAACGAGTGAACAGTCGGCGGCCGCAGAGTGGTCGCCTCAGCGGAAGCCCAGGACGTCGGCTCCCCACGCGCGACGCAGATCTGCGTCGAGATCGTCGACCACCCGATCCTGCGCGTCGATGACGAGGACGGCTCGCGAGTCGGTGGTGTAGCCGACCCACTCCGGCGCGTCCTGATTGTCGTCGTCGACGTCCGGCACACCGGTCCGGGCGAACGCCGCCCACCGCCCCAGGGTCCGGCGCGAGAGCTTCTCACCGTCGGCACGACCACCCAGCAAGAAGGTGATGTCCTTGGAGCCACTGACGAGATTGCCCCAGACATACGGCAATTCGGTTGCGTGTGCGGCCCCGAGGCGCAGCATCCGGAGCATTCGGGTGGCCCAGTCGAACCGGTAGACATAGACCGGCGCCCGCGCCGAATGCGCGTCCGCAACCCAGATCGTGGGCATCCGGAACGCGACATCGCGGGCGACGCCGAGCCCGGCCACCTTGGGGCGCAACCCCGAGTAGGCCGCGGCCACCTCGGCCCGGGCGGGCAGCGTCACCTCCGGGTGTTCACGCGCGATGTCGGCGAACATGCGCTCGATGTCGGCCGTCGTGATCGGCATGAGTGGCGATTTCATCCACTTGAACAGATTGGCCTCATCGCGATTGGTACCGATCAGCAACGGCACCGGGTGGGATTCCCCCGCCCGGAACACGTCGAGCGGATGCTGCGGCACCAGGTCACCGTCGATCACCGGGGCGAAGGCGATGGTGCCGGGGTTGGTGCTCGGAACGTCGGTGAACGCGCGCATCGAGGCCACCACCGTGGCCGCCGCATCGACCTCACGGAGCTGATCGACGCTCGGCGAGTCACCGAGTCCGAGCGCTTCGAGGAAGGCTGCGGTGACGCGTTGCGCCCGGGCCTGCTCGTACATCGACGTCGCCGGCGAGCTCTGCGCGATGGCCCGGTGGAACAGGCCGTGTGCGGCCGGCATGGTCAGCAGCGTGGTGACAATGCCCCCACCGGCGGACTCGCCGAAGACGGTCACATTGGCGGGATCTCCGCCGAAGGCGCCGATGGTGTCGCGCACCCAGCCCAGCGCGGCGAGCACATCACTCAGCGCGGCATTGGTCTCGAATTCGTCGCCGAGAGCGGACAGGTCGGCGAATCCGAGGGCGCCGAGGCGGTAGTTGAAGGTCACGACGACGACGCCGCCCGTCGCGGACAGCCGGGCGCCGTCGTACAGCGGTTGACTCCCCGAGCCGAAAACGTAAGCACCACCGTGAATCCAGACCATCACCGGCAAGCGCGCGTCCGGCCCGGTATCGGCCGGTCGCCAGACATTGCAGTTCAGACAGTCCTCGTCCATGACCGTGTCGGCGCCGAGCCGGATCGCCGGGTTGCGTTCCTGCGGGCACACCGGACCGGTTGTCGCGGCGTCGAATTCACCCTCGAATGGCGTCGCCGGCCGGGCTCGCCGCCACCGTAACTCGCCGACCGGCGGCGCTGCGAACGGGATGCCGCGCCACACGTCAACCGCGCCGGCTCCGGATTCCCGTCGTCGACCACGGACCGGACCGAGGTGCGTACGCACCGCCGGTTGCGCACCATCGGCGGGGACGGCGGCATCGTCGGCGGTGGGGGCCGCAGCTCGGGGCGTGTTGTCGGTCGACATGGTCCGATCATGCCGCGAGCGAGGAACCCATACAGGTTTATGGTCGAAGCCATGGCGCTCACCGAACTCGTCGACCTGCCCGGCGGAGTCTTCCGCATGGGCTCGGACCGTCACTACGCCGAGGAACGCCCCGCCCATGACCGGGCGGTCGGCGCCTTCGCCATCGAACGCCATCCGGTGACCAACGCCGCCTTCGCCGAGTTCGTCGCCGACACCGGATATGTCACCGTCGCCGAGGAACCGATCGACCCCGCCGATTTCCCCGGCGCCGACCCCGGCGACCTCGTCCCCGGTGCGCTGGTCTTCACCCCGACCGCCGGTCCGGTGAACCTGGCCGACTGGCAGCAGTGGTGGCGGTGGCAGCCCGGCGCGGCGTGGCATCGCCCCGAGGGTCCGGGGTCCGGCGTCGAGGACCGGCCGGATCACCCCGTCGTGCACATCGCCTACCGCGACGCGGCCGCGTACGCCGGCTGGGCGGGCCGCCGACTGCCCACCGAAGCCGAATGGGAGTACGCGGCACGGGGCGGGCTCGCCGCAGCCGAATTCGCCTGGGGCGATGAACTCCACCCCGACGGTGCCGACCTGGCCAACACCTGGAAGGGCCGCTTCCCGTACCGCAACGAGGGCTGGGGCACCACGTCACCGGTGGGGACGTGCCCGCCCAACGGTTTCGGGCTGTTCGACATGATCGGCAACGTGTGGGAGCGGACGTCTGACGTCTTCACACCCCGTCACGTCCGGCCCGACGACGTCCACGTCGACGCCGACGGCCGCCCCGACCTCCTGGCGCCGACGACCTCGCCGAGGATCATGCGGGTCACCAAGGGCGGCTCCTACATCTGCGCCCCCGAGTACTGCCGGCGGTATCGTCCGGCGGCGCGGTCGGCGCAATCCGACGACAGCGCGACGTCACATCTGGGCTTTCGCTGCGTGGTGTGACTGGTGTACTGATGCCCCCGGCCGGGGGTCGCGACAAGCTCGATGAGCCTCGTCACACGTCGGAACCCACGCGACGTCGGAGGTCGTTGCCGTCGGGGTTCCCGCCACGAAACGTAGTGGAGCCCCCTGTCAGGATTGAACTGACGACCGCTCGCTTACAAGGCGAGTGCTCTACCACTGAGCTAAGGAGGCCTGCGTGCGCGAGTATATCGGCCGCGCGTTGCGTCGCCTCACCGGCACCAGCCAGGCGACGATCGACACCATCGAACCCGGCAGCATCATGGTGTCGCCGCGCAAACCGATCGATCGGTTCGACGTCGCGGCCATCACCGAGGTTCTCGATCTCGCCACCAAGATCGGCGCGGTACTGCTGGATTCGGGTACCGCGGCCGTCGATACCCAGAGTCAGATCAAGTTCGTCGCCGGTGTCTACGGCCTGGCCGATGTGGACGTCGACGTCACTTACAACACGATCGTGGTGAGCGCCCGGCGCGGCGCCACCCTCCCGCCGATCACGACGATGGAGCAGGTCTACTACCGCTCGATGGACTTCACTCGCCTCGCCGAGGTGGACCGGCTGATCCGCAAGATCCGCGACACCGGTATCACACCGTCGACCGCGCACCGGCTGGTCGACGCCATCATCACCGCGCCGCACCCCTACCGGTACTCCATCGCCACCGCCGCGTGGGGGGTCATGGCGTCGGCCATCGGCGTCCTGCTCGGCGGGCACGTCCTGGTGGCGGTGCTGGCCTTCGTCAGCACTGTCGTCACCATCACGGTGAACCGCAAGCTGAACCGGATCGGCACCCCCGTCTTCTTCCAGCAGGTGATGGGCGGGTTCATCGCCGTGGTCCCGGCGGCGGTCGTGTACGGAAATGCCGAGCGCCTGGGCATCACCATCGCACCCTCGCAGGTCATCGCCGCCGGCATCGTGGTGTTGCTGTCCGGGTTGTCGCTGGTGGGGTCCGTGCAGGATGCCATCACCGGGGCTCCGATCACCGGTGTCGCGCGGTTCTTCGAACTGTTGCTGATGACCGGCGGCATCATCGCCGGCGTCGGCATCGCCTTGCGCGGACTCGAGATCACCGGCATCTATCTGCCCACCATCACCACGTCGACAGCCTTCGATGCGGTCGAGATCCCGGCCCGGGTGGCCGCGGGTGCGGTTGCCGCCGGGGCCTATGCGCTGGGCTGTTATGCGCAGCGACGGGCGCTGCCGGTGGCCTTCCTCGGTGGTCTGATCGGCTCGGGTGTGGTGGTGGCCGTGACGTATTTCCTCTCGGTGGGCGACGTGATCGCCAATGGTGTCGCCGCTGCCTGCGTCGGCCTGATCGGTGGTCTGCTCGCCCGTCGCGCACTGGTTCCGCCGCTTGTTGTGGCCGTCGCCGGCATCACCCCGCTGCTACCGGGTCTG
This sequence comes from Gordonia bronchialis DSM 43247, assembly GCF_000024785.1. NCBI lineage: Bacteria > Bacillati > Actinomycetota > Actinomycetes > Mycobacteriales > Gordoniaceae > Gordonia > Gordonia bronchialis. The sequence goes on along the minus strand of NC_013441.1, from coordinate 863,605 downwards.
GCCGTGTACCGCGGCCTCTACGGCATCCTCAACGAGCAAACCCTCGAAGGTTTCACCTGGGTCGCGTCGGCACTCGCTGTGGGGTGCGCGCTGGCCGCCGGCGTCACTCTGGGCGAGTTCGTCGCGCGCACGATGCGGCGTCCGCGATTCACCCCGCCGCATCCCGAGTGGTTGCTGCGCCGGCGGCTGTCCGCCCGTGAGTAGCGGCGGCGCCCGCGCGTCTGAGTACGCCGACCGGTGCCGGACCGGGGCACGCCGATGGCCAGGTAGAATCACCTCGGGGCGTGTCTGTATGTCCACCTCGGACGAGACCGCCGCGACCAGCCTTCATGACGACCGATCATGAGTACGACGAGAGGACGAGATGCCCGCGAAGACCACCGACATCGCCGCCGACGAAGAGCTCGCGCCGGTAGCCGACGAGACCGCCAACTCGGCGCGCCGCGTCGTCGCCGCGTACGCCACCGACGCCGACGAGTGCCGGATGCTGCTGTCCATGCTGGGTATCGCGCCGGGCGAGAACGCCTAACCCGGTGACGCCACAGCCGGGCGAGGAACTTCAGCCGACGGCCGATCCCCGCGCAGACGGGCACCGCGGTGCCGAATTCGTGGTGGTGGCCAATCGGCTGCCGGTGGACAAAGAGGTCCAGGCCGACGGGACGGTGCACTGGAAACGCAGTCCCGGCGGACTGGTGACCGCACTCGAACCGATCCTGCGATCGCGGACGGGTGCCTGGGTCGGCTGGTCGGGCATCGCCGACTCCGACGACAACCCCGACATCGAGGGCATCGACATCCATGCGGTGCCGCTGTCGACGAGCGAGATCGCCGAGTACTACGAGGGGTTCTCCAACGCCACTTTGTGGCCGCTCTATCACGACGTCATCGTCAAACCCGAGTACCACCGCGAGTGGTGGAACACCTACGTGGAGGTCAACCGCCGCTTCGCCGAGGAGACCTCCAAGGCTGCCGGTCACGGCGCCGTGGTGTGGGTGCAGGACTATCAGCTGCAGCTCGTCCCGAAGATGCTGCGGATGCTGCGGCCGGATCTGCGGATCGGCTTCTTCCTGCACATCCCGTTCCCGCCCGTGGAACTGTTCATGCAGATGCCGTGGCGGACCGAGATCATCGAAGGTCTGCTCGGTGCCGACCTGATCGGTTTCCACCTGCCCGGTGGTGCGCAGAACTTCCTCTACCTGGCCCGGCGCCTCGCCGGACAGGCCACCAGCAAGGGCAGCGTCGGCGTGCGGTCCCGCTTCGGTGTGGTGCAGGTCGGCTTCCGCACGGTCCGCGTGGGTGCCTTCCCCATCTCCATCGATTCCGGCGAACTCGACGCGAAGGCGCGCTCCAAGGAGATCCGCGCACGCGCCGCCGAGATCCGGGCGGAACTCGGCAATCCGAAGACCGTCCTGCTCGGTGTCGACCGCCTCGACTACACCAAGGGCATCGACGTCCGGTTGCGCGCGCTGTCCGAACTGCTCGCCGAGAAACGGATCGACCCGCACGAGACGGTGATGGTGCAGCTGGCGACACCGAGCCGCGAACGCGTCGACAGCTATGTGAAGATGCGGGCCGAGATCGAGCAGTTGGTCGGCAACATCAACGGCAGCTACAGCGTCGTCGGGCAGCCGGTCATCCAGTACCTGCACCGCCCGGTCCCCCGCGATGAACTCATCGCATTCTTCGTCGCCGCCGACGTCATGCTGGTCACGCCGTTACGGGACGGGATGAACCTGGTGGCCAAGGAGTACGTGGCCTGCCGCAGCGATCTCGGCGGAGCCCTGGTGCTCAGTGAGTTCACCGGTGCCGCAGCAGAATTGAAGTCGGCCTACCAGGCCAATCCGTACGACCTCGACGGCGTCAAGGATGCGATCGCGGCCGCCGTTGATCAAACCCCGCACGAGGGACGTCGTCGGATGCGGGCGTTGCGTCGCCAGGTCCTCACCCACGACGTGGCCAAGTGGGCCGAGTCGTTCCTGGGTGCGTTGTCCGCGGATGCGGAGACCACGACGTCCGCCGACCGCGGGGTACAACTCGTCGCCGCGCCCGACCAGAACGCATGAGCGCCAACGGGATTCCCCCAGACCTGCGGACCGCGCTGGTGGCCGCCGCCGAGTGCGGAACGCTGCTGGTGTCCTCGGATTACGACGGGTGCATCTCGCCGCTGGTGTCGAGACCCGAGGACGCCGTGCCCAACCCTGCGTCGATCGCCGCGATCGAGGCGGCCGCCGCACTGCCCCGCACATACGCGGCCGTGGTGTCCGGGCGTGAACTCGCGGTGTTGACCGAACTGTCCGGTCTCGGCACGCCCGTGAGTCTGGTCGGCAGTCACGGCAGCGAGTTCGACACCGGTTTCGCGGTCGAGGTGACCGACGCCCACCGTGCCCTGCTCGCTCGACTCATCGACGAATTGCGTTCCATCGCAGGTCGGTTCCCCGGAACCATGGTCGAGACCAAACCGGCGTCGACGGTGCTGCACGTCCGCAACGCGTCGGCGCAGGACGCCGACGCCGCGCTCGATGCGGCCCGCTCCGGCCCGGCCGGCTGGACGGGAGTGCAGGTGACCGAGGGCAAATCGGTCATCGAGCTGGCCGTCATCGAAACCAGCAAGGGCCACGCCATCGACGCCTTGCGGGCGAAGTTCGGTGCCGACTCGGTGATCTACCTCGGTGACGACGTCACCGACGAGAAGGCGTTCGCCCACCTGCGTGCCGGCGACGTCGGCATCAAGGTCGGCGACGGGGACACCGTCGCCGCGTACCGGATCACCGACACCGATGACGTCGCAACGGTTCTGGAGTTCGTCGCGGCCCGACGCCGGACATTCCTCACAGGCGGGACCTGAGGCGACGCCCATGCGCTGGCGACGGACCGAGCAGGCCACCGACGATGTCGGCGGAATGAAGGTCTGCGATCTGACCGGCCCGCAGTGTTCGGACCGGTTCGGCGTCGGCGCAGCCGATCTCGGGGCGATGACCGATCTGCCGGGCGGCGAGATCATCTCGGTGTTCGGCGACACCTACCGTGATGCGCGGGCCGGATCGCCGGACTGGCGGTCACCGGTGATCCTGATCGGCCACCGCGACGACGCCGGGCAACTCGTCTGGGACCGTGCCGGCGGGCCCGACCCGGAGTACGCGCGGCAACTCTGGCCGTATGTACATGATTCGCCGCCGTGGCGCAGCGGGGGTTTCTCCACCGTGATCCCGAGCGACATCCTGCGCGTCGGCGACGATCTCTTCTTGCACGTCATGGTGATTCGCGGATTCCCGCATGTGCACTGGACGGAGATCTGGCGCTCCTCCGACGGTGGCGTCACCTGGGGACACATGGGTCGCGACGCCGTCTTCGGTGCCGATCTGTACGGCGGTTTCGCGCAGTCGTGGACATGGGACTTCGACCCCGACGACGGCTGGGTGTACGTCATGTCGTCGGCGTTCCAGTCGGGTTCGGGAATGATCCTGCGTCGCGTCCGGCCCGCAGGTATCGGCGATCGCCACCTGTATGAGACCTGGGGTTTCCGCGACGGCCGATGGGACTGGGGGAATCCGCCCACGGTGATCACTCCGCAGGGAGAACTGTGGCGGGAGACCACCTTTCGGCGACTTCGGGGTACTGCCGGCGTCGGGTGGGTGCTCGGCGGCTACTGCATCTCCGACCGCGGACTCTCCTACCGAGTGCTCGCCGACCCCACCGACGACGTCGGTGCGCGGGTGAAGACGATGCCGATATCCGAGATCTCCGACTGGGGCAAGGAGGATCACCCGGCCGGTCGCGTCGCCCAGGCCTACGGCGGCTACATCGTGCCCGGCTCATCCCTCGACACCCCGGGCGGGATTCATCTTGCTGTGTCGCAATGGAATACCCGCACCCACTGGCCTTATCGCGTGATGCAATTCGCGACCACCCTGTCCTCGCCTCCGACCACGTCGTCGGATACCGCGCGGACCGTGCGGCAGATCGACGACTGGCTGGTCACGCTCGAGCGCCTTCGGGCATCGGGCACCGCCGACGAGGTGGCGAGAGCCGAACGGTCGCTGCGCGAGTTGCGTGAGGCCATGCGGGCGGCCCCCGGTCAGGCCGGTTGAGCCGCAGCCCGTTTCGCTGGTTGAGCCGCGACGGACGAGCGGAGCGATGTCCGCCGCGTGTCGAAACCACCGGTGAGACAGAAGTATTCGCCACCACAGGAAGCCGGTGGGCGCTGACATCGTTGTCTCACTGGCGGTTTCGACACGCGGCCGTCTCGCTGCGCTCGCCGGTCGCGGCTCAACCAGCAGAACGGAAAGCGGCTACCAGCCGAACAGGGAGCAGCTCACTCAGCAGCTGGGGGCGCCACCACCAACGGATCCGACGATGGGTGCCGCTTGGCCGACTCCCGGATGACGCGGTGCACGAAACCCAGTTTTCGTACAACGGGCGTGGGGATGTCGAAGGGGTACAGCGGCGAGAGTCCCATCGCGACGTTGACGCGATTGAACATGGTGGACAACCACTTCCAGTCATACAGCAGACGTTCGATGGGCTGATCGGCGTAGGATTCCAGCGGCACGATGTCGCGGTCCATCGAGAAGCGCACCTGATCGCTCTCCAGCATGAGGCCGGATTCCCGTGCGGTGTCGATGGTTCCGGTGATGTGCAGGTAGTGCGCGAAGCATTCCGCGAAGTCCGGCGTCCTGGGTCTCGGCGAGGTCGATGGTGATGACGCCGTTCGCATGTCCGATGGTGACGGGTCGGCCGAGGGTCTGGCTGGAGAGCAGGTCGAAGGCGAGTCCGCCGTCGGAGCGCCAGAACGGTTCCACGGGCAGGCCGAGGTCGACGAGCTGATAGATCAGCATCCGCAGATCGAAGGTGGCCGGCCGAAGCTTCTCCAGCGCGATGGTGTCACCGGCATCCGGACGGTTACGTACGAGTGACCCGGGAAAACAGCGGCCGCGCAATCCCAGACTGGCGTCGTCGACCTCGGCCAGCGTCATCCAGTTGCAGCCGGTGTCGGCGCGGTTGGAACAGGTGGCCCAGCGCCGGCCACCGATCTCGACGCCCTCGTCGGACGCGACCACCAGCGACCGGCTGGGCAGGTGAACCCCGACGGGCGTTCCGCAGAACGGACACTCACGATGGTCGAACCCCGACAGCCCGTTGCAGATCGGGCAGGTGAGCGCATGCACGCGCTCACCCTATGTCACGGCTGCCGCACCTGGCTCAACCGATGCAGATGCGCTGCGACCCGTCGTCGACGGGCAGGTCACCGCGCACGGTGGCGGTCACCTCATAGGAGTTGAGCGTGATGGAACCACGATGGTTGTCCAGGAACGCGGTGTCCGCGGCGTCGCGTCCGGTGGCGATCCGGACCAGACTCTGCCGCGGAGCCAGCCGCGTGGCGTCGACGACCACCCATTGTCCGTCGATGATGGCCTCGGCCACCGCATGGAAGTCCATCGGATCGCAGCCGGGTGCGTACACGGCCACGAGCCGGGCGGGGATGTTGAGTGCGCGCAACAGCGCCACCACGAGGTGGGCATAGTCACGGCAGACGCCGGCCCCGGCCAGTAGAGTGTCGGCGGCCCCGTCGATCGGGTCGCTCGCGCCCGGGATGTAGCTCAGCCGATCTTCGACGAAGGCGGTCACCTGATTGAGCAGCTCGGCGTCCGGCAGCGACGGGTCGAACTGGCCGGCAGCGAAGCCGAAGAACTTGTCGCACTCGGCATACCGACTGGGCCGCAAATACTTCGACCGGTCGGTGATGTTCACCGCCAGCGGGTCGGCCGGTTTGGTGACCGAGGCCGAGTAGTCGATGGTGACCAGTCCGCCCTGCAGATCGAGCCGATGGATCCGCGACCCGTGTTCGTCGACGATCTCCTCGGGGGTGATGGCGGAACCGTCGACCTCCACCTTGAGTTCCTCGGTCAGCTCCAGGCCCGGCAGCTTGGCGACGGTGATCTGCATTTCCAGTTCGGTGGGCGCGCCGACGAATACCTCGAGCTTGGCGGCGACATCGCGGGGTAGGGTCATGGACCCCACCGTAGGGTAATCCGCTGCGCAGGGCACATCGGGCCACGGGTGATCTGCCTAGATCGGCACGACCGCCGCCACCGGGTCGGCATAAATCACGCTGAGCGCAACCACGATCGCGGACGCTTCCTGAACTCGCACACCGAATCTCGACGGTGAGATTTCCAACGGCCACGCGAGGGTGGTGGCCTCGTCGAAGGCGGCCTGTACCGGCGCGAGCCCGGCGGGATGTGCCGCGAAGGCGTCACCGGCGACGACGATCGAGTCGGGATTGATGACGTCGCGGATCATCGCGACACACCGGCCGAGAAGGCGCGCGCGTTCGTCGACGATGCGCGGATCGTCGACTCCCACACCCAGGCGGGTTGCGGCGGCCAGTGCCGGCTCGTCGCCGATGACGTCCTGCAGGCGGGCCTGCGCGTCGTCGCCGAGGAGGACCGGCGCCTGCACCGGCAGATGCGCGATGGTTCCCGCTCCCCGCTGCGGCACGTGCACTCGGCCGTCGAGAGTCATTGCCATACCGGCGGTTTCGCGTGCATAGAAGAACAGGCCGGACCCGTCGTCGGCGCGCGGTGAGGTGAGCAGCAGTTCGGCGGCGGCCATCGCCTCGACGTGTTCGCACACCGAGACCGGCACGCCGAGCGCCTCGGCGAGCCGCGCGCCGATGCGCTGTTGGCGCCAGCCGAGGACGGGGTGACTGACCACACCGGTCTCGGTGTCGACCGCTCCGCCGATCGCCACGCCACCCCAGAGCAGGCGGCGACCGCTGAATCGTCCGGCGAGTTCGGCGAGCAGCGCGCACAGGGCGTCGACGGCTGCGCTCGCCTCACCCTCCGGCGTCAGCACCGCATGGCTGTAGAGGGTGCGCCCGCCGAGGTCGGCGATCGCCAGTACCGTGCGTCGGGCCCCGATGTGCATCCCGGCCACACACAGCGAATCCCGGTCGATGGTCAGCGGGTTCTTGGGGCGCCCGATGGCGCCCGGGTCGGTGAGGTCGGGGCGTTCGACGATCAGCCCGTGCGCGGCGAGCGCATGCACCTGCCGGTTGACGGTGGCCGCCGAGAGTCCCGTCGTCGAGGTGATGTGATCGCGGGTCATCGGACCACCCATCCGCACCGCGTGCAGGACGGCGGCCGCGGGAGTAGACGTGACCTGCAACGTCGCCGGCACCACCCCGATCATGGTGAGAATCTAGCAGGGCCTCTCGGCGCCCGGTCGTAAGCTGAATTCCATGAGCACTGACACAGATTCGGAAACCACCGGGGCGCGCTCGGGCGCGTCGTCGAAGATCGCAGTGGTGACCGGCGCCAGTTCCGGCATCGGCGCGGCCACCGCCCGACAACTCGCGCGGCAGGGGTATCACGTGGTCCTCGGCGCCCGCCGCGTCGACCGCATCAAAGCACTCGCAGCCGAGATCGGCGGTGACGGAAGACAACTCGACGTCACTGACGAGGAATCGGTGGCCCGATTCGTCGACGGCCTCGATACCGTGCACGTCCTCGTCAACAACGCCGGCGGCGCCAAGGGACTCGATCCGGTCGCGAACGCCGACCTCGACGACTGGCGCTGGATGTGGGAGACCAACGTGCTCGGCAGTCTGCGGATCACCAAGGCGCTGATCCCGGCGCTGATCGCGTCGGGTGACGGTCTGATCGTTTCGATCACGTCGATCGCAGCTCTGGAGGCCTACGACAACGGCGCCGGGTACACCTCGGCCAAACATGCGCAAGCCGTCACGCACCGGACGTTGCGCTACGAGTTGCTCGGCAAACCGGTGCGGCTCACCGAGATCGCACCCGGCATGGTGGAGACCGACTTCTCCCTGGTCCGGTTCGAAGGCGACAAAGAACGCGCCAACGCCGTCTACGAGGGACTGACCCCGCTGACCGCCGACGACGTTGCCGAGGTCATCGGCTTCGTCGCGTCCCGTCCGCCGCACGTGAACCTCGATCAGATCGTGCTCAAACCCCGCGATCAGGCGTCGGCGCGGCGGAATGTGAAGACGGGCTGAGGTCGACGTCGCGGTTTGCCTCGCTCAGCGAGCCAAACCGCAACCTCAGCGTGGCGGCGCCGGGGTGGTGGCGTTGGGGGTCGGGGCGCCGCGCGGAGTCGCTGGGGCGGATGTGCTGCGGGCCTCGCCCTGGATCGCCGACATCCCTTTCCACGTCGACCAGTCGAAGATCCAGTCGTAGATGTCGCCGTCGGCCTCCGACAGCGCGATGCGGGTACCGGTCACCTCCACCGGGTCCCCGTAGATCGCAGACTCGAAGTAGCGTTGCGCGTTGTCCAGCGACAGGTTGATGCATCCGTTGGTCACATTCGACGACCCTTGCACGCCAACGGTTTCCGGATTGGCATGGATGAACTCACCGTTGTTGGAGATGCGCACGGCCCAGCGTTCGCGAATGTTGAAGTACCCGGCGGCCGGGTTGGACATGTAGAAGTCCTCGTACTTCTCGCTCACCACATGGATGCCGGATCTGGTGACGTTGCGGTCGAGGTCGCCGCCGCCGTAACTGCACGGCAGCGTCATCAGCGTCGACCCGTCGCGGACCACCACGATCTGATGCGACGACGCCTCGGCCTTGACCACCTGGGCCCGGCCGATGGTGAAGTCGCTGGTCACATCGGCTGCACCGTACGCGCCGTCGCCGTGGTCGAGGCCGTACAGCTTGGCCGCCATGTGCACCTTGGTGCCCGGTGCGTAGTACTCCTTGGTCCGCCAGTGCACGCGTGACCCGTTGTCCTCGCCCAGCCACGCCCACGCACCTTCGGTGTGCGGGGTGGTGGTCACCGTCAGCGCGCGTTCGACGGCGGCCTTGTCTTCCACGGTGCCGTCGAACTTGAGGATGATCGGGGCCGCGATGCCGACTTCCTGACCGTCGGCGATGTTGACGACGACGTTGAGCTGGCTGCGGGGCGCGAGCGTGGTGAAGCTGCCCTCGATCGGTTTGGTCTTGCGGTCGGTGCCGGTCGCGCTGCCGCTCCACGTGTACTCGGTGTCGTAACCCAGTGGTTCGGTGACGGTGAAGGTCGTTCGGTCGTCGGACAGCTTGCCGGCCACAGCGCGTCCGCGCGGGTTGCTCAGCTTCACGTCGGGGTTCAGGACGCCGTCGGAGACCTTCACCGAGAACTCGGCGGTCGGGTTGGGCGCCTCGGCGTCGAGCGCCGGGGTGAAGGTGATGCCGACGACGGGCGCGTCAGGCTTTTTGGCCTCGCCGGAGTTCGACGACGAGCCCGAGCAGGCGGCCGCCGCAACGCCGAGGACGCCGAGGCCGGCAGCGGCGAGCACGGTGCGCCGATTCAGTGGGGAGGACTGGGTGTTCATCGCACACAACTCTACCGATCGAAGCGCCGGTCAGCGGGCTGCGACCGCACCCGGGAGGTGGGCTCGCTCACCTTCGTGATCGAAGATCGACAACACCTCGACCGGTCCGCCGTGCGCACCGATCGAATGCGGAACCATCGTGGAGAACTCGGCGGCGTCGCCGGCCGGCACCAGGATGGTGCGGTCACCCAGCAGTAGCCGAACGGTTCCGGACAGTACCGTGAACCACTCCCGACCTGGGTGAACACGCATGTGATCACGACTGTTGGGGTGCGTGGACTCGATCCGCATCTTGGCGACGTGGACGCCCTGCGGTGAGCCCTCGCGCGAGAGCACCCACACGGTGACGCCTTCTGCGGTGTGTGGTTCGGGACGGATCACCACGTCGCCGTCGTCGGCGGGTTCGACGAGCTGATCGAGGGTGGTGCCGAGTGCCTGCGCGATCGGAACCAGCTGGTCGAGCGCCACCCGACGATGACCGGTCTCGATCCGGCTCAACGTCGACGGACTGAGGAAACATCGGGCCGCCAGCGCGTCGAGGGTCCACCCCTTGGCGATTCGCAGTCCACGGATACGCTGCCGGACCACCACATCGAGTTCTTGCGCCATAGGCAAGAGTGTATGCCGTTATGGCATTCATTCGCTACCGTGGACTCATGGCCCACCATCATCACCACCCGCACCACCACCCGCAGGATCACCAGATGGCGAGCGTCCTCGACCTCGACGCGACGGTCGTCGGCAGCTACATCGACGACGCCATCGACCTCGTCGCCAGCGCACTGGGCCGGCGTCCGCGGACGGTGGTGGACATCGGCGCGGGCACCGGCACCGGTACCGACCGGCTCGCGGCGCACCTCGACGACGCGGAGATCGTGGCCGTCGACCACTCCCCCCGAACTCGCCGCGATGCTGACCGAGCGCGCCCGGCGCGGCGGGTACCTCCAGCGCGTGCGCACTGTGGCAGCCGACCTCGACGACGGCTGGCCCACGGCTGCGGGGACACCCGACGTGGTGTGGGCGTCGTCGTCGCTACACCACATCGCCGACCCCGACCGATTTCTGCGCGCGCTGTCGTCGGCGCTCGTCCCGGACGGCATTCTCGCGGTAGTCGAGATCGACGGGGCACCGCGCTTCCTTCCCGACGACGCCGGGGTCGGCCGGCCCGGACTGGAGGATCGCTGCGAACGCGCGATGTCGTCGAACGGATGGAACTCCTTCCCGGAGTGGACAACTCAGCTTCGAGGTGCGGGATTCGACGTTCTCGACCAGGTGACGATCCGCGTCGAACCCGACGGGGTGCCACCACAGGCCGCCGAATACGCGGTGCAGTGGTACACCCGATTGCGGACCGGACTCGCCGACGTCCTCGACGCCGACGACCTCGCGGCGCTCGACATCCTGCTCGACGACCAGAACCCACTGGCACTACGACGACGCGCCGATCTCTCGGTACGAGCCGGGCGTCTCGTCTGGATCGCACGACCGACCGAAAGGACGGACCCATGAACTCCGACACCTGCGATGTGACGAGCTGTGAGGTGGCGATTGTGGGCGGCGGTCCCGCGGGACTCGCCGCGGCCACCGCTCTGGCCCGATCGTTGCGGTCGGTCGTCGTCGTCGACGCCGGCGAACCCCGCAACGCACCCGCCGCGGGCGCGCACAACGTCCTCGGTCACGAAGGCATCGCGCCGCGCGACCTCCTCGCCGCCGGGCGCGCCGAACTCGCCGCTTACGGTGGCATCCTGCGCACCGATCGGGTGCGCACCGTGACCCGTGATGACGACGGCTTCGCACTCTCGCTCGCGTCCGGCGAGCAGCTACACGCCCGTCGGCTCATCCTGGCCACCGGCCTCGTCGACGAGCTGCCCGACATCCCCGGCGTGGCGGCACTATGGGGCACCGACGTCCTGCACTGCCCGTACTGCCACGGCTGGGAGGTGCGCGGCAAGCGAATTGCGGTGATCGCGACCAACGCGATGGTCGCTCACCAGGCACTCCTGTTCCGGCAGCTGTCCGAGCACGTCAGCGTCATCGCCCATGCGATGCCGTCTCTACCGGAGGCCGACGCCGCACGACTCGCAGCCCGCGGCATCGACATCGTCGACGCTGCGGTGGATCACCTCGACGTGGTGGTCGACAACGACGGCACCGCGCGGCTGGGCGGCGTGGTGCTGGCCGACGGTTCGACGCTGGCCGCCGACGCCGTGGTGGTTGCGCCGCGCTTCGTCGCGCGCACCGACCTCTACGAGCAACTCGGCGGCACCGCCTCGCCACATCCGATGGGCGGCACCTTCATCGAGACCGGCGTGATGGGCCAGACCGCCGTTCCGGGTGTGTGGGCGGCCGGCAACACCGCCGACCTCGCGGCCATGGTGACGGTGTCGATGGGCGCGGGCGTGCAGGCCGGGGCGGCCGTCAACGCCGATCTGGTGGCGCAGGACGCCGATGCACTCGTGACGGCGATGACGACCCGTTAGCGCCTGCACTTGTGCCCCGCCACCGGTGGCTGGTGGCGGGGTGAGTGCTGACGGTGGGGCGGGGTCAGGGTCCGGCTCGGAGGCGGTCGTCGTTGTCGAGGTTGATGCGGCGGATGGTCCAGCAGCCGGCGATCATCCGGCGGATACGACGACTGTCGGGGGTGTCCCGCACATCCCGGATCAGCGGGGCGGTCGTCGCGGCCCGGGATTGTTGGTCGCGTTCGCGTTGGACACGAATGACTTTCAGGTAGGCCACGATCTGCGGGCCGATGTCATTGACCCGATTGATCCGCGCCTCATTCGACGCCATCCCGTCCTCGGTGTTCAACCGCCACGCCGTCCGACCGGCATCCGGCCCGTCGGTGAGGACGCTGGTGGTGTACTGGCCGGGTTTCGGTCCCACCATCCGGTTGTGCGGCCCGCACGCAGTGGTCAGGGTGTCGATACTTGGATCGAGTAGCCACGTGCGAGCTTGCGAGCCCGAGGCGTATCGAGATTTCGGTCGTCCCACCATCAGCCCAATCCTTCGCCGCGTGATGGATCTCGCTGTAGGCGGTCGAGGTAGTGCAGCCCGGGCAGGTGCAGCCCGGTTGGTGAGCGACGATCATGTACCGCTGATCGCGTGATGCCAACCGTTCCCCATGCCCCAAATACAAGGGGGCTTCGGTGTGATCGGCGAACACCGCCAAATGCTGCTGGGCTTCGGCTGCCAAGGCGATGACATCGGAGATCGGCAACATCGCGCCGGTGGTGGTTTCCCCGACCCCGGCCTGCTCGCGCAACTCGGATTCGGTGATCTTCACAACCAGATGCGGCGGCAGGCCGCGATGCGATTGCCCCAACACCCCACCATCCAGGGCCGCCCGCAGAATCGCCTTCAACGCATCGTGGTTGCGTTGCTCCGGGCTGCGATCATCACGCCCGGCGGCCTCGGCCACCTGTTGTTCGTCGACCCCGTCGACCGGTCCTACCAACGGGACCTCGTCGGCCGGGTTGTTCATGCCCTTCGCGGCCCAGGCCGCCAACACCATGTCGAACATGGCCCGGGTGACCGGATCCAGATGCCCGACGATCTTCGACATCAACTGCGAGTCCTGCGGGGACAGGCGAATCCCGCGCCGCCGAGCCCGGTCGCGGTCCTCGGTCAACGATCCATCCGGATCCAGATAGCCCAGGATCTTCTGCCCCACCTTGGCGATCTGGGTGGGCGTGCACGATCGGGCGGCATCGACCAGCAGCATTTCCGCGGCGTGCTTCTTCTCCGGAATCACTGCGGCGGGAATCTTGTCGAGTGCCTCCAACACCGCGGTCACATGACTCGGTCCGAGAGCGCCCTCAGCCACCGCGTCGGCCAGATACGGATGCTTCGGGGTGAGTCGTTCACCCTGCATCGAATACTTGGCACAGATCGCGTCCATCGCCGCGACCCGACCACGCAGATCAGTGATCCGCAGCCGGTCGTCCATGAACTGGCGGATCGACTTATGGCCGGTCTTGGTGAACGCACCACGGTCCGAGATGTCCATCACGCGCCGATGCCCCAACCCCCACAACCGGCGAGCGATCAGCTCATGCGCCTCGGCCACCTCCACGACCTGCGCATCCGACAAACCCGAGGACTCCGCCACCGCGATCTGATCGACCACCTGCCCCAACAACGCATACAGAGCCGGCAGATCACCGTCGGGGCCCGACGACTCCGCAGACTCCACAGTCGGTGCCGGATCGCGTCCGGTCGCGATCCGCGCGGCCATCAACGCCGCATACGACTGCGGCAGATCCGGCTCCCACCCCTGACCCGGCCGCCACACCTCCCACGACTCGAAACCTGCCGACGAACGCGAGTCATCCGGCAACGGCTGATCACGCTGCTGCTGATCATTCCGATTGTTGTCGGCCACCGGACCCCCTCCCGCCGTATCGAAACTATGTTCGACAATACCGAGCAGTTGGCGAGTATGCAAGTGTGATGTATCGGGTCTTCGGTGACAGTTCTGTGTCAGGACTTCGGTGACAGTTGGTGTGTCAGGACTTCGGTGACGGTCTGGTCTTCGTGGGGCGTGGGCCGCGGGGTTGTCGGTTGCCGACGTAGCGAACTCCGGGAGCGGGTCGAGGGTGTTCGACTACGACCTCTCCATCGGTGTTCGCGATGACGATCGCGCTGTCGTCGGCGACGACGAGGACCTGGTTGAAGGCGTGGTCCACATCGACCATGTAGGTGACTGAGTCCACGCTGATGGTGCCGGAAGTGCTGACAGTCCTGACCAGGACGCCCTCGGGTAGATCGGCGGTTGGGCGCGGCGCGGGCGGGCGCGATGTAGGCCGATCGAACAGTGATCCACCGGCTATCGGTTGTGGTGCATGGGCTTTCGGTGTGGCTTGCCACGCGGCTAGTGGTGTGACGCGCCCTGGCAGGCCCTGGTGAGGCCGTTGGGTGTTGTAGATGTGATCGAACGCATCAACCTGGGCCTGCAGCTCGGCCAGGGTGTCAGCCAATGGCTGCTTGTCCAGATACCGGAACAACGTCTGATGGAATCGCTCGTTCTTTCCCTGCGTGGTCGGCTTGTAGGGCTTGCCGGTGATCGTTTCCACCCCGAGCACGCGGACGTGCTCGACGAGCTGACCGAGACGGCCGCGCCGCGAGGGGTTGAGCGCGGGCCCATTGTCGGTGAGGAGTCGTTGAGGTACTCCGTGGGCGGTCACTGCCTTGTCGAACACGGCGATCGCAGCCTCAGCCGTTTCGCCTGCGGCCACATGTGAGCCCACGGCGTAGCGAGAGTGATCGTCGATGAGCTGCAGGATGACGCACCTGCGTCCACCGGTCAGGACGTACTCGGTGCCATCGAGTTGCCAGCACGCATTCGGCGCCGGGTAGACGAACCTCCGCCACGCCGAGCGGGGCTTCTTCTTTGGCTCACGGCGAGCGACACCGGCTTCGCGGAAGATCCGAGCCAGCGAGGCCGTCGAGGGCACCTGAGTCAACCCCATCGACTGCATCTTGTCGTGCACGCTGATCGGCCCGTGATCCAGACCTGAGGCTTCCAGAGCGGCGCGCACGGCCACCGCCTGCGCTTTGACCTCGTCATTGAGCGCTGACGGGCTCGACTTCGGGCGGCGGGTACGGGGTTCCAGGACCGCTGACGGCCCATCCGCTCGTGCTCGTTTACGCAACTCGTAGAACGACTTCCGCGAAATCCCGTGTTCGGCGCAGAATGTCGAGACCGCTCCGCGGGGTGCATCATCAGGCCACTGCGAGATCGCCAGCCGCACGACAGGATCGATAGGTTCGTTAACTACCACCACCTGAGCGTCGAGTGCTTGCAGTGTGAACCGAAGGCCAGGGTGCCGGCTTGGCTGGAGCCCATCGGGCGTGTCGTACCCGCTAAACGGGATCGACGCCTTGTCGCTTGCATCGACGTATGTCAATATTGACGAGTGTCGAATAAGAATCTTCTGCTGCCACCGGGCCGCGGCCTCAGTGGTGACCAGACCGGGGCTGTCACCCCACTGTTGAAGGCGCTTGCGGACCCGGTTCGGTTGCGGTTGTTGTCCGAGGTTGCCGCGCATCCGGGAGGCGAAGCCTGCGTGTGCGACATTTCCGGACCCTTCGAGTTGTCGCAGCCGACGATCTCACATCACCTGAAGGTGCTGCGCGAAGCGGGCTTGGTGACCAGTGAGCGCCGCGCGACGTGGGTGTACTACCGGGTGAACGCTGAAGCGCTGCAGCAACTGTCGGACCTGCTGGACGATCTCGCCACCGTCGTGGGGGAAACACGCTCGTGTGAGGTGGACCAGTGACCGCCTCCGACACCGCGGTCGCGGGCAAGCTGTCGACGCTGGACCGATTCCTGCCGGTGTGGATCGGCGCAGCGATGGTCGCGGGCCTGCTGCTGGGCCGCACCGTTCCCGGCCTGGGTGACGCCCTGGCGGCCGTGGAGATCGACGGCATCTCGCTGCCGATCGCTCTCGGACTGCTGATCATGATGTATCCGGTGCTGGCCAAGGTGCGCTACGACCGACTCGACTCGGTCACCGGCGACCGTCGCCTGCTGCTCGGGTCGCTGGCGTTGAACTGGATCCTCGGACCCGCGTTGATGTTCGCGCTGGCCTGGCTCCTGCTCCCCGACCTACCGGAGTACCGGACCGGACTGATCATCGTCGGTCTGGCGCGCTGTATCGCGATGGTCATCATCTGGAACGACCTGGCGTGCGGCGACCGCGAGGCGGCTGCCGTCCTCGTCGCACTGAACTCGGTGTTCCAGGTGATCATGTTCGCCGTGCTGGGCTGGTTCTACCTCTCGGTGCTACCCGGATGGCTCGGCCTGGAACAGACGACCATCGACACCTCGCCGTGGCAGATCGCGAAGTCGGTGCTGATCTTCCTCGGAATCCCCTTGGTCGCCGGCTATCTCACCCGCCGCATCGGCGAACGGGCCAGAGGCCGCGAATGGTACGAATCCTCGTTCCTCCCCCGATTGGGGCCGTGGGCCCTCTACGGCCTGCTGTTCACCATCGCCATCCTGTTCGCCCTGCAGGGGGAGCAGATCACCTCTCACCCGTGGGACGTCGTGCGGATCGCGCTGCCGCTGCTGATCTACTTCGCGGTGATGTGGGGTGGCGGATTCGTCCTCGGCGCCGCGATGGGGCTGGGTTACGCACGGACCACCACGCTGGCGTTCACCGCCGCCGGCAACAACTTCGAGCTCGCGATCGCCGTTGCGATCGCGACCTATGGTGCGACCTCCGGTCAGGCTCTTGCCGGAGTCATCGGCCCACTCATCGAGGTGCCCGTCCTCGTCGCGCTGGTCTATGTGTCCCTGGCACTGCGGAAACGCTTCACCAGTCCGACGACCGCCTCCAGCCCAGATGTATCGAAGGAGCCTGTTCGCGATGTCTGAGAATGTGTTGGACGAACAGCTAAGTCGCGGCGAACACCGCGCCCAACCCGAGCTGCTGATGCCGCATACCGTGCTCGCCCGTACCGCAGCTGACTTGGCCGCCAAGTACGAGGGGGTGGTGTCTCGGCAGACGGTGGAACGCTGTGTTTTCGAGTCCTACACCGCGTTACGGCGCACCTCCCGGGTGCATGCGCATCTGACGACCTTGGCGGGCCGGTTCGCTGCCGATCGATTACGCGCCCTGGCCCAGGCCGATGGATCGGCGCCCAAGGATGTGCCCGAAGTCCTGTTCATCTGCGTGCAGAACGCCGGCCGCTCGCAGATGGCCGCCGGATTGATGACCCACCACGCCACAGGTCGGGTACACGTGCGCTCCGCCGGGTCAGCCCCCGCGCACTCGATCAACCCGACCGTCGTCGAAGCAATGACCGAGATCGGCGTCGACTTGGGCACGCAGTACCCCAAACCACTCACCGACGATGTAGTCGCCGCCGCCGACGTGGTCGTAGCCATGGGCTGCGGCGACGCGTGCCCGATCTATCCCGGCAAGCGGTATCTCGATTGGACGGTCTCCGATCCCGAAGGCCGTCCACTTAGCGAGGTTCGCGCGATCCGCGATGACCTTGACGCCCGGGTTCGTGAGCTCCTTGCCGAACTCACGGCCAACCATGTGTGACTTTCCGAGCATTCCTCCACAGCTGAAAGGGACTGTGTCTCATGCCTTCCTCTCGACCTAGCGTGCTGTTCGTGTGCGTCCACAATGCCGGCCGCTCACAGATGGCCGCGGGGTTCCTCACCGCGCTCAGCCAGGGCAGTGTCGAGGTCCGCTCCGCCGGATCTGCGCCCGCCGACTCGATCAATCCCGCCGCGGTCGAGGCGATGGCTGAAGTCGGTATCGACATCTCGGCACAGTCACCCAAGGTCCTCACCCCCGACACCGTCGAATCCTCCGATGTGGTGATCACCATGGGCTGTGGCGATACATGCCCAGTATTCCCCGGCGTCAGCTACCGCGACTGGGCCCTCGACGACCCCGCCGGCCAAGGCATCGACGCGGTCCGCCCGATCCGCGATCAGATCCGCGCACTGGTCGCGGACCTCCTCGACGAACTGCTCCCCGCTAACCAGCAGGTCGGCCAGTGAGCACACCACCGAAGGTGTTGTTCGTGTGCGTGTCCAACCGCGGCAAATCCGTGATGGCCGAACACCTCACACCCACGGTCACCGACCGGATCACCCCATCCTCGGCCGGAACGAGTGCGAAGATCGGCGGACAGGTCAACGACCTGTCCGCCCAGGCGCTCGCCGAAGTCGGCGCCGACGTCGCCGGACACCAGCCGCGGCAACTCACCGACGAACTGATGCAAACTGCAGATCTCGTCGTGGTGGTGGGCACCGCCGAGGTCACCCCACCCGACGGCGTCGCCCTCGAAGTGTGGAACACCGACGAACCCTCCGAACGGGGCATCGACGGCATCGAACGGATGCGGTTGATCCGCGACGACATCACCGCCCGGATTCGCGTTCTCGCCGACCGCATCGCGCGGTAGGCGAGAACGCGAACCGAGGCTGTCAGCAGCAGGCTGTGCGCGCCTCGGCCTGGTCTGCGGCGCTGCCGCCGCAGCACACCGAGCCCTGCTCGGCGTCCTCGGTGGCGTTCTGTTCCAGCAGTTTCGGGCTGGTCCCGAACGTCTCGGAGTCAGCGAGCACGGTGTAGACCTCCCACTTCTCCTTCGCCGGTCCGGTCACCCACACCTTGTCCTGCGTCGCGAAACAGCAGGTGGAGTTGATCTCCTCCTGGGTGAACAGGCCCTCCCCGGACAACCGGGCGATCTCGGCGTGCACCTTCTCGCTCGACTCGACCTCGACGCAGAGATGGTTGATCGTGCCGCCCTGGCCGGGATTCTCCAGCAGCACCAGCTTCAGCGGCGGCTCGACCACCGCGAAGTTGGCGTATCCCGGCTTGCGTTTGGCCGGGCTGGTGTTGAACAGCTTGGAGTAGAACTCGATTGCGGTATCGAGATCATCGACATTGAGCGCCAGCTGCATACGGGACATGACCATCACCTTCACCTGTGAGACATATATCGAACTACGGTCACCATGCAGCGTGCCCACCTTTTCGACATATATTAAGGACACCAGTATGGTCAGGTCATGCCGAAGACCTTGCCGATGGTCGACATCAGTGCCCCGATCTGCTGCGCACCGGTATCCGCGGCCCCGCTCGATGACGACACCGCCCTAGAAATCGCTCTGCGACTCAAGGCCCTGGCCGATCCGGTCCGGATTAAACTCGTCTCGATCCTGCTCGCCGACACCGGGAACGGGATCTGCACCTGCGACCTCGCGACCGCGGTCGGCCTCACCGAGACCACCACGAGCCACCACCTGGGGCAGCTCCGCAAGGCCGGCATGGTCGCTCCTGACCGACGAGGGATGAACGTCTACTACCGCGCACGGCCAGAGTCGTTGGAAGCGCTACGCAGCGTTCTCAGCGCCACCACAGGGTGCTGCTGAACCGTCGCAGGCGCGGTCAGTTGAGCACCTGCGTCAGGCTCCCCCTCGTCGGCAACCGCGCCACGCAACGCACATAGCGTTGCGTGGCGGACACCAATGAAAGTGTCACCACCTAGACCCCTCAAACTGTCACCGATGTCTTGATGCGGAAGTGTCACCGATGTCCTGCGAGATGACATGGCGAGTATGCAAGGGAAATCGCAAACCTTTTCGAAGGAATCTGTAATACGCTGCACCGCACAATTATTCGCCCAGAACTCAGCTATAGACGAATGGTCGGGGAGCTAGGGCATGTCTCCCGATTCCACTGCGAGGGATTGGGAGACCCGCCCTAATCCGGGAACCCGTCGAGCACCGCGCGTGACGCCGAGAGTCCCAGCCGGCTGGCACCCGCCACGATGAGTTCTTCGGCGAACTCGGCCGTGCGAATGCCACCGGATGCCTTCACACCGACGGTGTCGCCGACCGCGGCTCGCATCAGCTCGACCGCCCGCACACTCGCGCCACCGGCCGGGTGAAATCCGGTGGAGGTCTTCACATATGCCGCCCCGGCGTCGACCGCGCGCCGACACACCTCGGTCACCGCGTCCGGGCCGGCGAGTTCGAGCAGCGCCGCCGATTCGATGATCACCTTCAGGAGCGCGTCGTCGGCGACAGCCTCCCGCACGGTGAGGATGTCGGCGAAGACCTCGTCGAACCGCCCGTCCACAGCGGCGCCCACGTCGATCACCATGTCGATCTCGTCGGCTCCCGTGTCCACGGCGAGACGCGCCTCGGCCGCCTTGACCAGCGAGTGGTGCTTACCCGACGGGAAACCGGCGACCACACAGGTCCGTTGCGTTCCGGCGTCGACCGGGAGCATCGACGGCGAGACACAGACCGCGTACACACCGAGGTCTGCGGCCTCGGCGAGAGTGGCCTGCACGTCGGCGTGGGTGGCTTCCGGCTTGAGCAGGGTGTGGTCGATGATCGCGGCGACATCGCCACGGCGCAGGTCGGTGTTGGTCACAGAGTCGAGCTTGGCACACTGGGTTCCGTGGCCAGTGCAGAGACATCCAGCGCAGAGACTTCCGGTGCAGGAACATCCGGTGCAGGAACATCCAGCCCCGTCCTTCCCGATCCCGCGGGGCGACGCTACGTCCTCACCCTGGGATGCCCGGACCGTACCGGCATCGTCGCCCGCATCTCGTCCTTCCTCGCCGACGTCGGCGGCTGGATCACCGAGGCGGCCTACCACTCGGACGCCGAGACCGGCTGGTTCTTCACCCGTCAGGCCGTGCGGGCCGATTCGGTCGCATCCACCGCGGATCAGCTGCGCGAGCGCTTCGCCACCGAGGTGGCCCCCGAACTCGGCGACGAAACGGATTGGCGGCTCACCGACACCGGCGAACGCAAGTCCGTGGTGCTGCTGGTGAGCAAGGAGAGCCACTGTCTCACCGACCTGCTGGGCCGCGCCTACCGGGGCGAGTTGCCCGCATCCATCGAGGCCGTGATCGGCAATCACCGCGATCTCGAGGAACTGCCCACCCGATTCGGCATCCCCTTCCATCACGTGCCGTTCGCCGGCGAACGCAAGGCCGAGGCCTTCGCCGAGGTCGGCCGGATCGTCGACGCCCACTCACCCGACGCCATCGTGCTGGCCCGGTTCATGCAGATCCTGCCGCCCCAGCTGTGCGACGCGTGGGCCGGGCGCGCCCTCAACATCCATCACAGCTTCCTGCCGAGCTTCGTCGGCGCCCGGCCCTACCACCAGGCCTTCGCGCGGGGCGTCAAACTGATCGGCGCCACCTGCCACTATGTGACCGCCGACCTCGACGCCGGACCCATCATCGAGCAGGACGTCATCCGCGTCGACCACGGAGATTCCGTGTCGGACATGGTGCGTCAGGGTCGCGACATCGAAACACTGGTTCTCGCACGGGGTTTGCGCTGGCATCTCGAAGACCGGATCCTGGTCCATGGCCGCAAGACGGTGGTGTTCAGCTGAGCCGGCGGTCCCGGGCGCTCAACCAGCGGATGTAGACGGGCCTTCGGACGTTGCCGGCCGACGTCGGCCGTCCGGACGTCCGGGCGGCCGGCGGGGATAGAGCGGTAACCGCAACAGCGCAAGAACGGTCGGGTGCCGAAGACCCGTCACGTCGTAGTGTCGCACCATGACGACGAGCACACCCATCCGCGAAGCCGATTCCCTTCCGCCCGTTCCTGATCCTGCCATCGACCGCCCCCGCTTCCCCGACGGCTATGGCGTCGACACCGACCCCGCCGGCGCCCGCGACTGGGCGTCGGCGGAGCAAAAACTCGTTGCTGCACAACACTATTGGCTGTGTTCGGTACGTCCGGACGGCACCCCACACACGGTGCCCCGTTGGGGGGTCTGGGTCGCCGGTCGATTCTTCTACGACGGCGCCCCGACGACCCGGCACACACGCAACGTCGAAGTCAATCCAGCGTGCACACTGACCCTGGAGAGCGGCACGGATGTGGTGATCGTCGAAGGCAATTCGGTTGCCGTCCGCGCACGCGCCGATGGTCTCGGTGAGCGCATCGCGGCGGCGTTCGGCAAGTATGCCGAACTCGGCTACTCGCCGGAGGCCAACGCGTGGGAGTCGATGACCAACGGCGGCGGCCTGCGTGCCATCACGCCGCGACGCGCATTCGCATGGTCGTCGTTCCCGACGGACTGCACGCGGTTCACCTTCGCCACGGAGTAGAACGGCCGACGCGGGAGCGGTTCCGGGTGATGGTCAGAAACCCCCGAAGTCGCCACCGCCGAAGTCGCCACCACCGAAATCGCCACCACCGAAATCGCCGCCCCCGTCGCCGAAGTCGCCCCCGCCGCCCCCGTCGCCCATGTCACCGGCGTCGAGCGCTCCGGCGTCGGAACCGTCACCGGCACCGTTCTCGAAGGCGGCCGCGTCGTAGTTCACGCCGGCCATGCCGGAAAAGAGCGTCGAGAACAGCAACATCGAGCCGACACCCCAGGCGCCGGCGACCAGCGCCGGTTTCCACCACGGCTCGGAGTACCAGCCCGCCGGAACCGGTCGTCCGGCGACCCGGCCGCCCGGATAGTAGTTGGGAGTCGTCGACGACGGTTCCGGTGATGCCTCGACCTCGCGCCCCTCGAATTCGACGGCCCGCTTCTCGGTCACCGCACCCGCGCTCTTCTGCCCCTCGAGCTCGGGGATCGGCGGTCCGGGATCGATGTCCATCGCGGTGCGGGCGGCCCGGATGTAGTACAGCCCCTCGATGGCGGTCTGCTTGGCCAGCCGCGCCTGCGCGGGCGTGTTGGCCTGCTCGATCTGCGACCCGGCCGCGTTGTACCGCTCCCCGGCGTCGGCGAGGGCCTGCTTCGACGCCGGACCGTCGCCGACAAGTTGATACACCTGCCCACCGAGCCGCTCGATGACCTGTCGGGCATCGGCTTTGGCGTCGTCGAGTGCCTCGGCCCGGTTCGCACCGGACCGCTGCTGGGCGACGACGACGACCGCCACCACGATCAGGACAATGACGGCGATCAGGATGAGGGTGGGCATTGTGGCCTCCAGACTGTCGGCGGGTCCGGCCGGTCGGCCCGGCAAATCGGACATGCTCCAGGGTACC
This sequence comes from Gordonia bronchialis DSM 43247, assembly GCF_000024785.1. Classification (NCBI taxonomy): domain Bacteria; kingdom Bacillati; phylum Actinomycetota; class Actinomycetes; order Mycobacteriales; family Gordoniaceae; genus Gordonia; species Gordonia bronchialis. The sequence goes on along the minus strand of NC_013441.1, from coordinate 840,770 downwards.
GATTCACCATCGGCGCCCGATCGCTCAGATGATCGAGCAGTCGAAGGACTTGCCCTGACCCGACATCGAGGTCGTCTGCTGATCAAGCCGCACGTCGGTGCCGTTGAGGGCGAAGTCGACACCGTTGCCGGTCACCTTGAGGGTGGTGATGTTGACCTCGTTGAAGAACGACCCGAACATCTGCGGGGTCACCTGGTCGATGATCTGCTGGGCCCAGTTCTGCGGGATCTCGATGCTGCTCAGCAGGGGGACCTCGGCGGTGGTCTTGACCGCCTCAAAGGTCACTTTCCCCTGGTTGAGGACCGGCTTGATGATCGTGGTGACCGGGATCGTCATGAACAGCGCCGGGAAATTGGAGACCACCTGGATGGTCTGGTCGGCGGCATTGCCGGTGATGCTCTCGATGCCGCCGGCCATTCCGGTGGGCTGTCCCTCGGTACCGCCGTTGGTGTCGGCGGCCGCTTTGCTCGCGGCGACGACCCGATTGAAATCGACGCTTCCGGTGGCATCGAGTTTGCCGAGGGTGACCGCCTCACTGCCGTCGCCCTTGACGTTGTCGGCACGCCCGTCGAGAGCGACGCCGTTGATGTTCACCGTGCCGTCGACGCTGCCGACCTCACCGCCGGACAGTCCCACGTCCTCGACGCGCACGTCGATGTGCTCGCCGTTGTCACCGTTGCCGTGCAGCTCGGCCCACGGGGCACTGCCGCTGATCCATTGCAGCAGAATGGGTTTCTTGCTCAACGAGACGTCGACCGGGAAACCGGCGGAATCGCTGACCGAATCGGAGACGCAGCTGGTGAGCCGGTGTCGCAGGTACAACTCGCTGCCGACGCCGGCGATGATGAGGACGAGGACGACGGCGAGCACCGATGCGACGGCGATCGTGAGCCGGCTGCGCTTGCGTTTGGTGGGCGCCGTCCGCACCGGGCCGGTGGTGGCGTCTTGCGGTCCGGAACTCGGCCCGACCGGCCCGAAGTCGTCGGCCGGCTGCGTGCCGGTCGGGAACTGGGCGGTGCCGGGTGCCTGCGACGGGGGCACCTGCGAGTACGCCCGCGCCGCCGGCTCGGTGACCGGACGCTGGATCTGCTCGGTGGCATGTGGCCCGGTCTGGGGGATCTGCTCGGTCGCCGGCGCGTCGTCACCCGGTGCGGGCGTCGCATGTCCGCCGGTGGCGTGCTGCCTCGTCGGCTGCTCGGCGGGTGAAGCCGGGCCGGCAGGGCTGTCCGGGGCGCTCGGCGTCGAGGCGTCAGCGGGGGTGTCACCGGACGTGGTGTCCGGTGACGACGGATGGTCTGGTCGCTTGTCGTCGGTCATGGATTCCGTCCTCGGTGGCGGGTGTGTGCCCTACCGTCGGGGTTCCTCGGTCTCGGGGCGCCGGAACTGTCCGGCGGATGTGTTCACCGGCAGATGGGTTTCATTGGCTAGGACGGCCAGTTGCTCACGCGCCTTCCCCACCAGCGTCAGGTCGATGTCGTGGACGTCGATCCGGACGTTCTCGTCGTACGCGGCGACCACGCTACCGAAGGGATCTGTGATTTGGCTGTGGCCTATTCCGGTGGGTGCACCGGAGGCTGCGACGTCGGGATCGGCCGGTGCCGCCTGGCCGACACCCACCACAAACGATGTCGAATCCAGCGCCCGCGCCGTTACCAGCACCTCCCACTGATGCAGTTTCCCGCGCCCGGAACCCCAGGACGTGGGCACCACGATGACGTCGGCCCCGCGGCGCGCCAACGTGGTGAACAGATTGGGAAAACGCACGTCGTAGCAGGTGGCCACGCCGACCGTGGCGTCGCCGACGGCGAAGGTCACCGGCCGGTCCCCGGGTGCGACGGTCCGTGACTCCCGGAATCCGAAGGCGTCGTAGAGGTGGATCTTGTAGTATTCGATGCGCTCCCCGCCGGGTGTCGCGATCAGTAGCGTGTTGTGGACGCGGCCGTCGTCGGCGGGGGTGAACATGCCGGCCACGACGCTGATCCCGGCGTCGACGGCGGCCGCGGACACCGCGTCGGCCCACGGACCGTCGAGCTGCTGCGCGACCGGCCCGAGCGGCACCCCGAACCGGCACATGGCGGCCTCCGGGAACACAACGAGCTCGGCACCGTTCGCGGCCGCCTCCCCGATTCCGGCGACGACGGTCGCGAGGTTCGCCTCGACGTCGTCGCTCGAGCTGATCTGGGCCATCGCCACACGCATACGGCTCACAGTAATGTCACTCCGCGGGCGCAACCAGACGCCAGGGAACCGACAGGACGTTGTCCACGGACCGGCCGCGCGGTACGGCACAGTCGATTCCCCGCGAGCGCAGCAATCTCAGTGTCTCGTGCCAGCGTCGTCGCGGACCGTAGGGCGCGTGCGGTGCCGCGATGTCCCAGCATTCGTCGGCCGACGTCAGCAGCCGGTGGATACCTTCCCCCGGAATGTTCCGATGGATCAGCGCTTTGGGTAGGCGTTCGGCCAGCTCGGACGGACGGCCGGTGTGCTCGGGCGCCCAGCTCAGCGTCAGACTCACCGGGCCGCCGGCGTCGAGGAGAACCCAGGCGCATCGGCGTCCGATCTCGTCGCAGGTGCCTTCGACGATGACCCCGCCCGGTGCCAGCGCACCACACATGCGCGCCCACGCGTCGGCCACCTCGTTCTCGTCGTATTGGCGAAGCACGTTGAAGGCACGCACCACATCGGGTCGCAGGCCGGCGAGTTCGAATCCGCCGACGCCGAACCGCACGCCGTCACGGGCGGCAACCACTCGCTCCGGGTCGATCTCCAGGCCCACGACCTCCACACGCGGTGCGACGCGACGTAGCCGGGAGGCGAATTCCAGGGTGGTGTCGGGGCGGGCTCCGTAGCCGAGGTCGACGGCCAGCGGCACCGGACGGTCGCCGAGTGCGGCGAGGACCCGCGGATCGTGCGTCATCCACCGATCGACGCGACGCAGCCGGTTGATGTTGGTGGTGCCGCGGGTGATGCGGCCGAGCGGGCCGGGCCCGCTCACATGTTCTTGTCGATCCAGTCCTTGGCGTACTCCGCCTCGGCCCGGAAGAGATCCACCAGGTTCACCAGCATCATCTGCTCGAGCTTGCCGTTGACGAACGGGATGAAGACCTTGACCTCGGTGGTCTTGCGGATCGTGCAACCGGTCTCGGTGGGGAACAGTTCCTGCCAGCCGTTGAGGCTGCCCGGACCGGCCGGGATCGACGCGTTGTAGGTGCCCTTGGTGTTGTCCGGGTCGAACGGACCGAAGGACTCCTCGCGGGTGATGATCATGTCCTTCATCAGCACCGTCTGCGCCAGCGGCGGGAGCTGATCACGACCGATGGTCTGCTTGAGCACCACCTTGAGGCCGGTCTCGTCGGAGGTGAAGGAGGCCACCTCGCAGTGCGGCGAGATCATCTGGAAGCCCGCCATCATGTCGTCCCAGTACTGGCGGGTGCTCTGCGCCTGATAGAGCTTCTCCGCGGGATGCTTGTACCGTGCGGAATAGCTGAGCCGTCGTGCCATGTCGACCAGGCTACGTCAGGCGATTCTCCTGCTCCCAATCGACGGTGTGTCCGTGTTCGCTGTCGAGCAAGTCGATCAAATGTCCGATGACCTGCTTCTCGATCTTCCCGCCGAGCAGCGGGATGCTCACCGCGACGTCCGCGGTGTAGTCGGTGCGGGCCGGATCCCCCGACATCGTCAGGGTCCCGTTGATCTTGACCGGGGCGCCGTCGACGGTTGCGGCGATCTCCCCCTCGATGGTGTCGCCGACGAGCCGGAAGGTGTTGCGGCGCGGGATCTCCATGTCGCCGGGTTTGATCTTGGTGACCCCCGACGGCAGTTTGTCGGCCGGGATCCCCTGATGCATCTCGACGACCACGGTGTCGCCGTCGCGGGTGTAGCTGTCGATGTGTCCATGGCTGGAATTGATGCGCTCGATGAGGTCGTGCCAGTACTGCTCGTTGGTGACGAGCTCCCACAACCGCTGTGTCGAAAAGGGATAGGTGACCGAATGCTGCAGCTTGCTCGACATGGGCAGAACGCTACCTGTTCGGCAGGTGCCGGGGCAGTGATGTGCACCGCTACGGCTACCGTTGGGGCCGTGACAGACACTCGTCGGAGCGAGCCGCTGGCCGGCCGGACCACCCTGCGACTCGGCGGACCCGCCCGCGTCGTCGTCCGCTGCGACGACACGCGCAGCGTGGTGGAAACCGTCACCGACCTCGATCAGCAGGGCGAACCGGTCCTCATCATCGGTGGCGGGTCCAACCTGGTGATCGCCGACGAGGGATTCGACGGCACCGCCATGGTCATCGGCAGCGACCGCATCGAGTTCGGGACCGGCCGCGAGTCCGGGCGCACGCACGTGACGGCCGACGCCGGGGTCGCCTGGGACGATCTGGTCGCCGCCACCGTCGACGCCGGCTTCGGTGGCCTCGAATGTCTCTCCGGCATCCCCGGCGCGGCCGGTGCGACGCCCGTGCAGAACGTCGGCGCCTACGGGGTGGAGGTCGCCGACATCCTGCGCGAGGTCCAGGTGCTCGACCGGCGTTCCGGCGGCCTGCGATGGGTGGCGCCGGCCGAACTCGGTCTCGGCTACCGCACCAGCAATCTCAAACATCGCTGCGACTTCGTCGTCGTCGCCGTGTCGTTCTGGCTCAACGAGAACCGCGAATCACAGCCGGTGAGTTATCGCGAGTTGTCGACGATGCTCGGGGTGCAACCGGGCGATCGGGTCGACGCCGCGGCGGTCCGCGAACAGGTGCTGGCGCTGCGTCGCGGCAAAGGTATGGTCCTCGATCCCGACGATCACGACACCTGGAGTGCCGGTTCGTTTTTCACCAATCCGATCCTCGACGCCCAGGCCGCCACCACGGCGTTGCATCGCATCAGGACGGTCGTCGGCGCCGATGTCAGCGTGCCGTCCTATCCCGCCGACGCCGCCGATGAGAACGCCGGGATCAAGCTGTCAGCCGGGTGGCTGATCGAACGCGCCGGCTTCTCCCGCGGCTATCCCGGACCGGACTCACCGGTGCGGCTGTCCACCAAACACACACTGGCACTGACCAATCGGGGTGCCGCGACCACCGACGAACTCCTCGACCTGGCTCGCGACGTCCGCGACGGCGTCTTCGACGCCTTCGGCGTCACGCTGCGGCCAGAACCGGTGCTGGTCAACTGCGCGATCTAGGGCGAGTATCCAGAAAGGTCACCGCTGGGCGGGTCGAGGTGCACCGGTACATGCCGGTGTCCTCAGCGGTGACCTTCCTGTACGGCGCACCGGCTCAGGCCGGCACCTTCTCCGACCCCACCTCGGCGAGGATGTCGGCCAGCAACTCGTTGAACCGCTCCGCGGCCTCGATGCTCGACATGTGCCCTACGCCGTCGTAGATCACCAGGTCTCGCAGATGTCCGTTGCGCCGCAACACTTCTGCCATCTGCTCCGCGTGTGAGGCAGGTGTCAGGCGGTCGTCGGTGCCGACGATGACGGTGGTCGGCACCGTCAGCGCCTCGAGCCCGGCGGTCACATCGAGTTTGCCCATCGCGGCACCCCATCCCGCACGCGACCGGGGTGGGCAGGCGCCGATCATGTCGTCGACGAAATCCACGTGTGCCTTGCGGGCGTTGGGTCCGAGCGCGATGTAGTGCGAAAGTCGGCCGCCATAAGGGGTTTTCGGGATCGGCACGGGTGCCGAGGTGAACAACTTGCCGACCGTCGCCTCGAAGGGACGCGTGTAGCGCGGCAGATTCATCGGGATCAGGGTGTGATTCTGCAGGACCGCCTTGGCCGCGGTGGAGGTGAGCGCGACACCGGACACCGTCGTGGGTACCTTGTCGGCGTACTGCGCGGCCCACGACATGATGGTCATGCCCCCCATGCTGTGCCCGACGAGGACCGCGCGACGACCGTCGCCGACCACGGCGTCGAGAACCGCATCGAGGTCCTGGCCGAGCATGGCGACCGTGGGCCGGGCGCGACCGCGTTCGCTGCGGCCGTGACCGCGCTGATCGTAGGCGACCACGGTCGTCCGCTCGGCCAGCGCGTTGATCTGCGGGTACCAGTGGGCGGTGTTGCAGGTCCAGCCGTGCACCATGACGACGATGTCGTCGGAGTCTGCGGCGTCGGGTCCGTAGACCTCGACGTTGAGTCGGGTGCCGTCGGCGCTGCGAACCTGTCGGCGCTCAGGGGCCCGGGCGGGCTCGCGGAGCAGTTCGTCGGGACCGTCGTCGACAGCCGGCTCGGCCCGGAACGCATCTCGGGCGATGCCCGCGAAGATCGTGCCGACACCCACGCCGACCACGCCCGCACCGAGCGCGACACCGGCCATGGCAACTGAACTCTTCTTCACCGTCTACTCCCTACTCACCAGCACGGATGAGCAGGAGAGTGGCTCATCACTGCGTGGTGTCGGAGTCCAATGTACCAATGTTCATTGACGTATTGTCCGGGGTCGTCGCCGCTGGGTCCTCACCCGCGTCGGCGGCGTCGACCGCATCCGCGGCGTCGAAGTAGGTGGCCGCCTCCCCGATCGCCTTGGAGATCTGCTCGTCGAGCGCCTTACGGAAGGTGGTCTCCACGATGTCGTGGGCCATCGGCCGCACCGTCCCGATCAGCTCGGCCATCTTGCTGACCGCCGCCTCGTCCATGTCCGGCAGGTTCTCGTCGAAGTATTTGTCGGTGATGATCGAGACGAAGCTCTGCGCGACATCTTCGAGGTCACCCTGCACGCGAACCCAGCGGTCGAGGAGCACGTCGATGTCGATGCCGCTCTTCACCAGCAGTTCGGCGCCCTCGAGGACCTCCGGGTTCTTGATCGCGTAATGCGCACCGTCCTTGGTGAGCAGACCGAGTTTCTGGCTGAGCGCGATGGACCGGTCGCTGGCGTTGAGGGTTTTGCGGAGCTCGGTGATGGTGATCGTCGCCGCGCGCTTGAAGTTGCGGAAACGGCCACCCTTCGGGGTACCGCGCAGGATCTGCTCGACGCGCATCCCGTAGTGAGCGGCATGCAGCAACTCGCTGATCGTCGCGAATGTGTAGCCGCGCTCGAGCATGCGGGAGATCAGATTCAGGCGCACCAGGTGTTCGTCGGAATACCAGCCGACCCGGCCACGAATCGCCGGCGGCGGCAACAACCCCCGATCCTGATAGACCCGGATGTTGCGGACGCTCACTCCCGACGCGTCGGCCAGCTCGTTGATCCGATACTCCGCCACGCGCTCAGCGCCTTCCTACCGGGTCGGTAGTCACGCTCATGCCTTCTTGAACCACGACTTGCCCTGGATGGAGTCCACGCGGGGCCGCACGTCCACGAGGTAGACGAGCATCGCGACGACACCGACGAGGTAGAGCAGCGACGGCGCCTGGAAGAACCAGATGAACAATGTCGAGCCGGCAAGCAGCGCCACCCACACGACCTTGGACTGCCGGTCGACAGCCGGGAAGGCGTCCTTGCGCTGGATCGACGCATGCACCAGGGCGATCAGCGAGACCACCCCCGCAACCACGGTCAGCGTCCACAGGATGAGGCTCTGCCCGGCAGCGGTGATCGAGAAGAGAGAATCCACGCTTTTACTGTAGTGGTCGACGGCAGACGCCTGTGGGGCGGCGCGCCTCAGCTCCCCGAGCCGGGGGCCTTCTTGGCCGGAGCTTTCTTGGCAGGAGCCTTCTTGGCCGGGACTGCTTTCTTGGCCGCCTTGGCAAGTGCGGCCTTCTTGGCAGCGGTCTTCTTCGCGGTGACCTTCTTGGCAGCGACTTTCTTGGCGGCGACCTTCTTGGCGGCGGCCTTCTGGGCGGGGGCCTTCACCGATTCGGCCTTCTTGGCAGCCGCCTTCTTCGCCGGGGCGGCCTTCTTGACCGGGGCCTTGGTGGCTGCCGCCTTCTTGGCCGGGGCCGCCTTCTTGGCCGGAGCTTTCGTCGCCGGGGCCGTCGTCGCTGCGGCCTTCTTCGCCGGCAACTTGTTGGGTGCCGCCTTCGTCGCCGCACCGGTCTTCGCGACAGCTGTCTTCGCGGGCGCACCGACCGCCTCGGCCACCGTCGCGGGCGCCTTGGCGGCAGGTGACTTCTGGGCGGGCAGTTCGCGGGTGTCGTCAGCGGCACCGGCCAACTTCGCCGCACGCTCCCCGACGAGACGGGTCTGCGCCGACACCACACCCAGCGCGTCACCGGTCAGCCCGACGGCATCGTTGTAGACCTTCTCCAGCTTCGGCAGATTCGAGCCGACCACCGGCTGCGACTTGAGCTTGTCCACCACCTCTTCACCACGCTCGGACAGCGACGTCAACAAACCGGCGGCGACGGCCAGATACGCCTCGGCGACGCTGCGCAGCTCCTCCGGCGAAAACCTGTTGCGCAACTCCTCGATTTCGGCCGGCACCTCGATGGGCAGGGACGACAGTTTCACCCGCGCCTCCTCGAACAACGCCAGTGCCGTCGCCAGCGCATCATCGATCCGGGCCTGCGTGTTCTCGGCAGTCTCGGCAAGCCTCGACTGGGTCTTCTCGGCAGTCTCGGCAAGCCTCGACTGGGTCTTCTCGGCAGTCTCGGCAAGCCTCGACTGGGTCTTCTCGGCAGTCACGGCGAGACGGGATTGGGCCTGCTCGGTGGCCGCCTCACCGCGCTCACGCACCTCGGCAAGCAGCGCCGACACCTGGGCGACGGCAGTGGTCAACGGATTCTCGGTCATGTCCTTCGCTCCTTGCCGGGTGTACTGGGTGGGGTGCCGATACCAGGCACCGAGGTCACCCGACGGTGACGTCGACGAATGGCATCGTCGGGCTTCAGGAGATCACGACTCGTCTGCTGCCGCGTTCTCCTTGCGGAAAGAGTCGTAGATCTCCAGCAACATCTGCTTCTGTCGTTCGTTGATCGAATCGTCGGCGATCAGGGCGTCGCGCACCGGACTCGCCGGGCGCTCCTCCAGAATCCCTGCCCGCACGTACAAAACCTCGGCCGACACGCGCAAACCCTTGGCGATCTGTGCCAGCACATCGGCCGACGGCTTCCGCAGCCCCCGTTCGATCTGGCTGAGATATGGGTTGCTCACGCCCGCACGTTCGGCGAGTTGCCGCAGCGAGACCTCCGCCGCCACACGTTGCGAGCGGATGAACGCGCCGATGTCCTGGGCCGCATTGGCCACCGCCTCAACAGGATTCGACGATCCGTCGTCGGCGTCGGACTCGGGGGGCGCCGCAGACTCGGCGTCGGCGCTCACCTCTGGGTCCCCCGCCTCGCCGGACCCGTTGCGCTCCTGAGCTCCCATCGTGCTCCCATCGTCGACCGATCCCAGTATCGACCCGGGTGCTAGCAAGTGCAAGCACACCGGTTAACCGAAGATGAGAACCGACACCGTGTAGATCGCCAGCCCCGCCAGCGACCCGACGACCGTGCCGTTGATCCGGATGAACTGCAGGTCGCGACCCACCTGCAGCTCGATCTTGCGACTGGTGTCGTCGGCATCCCATCCGCGGACGGTCTCGGTGATGACCGAGATGATCTCCTGCGAGTAGTTCGACGCGACGTGATGGGCCACCCGCGCCACCCAGCCGTTCATCTTCTCCTGCAGCGGACGATCGTCGCGGATGCGCACAGCGAGCCGGATCACGGAGTCCGACAACGTGTTCCGCAGAGTGCTGTTGGGATCGGCCAACATCTGTTCGATCACGGCCTTACCGGTCTTCCAGGCCGTCGACGCGGCACCGGTCACCTCGTCGCGCCCCACCAGCTCCTGCTTGATGCCCTCGAATTTCGCGATCATCTCCGGATCGTGCTGAAGGTCCTGGGAGAAGTGCTGCGCGAACTCGTGCATGGAGCGACGGAGTTCGTGATCGGGGTTGGTGCGCACCTTGTAGGTGAACTCCACCAGCTCCCGATAGATCTTGTCGCCCACCAGGTTGTTGACGAATTTCGGCGTCCACGACGGTCCGTCCTTGTCGACGACGCGGTCGATGAGGTCCTGGCTGCCCAACGCCCATTCATGCGCGCGGTCGCACAGCAGCTGGAACACCGGCTCCAGCCGGTCCTCGGCGATGAGCTGTTCCAGGATGCGGCCCGTCGGCGGCGCCCACTCCGGTTCGGCGGCCCACTTCAGTGCCGCCTGGATGAGCTGCTCGACATCCTCGTCGCGCAGCATCTCGGCGGCCAGTCCGATCACCCGGGTCGCCTCGTCGGACACCTGGGGCGCGTTGCGCGGATCGGCCAGCCACGTGGACAACCGGCGCGGCAGATCGAGCTGCTGGGCCCGCTGCACCACCACGTCGGGGATCATGAAGTTCTGCTCGATGAACTCGCCGAGCTGATCACCGATGTCGTCCTTCTTCTTACGGATCAGCGCGGTGTGCGGGATCGGCAGGCCCAACGGATGACGGAACAGTGCGGTCACCGCAAACCAGTCCGCCAGCGCACCCACCATGCCCGCTTCCGACGCCGCCCGCACATAACCGACCCACGCGGCCACGTCGGTGCCGTCGCGATGCTCGAGGTAGCGGGTGAACAGGTAAACGATCGCGGCAAACACCAGGAAGCCGGTCGCGACGACCTTCATCTTGCGCAGATCGCGGCGACGCCGGGCATCACCGGCACCATCCCCCGCGAAGCCCGGCGCGGAACGCGCCGCTGGGCCGGCGGAGGGGTCCGCAATGTCGGGAACAGCAGCAGAAGACATGGAACCAGTCTTACCCTGCTGCGATTAGTGTTGGGTGTCGTGCCAGACCACTCAACAGCGACCCACTCTCTCGCGGCCGGGTCACATCCCCTCCGACCCAGAACACCGACCCTATGAAGACCAATCGCCCCAACCCCGCGGCAGCCGCGCGCGCCGCGGTGACGGCGGCGGCGAACATGACCCGCGGTCTCGAACAGGCCCTGCTGAACACCGTCGAAGGCCTCGGCACCCCCGAATCCGGAACCAAGCCCGACGGCCGGCGTCAGCGCTGGGAGAAACACAAACAGAACCGCCGGACCGAACTGACCGACGGGGTGATGAATGCCGTCCGCGAGCTCGGCGCCGACGTCGGCATGGACGAGATCGCCGGACACATCGGCGTCTCCAAGACGGTCCTCTACCGGTATTTCGCCGACAAGAACGATCTCGGCGTCGCCACCACCGTGCGCTTCTTCGAGACCACGCTGCTGCCCCGGCTGATCGACGCCATCCATGACGACGTCGACGAATACACCCTGACCCGCACCGTGATCGGGGTGTACGTGCACGCCGTCGCCGGCGAGCCCAACCTCTACAGCTTCGCCCTGGCCAGCTCCCCGACGTCCTCGCCGGCGCCGGCCGGGTCGGAGAAGATGGTGACCCAACTGCTCACCGCGACCATCGTGCTGCGCATGACCGAACGCTCCGCCGACACCGCGGGCGCCGCGGTGTGGTCCAACGCGCTCGTCGGTGGCATCCAGCGGGTCGTGGACTGGTGGATGGCCGATCAGACCGTGATGGCAGCCGACGAGCTCATCGACTACCTCACGATGATGGCGTGGAGTTCCATCGTCGGCATCGCCGCGGTCAACGGGTCGCGCGAGAAGTTCCTGGCCGCGCCGCCACCGCTGCCCGAGTCCGGGTCGGACGCCTCATGAGCCGCGTCGCGCTGGTGACCGGCGCGAGCCGGGGCGTGGGACACGGCGTCGCGTCGGCGTTGATCGCCGACGGCTGGACCACCTACGTCACCTCCCGGCACGGCACCGGGCCCGACGGCGCGCTGCCGCTGGCCTGCGATCACACCGACGACGACGCCGTGGCCGCGGTCTTCGAGCAGATCTCCGCCGAGGCCGGCCGACTCGATCTGCTGGTGAACAACGCGTGGGCCGCGCCGCGCGGATTCGGCGGATTCTCCGACCGATTCTGGGAACGCCCGGTGTCGGACTGGGACACCCTGATCGGGGTCGGATTGCGCGCCCACTACGTGGCCTCGGTGCACGCAGCGGCGATGATGACCGCCGCCGGGTCCGGGCTCATCGCCAACATCTCCTCCTTCGGTTCCCGCGGCCATCTGCACTCGGTACTCTACGGCATGAGCAAAAGCGCCCTGGACAAGATGGCCTTCGACATGGGCACCGAACTCGACGGCACCGGCGTCACCGCGGTCTCGTTGTGGCTCGGGCTGATTCGTACCGAGCTGCTGCTGTCGCTCGGCGTCGACGAGTTCGCGGGGTTCTCGCTGCAACGCGCCGAGGACCCCGAGTTCGTGGGACGCGTCATCGCCGCCCTGGCGCGAGATCCGCACCTACCCGAATACAACGGCCACACGCTGATCACCGCCGAATTGGGTGCGGGCTACGGGATCGTCAACAACGATGGGACACCACCGGATTCGCATCGGTCCGCCTTCGGCGGCGGAGGGTTGTTCCCACCGGCGAGCGCCGACGGGCACGGTGCGACACCACCACAGAAGGGTGCGAACGAATGAGCAAGGACAAGCAGGGTTGGTCCGAGAGCGCCGACGCCGCACTACGCGTCAGCGCGGTCGGTCCCATCGCGACCTTCGACCCGGAATCAACCCCCGGTTTCACCGGCGACAAGGCACTCGGCAAGCAACTGCTGGGCGAACGCGGCGAGGTGCTCGCCGATCTGCAGGAACTGTTGTACGCCAACGGCCGATCCGGCGACACCCGGTCGGTGCTGCTGGTCCTGCAGGGCATGGACACCGCGGGCAAGGGCGGTATCGTCCGCCACGTCGGTGGTCTCGTCGACCCGCAGGGCCTGGCCATCAAGGGATTCGGCAAGCCCACCCCGGAAGAACTGCAGCACGACTTCCTGTGGCGTATCCACAAGGCCCTCCCGCCGGCCGGCCGGATCGGCATCTTCGACCGCTCCCACTACGAGGACGTACTCCCGGTTCGCGTGCACAACCTTGTGCCGCAATCGGAATGGGAGAAGCGCTATGACCTGATCAATCAGTTCGAGGCCTACCTGGTGAAGGTCGGCACCACCGTCATCAAATGTTGCCTGGTGGTCAGCAAGGACGAGCAGAAAGCCCGGCTCACCGAACGTCTCGAGCGTCCCGACAAGTACTGGAAGTACAACCCCGGCGACATCGACGAGCGCGGCTACTGGGATCAGTATCTCGAGGCCTATCAGGCGATCTTCGATCTCACCGACACCGATGACGCCCCCTGGCATCTGATCCCGGCCAACAAGAAATGGTTCGCGCGGCTGTCGGTGTGTGAGCTGCTCATCGAGGCGCTGCAGGGACTCGAACTCGACTGGCCGAAAGCCGATTTCGACGTCGAGGCCGAGCGCAGGCGCCTGGCTGCGGTGGACTGACCCACCGGCGTGTCGTCACGTAGAAACCGCGTGTCCCGTCAGAAACCGCGAACACAAACGGCGTTTCTGACGGGACACGCGGTTTCTGCGTGCGGACGGGCCGGGCCTACTCTGACGATCCCGCCCGCGTCCGCAGCACCAGCCACGCGACCAGTCCGACGACGAGCGCCCAGAACGCACCACCGATCCCACCGAAGGTGACACCCGCAGCCGCGGTGACAAAGGTGAGCGCCGACGGGATTCGGTACTCGACATGGCTGAGCGCACCGAGGAGAGCGTTGCCAAAGGTCGCGAGCAGGGCGAGTCCGGCGACCGCCTCGAGCAATCCGGCCGGCGCGATCGTGGCGATGGTGACCAGCGCACCCGACAACACCGCAAGCACCAGATAGCTTGCTCCGGCGGACACTCCGGCGATCCAGCGTCGGGACCGGTCGGCGCCGGCCTCCTCTCCTGCCGACAGTGCGGCCGACAGCGCGGCCAGGTTGTTGGCATGCCCACCGAGCGGCGCGCTGACCAGGGTGGCCGCGCCGGTCACGAACATGGCCGCCCGCCAGGGGGTCTCGTAACCGAAGGACTTCAGCACCGCCACCCCCGGCACATTCTGCGAGGCCATGGTGACGATGTAGAGCGGAACCGCGATGCCGACGACCGCAGCCGCATCGAATGTCGGTGTGGTCCAGGTCAATTGCGGCCACCAGGTGGTGTCCGGGGCGTCGGTGTGACCATTGACCGCTAGGTGGATTCCGATCACCGCGAGGGCGGTGGCCAGGGCGATCGGCAGCGCCCAACGCGGCACCCAGCGTGTCGCCGCCAGCCACACCAGCAGAATGGGAACGGTCAGGAGTGGTTGCGCGGCAGGCGATGTCATCGGCGCCAGACACAGCGTGAGCAACACCCCGGCCAGCATCGCCTGCGCGATCGGAGTGGGGATCGCACCGATGAGTTCGCCGAGCGCCGGGATCAGCCCGGTCGCGACGATCAGCAGGCCGACCACCAGAAACGCCCCCACCGCCGCCGACCAACCCGCGTGATAAGACGCCCCCATCGATGCCAGCATCGCCGCACCCGGCGTGGACCAGGCCAGGGTAATCGGGCGTCGGTAGACGATGCACAGCACCGCGGTACCGATGCCGAAGGTCACGGTCAGGGCTAGCAGCCCGGAGGCGGCCTGGGCGGGGTCGGCACCCACTGCGCGAAGCCCGGCGACCACGACGGCGAACGACGACGTGAACCCGACCAGCGCGGTGACGACACCGGCGATGATCGGTTCGGTCGCGTTTCCGCGTTGCTCGGTGATCACGACCGGCACCTTACCCGATCGTTCCGTTTACGGAACAGTCGATCGTGCGGGGCTCAGCGCATCGCCTCAAACCGGTAGGTCTGCCCGGCGAGCATCGGCTCCGTGATGACCTCACGCAGACCCAGGTCGTCCAGGTGGGCGACGAGCCGATCGGGGTCGACGAGGACCACCGACGACCGGGTGACGCGATGCACGGTGCGTCCGAGCAGATTGTCGGGGAGGTCGTATCCGATCAACCGCCCGCCTGGCCGCAGCACCCGCACGCAGTCGTCGATCACCCGCTGCCACTCGATGGTGTGGTGCAGCATCAGCCAACTGCACACGGTATCGAAGGATTCGTCGTCGAATCCCAGTCCCGCAGCGTCGACCAGTTGCACGTGCGCCCGTCCACCGAAGCGGGCCAGTCTGCGACGGGCGGCACGGACCATGGCCGGGTCGATGTCCGTGGCGATGTAGCGCTCGATATCGGGGCGAGCACGCAGCACCTCTGCGGCCATCGCGCCACTACCGCAACCGATTTCGAGGACTGTGGGCCCCTCGACCCGACCAGCGACACGCGGTATCACCTGATGCCGGGTGATCCGGCGCCACGGCAGCGAACGACAGAACCTCGCCTCGAGTCCGGACATGCTGACCATGCGATCACTCCCCCGAGACGACGTCGTCGCTGTGTGCTGTGGCGAACCTATCGCGGCACCGGACGCCTCGGCAAGATCGGAATCCCGGCGAGACCAGTATGATTCGCGTCGTCGGGCCATCGAGGCCGAAAGGAGAGGTCGGCATGCCATCAACCGGTCGACGGTCCGCCGAGGATCGGCGCACGGCTATCGGTGCTCGCATCACCGAACTTCGCACTGCCCGGTCGATGAGCCTGTCCGCCCTGGCGCGGGCGGCCGGAATCGGCAAGGGCTCGTTGTCCGAACTCGAATCCGGACAACGCAATCCGACAATCGACACCCTGTATGCCGTGGCCGGACCACTGGGGGTTCCGTTATCCGCGCTGCTCGGCGAGGAGTCGGGTACCGAGGGCAGCGGCCGGTCACTGTCGGCGCGCCTGCTGCACGTCGAACACCATCCCGACGGCGCCGTGACGGAGGTCTTCTGGCTCACGGTCACCCCCGGTGACGTCCGGGAATCCCCGGCTCACGGTCCCGGCGTCGTGGAGAACGTGCACGTGGTGAGCGGGAACCTCACGGCCGGACGACGAGGCGCCGAGAACTCCGCCGGGCCGGGCGAGACGCTGCAGTGGATCAGCGATGTGCGCCATACCTATCGATCCGACGCCGGCGCGCAGGCGGTGCTGACCATTCACACTCCGCCACCCCGGTAGCCACCGACGCCAACGGCCCCCGCGGTGAATTCCGCAGGGGCCGTTGCTTTATGACGTTGTCTGGCCTACTTGGCGGGAGCCTTCCGGGCCGGCGCCTTCTTGGCCGGGGCCTTCTTGGCCGCCGCGACCTTCTTGGCCGGCGACGAGTTGGCGGTGCGGCCCTTGGCCTCGACGGTGCCGGCGGCGCCGCTGATCTCCTCGGCGAGGTCATCGGCCTCGTCGCGCAGATTCAGTCCGGCTTCCTCGATGGCGCCGGCGGCGTCCTCGACCTTGCCACTCAGGCGACCGGTCAGCTTGGCGGCACGATCACCGACGAGCCGGGTCTGGCTCGAGACCACGCCCAGCGCGTCCTCGGTGAGGTCGACGGCGTCGTTGTAGGCCTTCTCCGCACGGGTCAGGTTCTCCTGGACCACGGGACGGGTGCGGAGCTTCTCCACGGCCGCCTCACCGCGCTCGGCGAGCGAGTTGTAGAACTCGGTTGCCTTGTCCACGTAGGGATCTGCGATCTTGCGCAGCTCATCGACGGTCAGCTTGGCGCGCAGTTCCTCGACGCTGGGGACCTCCTCCGGGAGGGCCTCGACGCGGGTCTTGGTCTCCTCGAAGCGGGCTTCGAGACGAGCCTGCGCCTTCTCGGCAGCGGTCTCGGTGCGCTCACGGATCTCGGTGAGCTTGTCGGTCACCTGCTGGTAGGCGTAATCGCCCGCGCCAACAGCGACATAGAGGGGGTTCGCGAGGGTGCGTTCTGCGGTGGTCACAGGGGGACTCCTTTGATTGTAGTCACCAATCGCGCTGCAGCACTGGCGGTCTCGTCAATCTCGGCGTCATCATTGACATCTGCCGTCGACCGGGATGAGCATCCGCGGCGCTATCGGTATTGGTGCTTCCACTAACCAGTATCCACGCTGTGCTAGCAAATGCAAGCAATCTGCTAGCAGAGTGGTGGAGGTCACGGGATCGCACCGAAATCTGTACCGAGGGGTGCCGCGAGCTGCACCATCCGCGTGCTGCGGTTCGGATGTACAGCTTTGACGCGTGCGATGGGTGCAGGGTCAGTAGTGGTAGAAGCCCTGTCCGGTCTTCTTGCCGAGTCGGCCGGCCTCGACCATGCGCAACAGCAGCGACGGCGGTGAGTGCAGTGGCTCCTTGAACTCCGCATACATGGTGTCGGCGATGGCCTTGACGGTGTCGAGGCCGACGAGGTCGGCGAGTTTGAGCGGGCCCATCGGGTGCGCGCAGCCGAGCACCATGGCCTTGTCGATGTCCTCGGCGGTGGCGAAACCGGTTTCCACCATGCGGATCGCGGAGAGCAGGTAGGGCACGAGCAGTGCGTTGACGACGAACCCGGAACGGTCGGCCGAGCGGACCACCTGCTTGCCCAGCACGTCGTGGGCGAAGGTCTCAGCGCGCGCGGTCACCTCGGGGGAGGTCATCAGCGTGGTGACCACCTCGACGAGCGGCAACACCGGCACGGGATTGAAGAAGTGCATGCCGATCACGCGGCCGGCATCGCCGGTGGCCTTGCCCAGCTTCATGATCGGGATCGACGAGGTGTTGGAGGCGAGTACCGCCTGCGGGTCGGTGACCACTTTGTCGAGCTGGGTGAAGATCTCGATCTTCAGGTCCTCGTCTTCGACGACGGCCTCGCACACCAGCTGCCGGTCGGCGAAGTCGCCGAGGTCGGAGGTGAAGCGCAGGCGTGCGCACGCCTGTTCACGTTCCCGCTCGGTGAGCTTGCCGCTCGACACTCCACGATCGAGCGATTCCAGCACCCGGGCGCGTCCCGCCACGGCCAGCTCTCGGGTGGATTCGTAGACCAGCACGTCGGTGTCGGCGCGGGCACACACCTCGGCGATCCCGGCACCCATCTGCCCGGCACCCACAACCCCCACCCGTGTGATAGAACCAACCACGAGAACTCCTAACAACACAACCGAAAAGCACAACTAGACAACAGATTTCGTAAGTACATGGGTAACTCACCGGGTACGAGCAAAGCCCCCAAGATGCCAGCAGGCGGCCCGCAACGTAAGTCACGGGCCGCCTGACTGGTTCGAAAAAACCTCGGAGAGGCGGTCGAGCCGAGTTCCTAGTGGAACTGGCCTTCCTCGGTCGATCCCTTCAGCGCGGTGGTCGAGCTGTTGGGGTCGACGGTGGTGGCGATGTTGTCGAAGTAGCCGGCGCCGACCTCACGCTGGTGCTTGACGGCGGTGAAGCCACGCTCTTCGGCGGCCTTGAACTCGCGGTTCTGCAGGTCGACGAAGGCGCTCATCTGCTCGCGGGCGTAACCGTAGGCCAGGTCGAACATGCCGTAGTTGAGCGAGTGGAAGCCGGCCAGGGTGATGAACTGGAAGGTGAAGCCCATGGCGCCGAGCTCGTTCTGGAACTTGGCGATGGTGCTGTCGTCGAGGTGCTTGCTCCAGTTGAAGGACGGGCTGCAGTTGTAGGAGAGCAGCTGGTCCGGGTACTCGGACTTGACGGCCTCGGCGAACTTGCGGGCGAGCTCGAGATCGGGGGTACCGGTCTCCATCCAGATCATGTCGGCGTACGGGGCGTAGGACTTTGCACGCGCGATGCACGGCTCGATGCCGTTCTTGACGTGGTAGTAGCCCTCGGCGGTGCGCTCACCGGTGATGAATTCCTTGTCGCGCTCGTCGACGTCGGAGGTGATCAGGGTGGCGGCCTCGGCGTCGGTGCGGGCGATGACGACGGTCGGCACACCGGCGACGTCAGCGGCCAGACGAGCCGAGTTCAGGGTGCGGACGTGCTGCTGGGTGGGGATGAGCACCTTGCCACCGAGGTGGCCGCACTTCTTCTCCGACGCGAGCTGATCCTCCCAGTGGGTACCGGCGGCACCCGCGGCGATCATGGCCTTCTGCAGCTCGTAGACGTTGAGCGCGCCACCGAAGCCGGCCTCACCGTCGGCGACGATCGGCACGAGCCAGTTGTCGACGGAGTCGTCGCCCTCGACGCGCGAGATCTCGTCGGCGCGCAGCAGAGCGTTGTTGATGCGACGGACCACGTTGGGGACCGAGTTCGCCGGGTACAGCGACTGGTCGGGGTAGGTGTGGCCGGACAGGTTCGCATCGCCGGCGACCTGCCAGCCGGAGAGGTACACGGCCTTGAGGCCGGCGCGGACCTGCTGCACGGCCTGGTTACCGGTCAGCGCACCGAGCGCGTTGATGTAGCTGCCGTCCTTCTGGTTGACGCCTTCCCAGAGGATCTCGGCACCGCGGCGGGCGAGGGTGTGCTCCTCGACGACCGAGCCCTGAAGCTGGGCCACCTGCTCGGCGGTGTAGTCGCGCGTGACGTTGTCCCAGCGGGGGTTGGTGTCCCAGTCCTGCTGGATCTCGGCGGCGGTGCGGGGCTTTCCGACGTTGCTCATTGCCTACTTCGCTTTCGTTGTCCTGCTCCGGCCGCTGCGGCCGGGTCCGGTGCTGACAGACATCCGACGGGCGTTTCGGTTCGCGTGGACCGTTGCTCCGTGGTGCTGTGGAGCAGAATTTGCGAAACCGGCGTCGTCCCTCGGTAGTGCCTGCACCCAGGGTGCCATACAGAAAACGTGCAGGTCCAATCGTTTTGTCCTGCAAAATTGGGCCAACTTTGACGCGGCTTTGCAAAGTTTGCGAATCTCGACATGTGAAGAACCCGGCCCGTCCAACAAAAAAGTACGCGCGTACTGCGTTTTTGCCGGTGCCGGGTCCACTCGCCGGTAGCGCCGCGATGCGGTTCTCGACCGCCCCGACACACCCCGGACACGGGTCGGGTGTGACGCCATTCACACGAGACGGGCTGGCTCAGTGGCCGTCCGCGGTGGCCTGGGCGAGCGCGCGACCGAACAGATCGACGAATTGCGCATCCGTCAACGGGCTGGGCGCGGGTGTCGGCGGGGTGGTCGCCGGGGTCGGCTCGCCCGACACCGTCAGCTGCACGGTGACCGCCCCCGACGCCGGGCGATCGAGCAGCGCGTACCCGGCGAACCCGACCTGGCTGCGCACTCCGCCGTCGGGCAACCGGGTGGTGACCGTCGAGCGCACCAGCACCGCCCGCTCACCGGTGCGCAGACCGCCGGTGACCGGCGGCACCGGCAACGCGGCGTACTCGGTCACGATGCGTGCCCCGGCGAGATTGCCGGCGGTGATGGTGGTCTCCGTGCGGGCACACTGTGCCGACGTCGCGAACAGGTCGGCGCCGACGTCGCGGCGGGCGGTGCTCACCAGCTCCACCAGCGAGGTGTTGAACCGTCGGGCCCCGAGGACCGCGGAGTTGTCGGCGCGCAACTGCCCGTTGAGAGCGGCGTCGGCAGTCGGCCGGCAGAAGTCTGGTTCCACGCGCGTCCTGGCAGCCGACTCGATCGCTGCGCTGTTGCCGTCCACCAGTTCGGCGACCGTGAACGGCGTGACGGTGAAGCCGGGCGGGAGGTCGGAGGGATCGAGCAGCAGGTCGGCCGGCGCCAGTCGCGTACTCGCGGCATCCGGTGCTCCCGATCCGCATCCGGCAACTGTCAGAACCACGGCCAGTACCCCGGCCAGCAGCGCACACGCCGGCGCAGGCCTGATGATCCCCGCGAGCAGACGCACGCGGTCACCGTACCCTGAGAACAGATCCCGATCGGGAGGTGAACTCCGATGACCAAGACCTACGTCGGATCACGGTTGCGTCAGCTCCGCTCCGAACGCGGCCTCTCGCAGGTGGCACTGGCCCAGACGCTTTCGCTCTCACCGTCGTACCTCAACCAGATCGAGCACGACGCGCGGCCGCTGACCCCCAAGGTCCTCAGCCACATCACCGAGGCGTTCGGCGTCGACGCCGGGTTCTTCGACTCCCAGGACGACGTCCGGCTCGTCGCCGAGTTGCGCGAGGTGCTGCTCGACGACGACGTGGAGACGCCGGCGGGTCCCGTCGACGCCCAGGAGGTCAGCACCTTCGTCGCCACCCACCCGGCGATGGCCCAGGCGATGGTGAACCTCCATCGCCGCTACCGCGTGGCCACCGACCAGCTCGCCGCGGCCACCGACGAGCGCGGCGATCGCAGCATGCGGGGCACCATCACCGCTCCCCATGAAGAGGTGCGCGACTACTTCTATCAGCGCCGCAACTACATTCACGAACTCGACGTCGCCGCCGAGGAGATGACCTCGCGGATGCGCATGCATTCCGCCGACATCCGGCGCGAGATCAGCAATCGGCTCGAGAACGTGCACGGCGTGAGCATCGTGCGCCGCGTGGACCTCGGCGACTACACCCTGCATAGCTTCGATCCGCAGACGCGCCGGCTCGAGTTCTCGGCGGCGCTGTCGGCGGGACAACGGACCTTCAAACTCGCCACCGAACTGTGCCTGCTCGAATATCGGGACCTACTCGACGATCTCGTCGACGAGGGCAATTTCACCAGCGAGGATGCGCGGTCACTGGCACAGCTCGGCCTGGCCAACTACTTTGCCGCCGCGGCCGTCCTCCCCTACAACCAATTCCACGGCGCCGCCGAGGATTACCGCTACGACATCGAACGACTGTCGGCCTTCTACGCGGTCTCCTACGAGACGATCTGTCATCGGCTCTCCACCCTGCAGCGACCCAACCTACGCGGCATCCCGTGGTCGTTCGTCCGCGTGGATCGCGCGGGAAACATGTCGAAACGCCAGTCCGCCACCGGCTTTCACTTCTCCTCGAGCGGCGGCACCTGCCCGCTGTGGAATGTGTACGAGACCTTCGCCTCCCCCGGCAAGATCTCCACGCAGATCGCCGAGATGCCCGATGGCCGCAACTACCTCTGGGTGGCCCGTACCGTCGAGCGCCGCGCCGCGCGATTCGGCCAGCCGGGCAAGACCTTCGCCATCGGACTCGGCTGCGAACTGCGGCACGCCGGGCGGGTGGTCTACTCCGACGGCCTCGAGATCGGACCGCAGGCCAGGGTCACCCCGATCGGCGCGGGTTGCCGTGTGTGCGAGCGGCAGAAGTGTCCACAACGCGCGTTTCCGGCCCTCGGCGCACCGCTGCGCGTCCAGGAGCACCGCAGCAGCGTCTCGCCGTATATGAACGCCGAAGTCGAGTGATTCATATCACATTTGCATAACGGTCGATAGTCTGGGTCGCGTGTCCCAGGCGGTTGTCCACCGGATCGTCCTAGTCTCACCAGGCGTGGGGTCATCGCGGGGATTTCCTCACGGCAGAGGGGATTTCGCATGTCCTGTCGTGCTGCGAGCCGGATCTCGATCCGCTTCCGACGGCTCATTGCCGTCGCCGTCCTGCTACTCGTCTCCGGCCTGATCGTGCCGGCCGCTCGAGCCGGAGCCGAGCCGTTCACCATGAACGGCATCCCGCCGCAGATACCGCGTGCCATCGACGGCACCGTTCCCGCACCGCCGTATCCGCACCTGTCTCGCATTCCGCAGCGGGCCGTCGCACCGGGTTTCGGGTGGCGGCTGCAGGAACTGCGTGAGGCCACACTGCCGACGCCGTCGGGCGATCCATTCTTCGACCGCTGGGCACCCGACCTCGGCGGCCACCGGCCGGGAGCGGTGCTCACCACCCGCGACGTCACCTGGCCGGCGGGAGTCCTTGTGACCGTGCCGATCTCACGTGCCGTGCAGCTCAAGTTCGCCACCCGCGACGGCACCGGCCGGCCCCCCTTCGGGACCGCCACCGTGTTGTCCCCGCGACAGGCGTGGACGGGCCGGGGACCGCGTCCGATCCTCGTCAACAACCTGCCCATCGATTCCCTGGGGGCGGCCTGCACGCCCGGCGCGACGCTGGCCCACGGTGTCGGTGTGGCAACCGGATTCACCGATTTCCTCCCGCCGAGCACGCAGCTGGCCCTGTCCCGCGGCTACACCGTCATCGTGCCCGATCATCAGGGCCCACGGATGGCCTACGCCGAACCGACCACCGCCGGCCACATCGTCCTCGACTCCCTGCGCGCCGCCGCGGCCTACGACCCGGAACGGTTCGGGCACAGCCGGATCGCCATGACCGGATACTCGGGCGGCGCGATCGCCACCAACGGTGCGGCGAAGTTGGCAGCGTCCTACGCCCCCGAGGTGGCCGCACGCATCGTCGGCGCCGCACTCGGTGGGGTGCCCGCCGATTTCCGGATGCTCGTCGGCAGCATGAACGCCAACCTCGCCACCGGACTCTTCCACGCCGCCACCTTCGGCATCGCCCGGGAACGTCCCGAGATCCTCACGATGGCAAACCATGTCGCGCAATGGATAGCGACGTCGCCACTCAAGAACGTCTGCGTGGTCCCCGAGGCGCTCGCCGGACAGACCTTCATGCCCATGCAGCTACTGTCGAGCGACCCCGATCCCTTCCATTCCCCGGTGGCCGAGAACATCTACCGGGTCACCAAGATGAGCGACCGGAAATCCGTTGTGCCGCTCTACATCTACAACGGGACGCAGGAATGGTGGATACCGGCCGCCGGGGCGCGCAACCTGTTCCGTGAGCAGTGCCGGCTCGGCGCCAACGCCACCTACCGGGAGGTCTTCGGCGAGCACATCATCGCCGCCGTCGCCGGTTACCCGGACGCGGCCGGCTGGCTCGACGCACGGCTGCGTGGCATCCCGGCACGATCGACCTGTCCGCGCTGAGTCCCGTCGGCCACCTCGCCGCGCGCTCCGGCGGAACGTCGGTTTACAGTATGTCCCGACGTTGTAGGAGTGCGAACAGGGCATCGAGGGCGGCGCAGCCGCCTCGGGGCCGAGCCCGGCCGCCGACCTCGAGGAGTACGCGATGCCGGCTGTTTCCGGTCCGGGGCGATGGCTGCTGCGCGCAGCGGCCACGCTCACCACGGCACTGACCGCCGTGATCACCAGCGTCGCCGGAGGTGGTGCGGCCGTGGCCGATCCACCGAATCTGATGCCCATCCCCGGACAGGTACCGAATCAGATCGAGCGCATGGTTCCGCCACCCGACATCCCTCATCTGCGGTCCATCCCGGCTCGGGCGCAGACTCCCGGCGCGAGCCGCGAACTGCAGGAACTGCGCGAGGCGATCATGCCGTCGCCGACCGGTGACCCGTTCTTCGATGTGTGGCCGGCCGACCTCGCCCGCCACCGCCCCGGCGAGTTGCTCGCGCAGCGCGACGTGGCGCCGGTTGCAGCCCCACTCCTCGAGGTGCGCGTCGCCTATGCGCGGCAGATCAAGTTCCGCACCGTCGACGCCGCGAACCGTCCACTGTTCGCCACCGCGACCCTGTTCGTGCCGCCGGCGCCGTGGCAGGGTCGCGGTGCGCGGCCGGTCATGGTGAACAATCCGCCCATCGTCGCCCTCGGCACACGCTGCACCACCGGATACACCTTCGCACACGGCAAGACCGGCGACACCAACAGCACCGACCTACGGCCGCCGACCACCCAGGAGGCCCTCACGCGCGGCTACTCGGTGATCGTCCCGGACCACACCGGCGCCCGGATGGCCTATGCCGAGCCGTATGTCGCCGCGCACGTGGTCCTCGACTCGATCCGCGCGGCCGCCACCGTCGACAAGCGCAACTTCGGCGCGGGACCGATCGCGATGCTCGGCTACTCGGGCGGCGCGATCGCGACGAATGCGACCAGCAAGCTCGCATCGTCGTATGCACCCGAGGTGGCCAAGCGTTTCGTCGGCGCGGCCATCGGCGGAGTGCCCGCCGACTATCGGGTCCTCGCCGGCGCGATGAACGCCAACCTGGCCTCTGGGGTCTTCCATGCGGCGATCCTCGGCATCGCCCGCGAACGGCCGGAACTGCTGCCGATGGCCAACAAACTCGCCCGCCGGCTCGCGACAAACGACGTGCTGAAGAACCTGTGCACCGGGACGATGGGCTACTTCGGCTTCACCTTCGGCGCGACGCAGATGCTCTCCACCGACCCAGACCCGTTCAGATCGCCCACGGCCCAACGGATCTTCGAGATCACCGCGATGTCCGGGCACAAGGCCGCGATGCCACTGTTCATCTACCACGGCGCCCAGGAATGGTGGATCCCCGCGAGTCAGGCGCGTGCACTGTTCGCCGAGCAGTGCCGCCTCGGCGCCGACGCGACCTATCGCGAGTATCCCGGCGAACACATGACGACGGTCTTCGTCGCCTTCCGAGACGCGATGAGCTGGCTCGACGCGCGACTACGCGGCGTACCGGCCCAATCCACCTGCCCGCCCCGCTGACCGTGCGGCCAAATCCGTTGACCTTGCAGGCAATTTCGTTGACCACTTGAGCCTGCCCACGATCAACGCGCGGCCGGGGCGTCAGTAGACGAGAACCCGCACGTTCTCGGCCACACAGGCCGGCTTGTCCTCACCCTCGATCTCGACGGCATTCTTGACGACCATGCTGACCCCGGCGGAGGTTTCGTCGACCGAGACGATGACGGCGTTGGCGCGGATACGCGCTCCGACCTTCACCGGATTGGGAAAGCGCACCTTGTTCATGCCGTAATTGATGACGAGTTTGGGACCCTCGACGCCGAAGATGTCGCCCGCGAGCATGGGCAGCAAGGACAGGGTGAGGTATCCGTGCGCGATCGGCGCACCGAACGGCCCCGACTTCGCACGTTCGGGGTCGACGTGGATCCACTGGTGATCGCCGGTGGCCTCGGCGAAGGCGTTCACCCGATCCTGAGTGATCTCGAGCCACTCGCCGCTGCCGAGGTCCTCCCCGATCGCGGCCCGGATCTCGTCGACTGAAGTGAAGGTGCGCGCCATTGCGTCTCCGTATCTCGTGGGGTGGCCCGGCCGGATGATCCGGGTCCTGTCGTCGGCGCCGGTAGTCTACCGTGGCCCACATGAGCACCCCTCGCATCACACCCGGCCGCTTCCGCGACCTCGGCCCGCTCAACTGGGTTTTCGCGCGGGGCGCCGCCCGCGTCATCGGGGTCGACGACGCCCGGATCTTCTCCACGCTCGGCCGGACCCGCGGTGTCTTCCGCGCCTGGCTGCACTACTCGGGCCGATTGATGCCGTTCGGGGCGTTGTCCCGCAAGGACTCCGAGATGATCATCATCCGCGTCGCCCATCGGCGCAGCTGCGACTACGAACTCGATCATCATCGTCGCCTGGGCAAGCGCGCCGGAATCGACAACGACGAGTTCGCCCGGATCATCGAGGGCCCCGACGCCGGCTGGGGCGACCGGGAGCGGGCGATGCTGCGGGCGGCCGACGAACTCGTCGAGACCGACGACATCTCCGACACCACCTGGGCCGCGCTCGCCCGTCACCTCGACGACCGTCGGCTCATCGCCTTCGTCCTGCTCGTCGGGCAGTACGACGGGCTGGCCACCACCATCCACACGTTGCGTATCCAGCGCGACACCCGGGCGTGAGCTATGGACTCACTCAGCATGCGGTTCATGAAGAACCCGCTGTTCGCACAGGTGTATGAGCACCTCTGGCGGCCGACGTTCACCCGATTGTTCAGCTTCGGCGGCACCGCCACCGAGGACTACGACCGCGCCCTGCGCGCCTACCTGTCCCGCCCCGGCGAGCGCCTCGTCCTCGACGTCGCCTGCGGGCCGGGGAACTACACCCGCCAGATCGCCAACGGTCTGACCGGCGACGGCCGGTGCATCGGGATCGATTACTCCGCACCGATGCTCAGCCGGGCCGCCCGCACCAACCGCACCGAGCGCGCCGCCTACCTGCGCGCCGACGCACACGCAATGCCGTTCGCCGACAACACCTTCGACACCGTCACCTGTCTGGCGGCGCTCTACCTCATCCCCGACCCGATCCCCGTTCTCGACGAGTTGGTCCGGGTCGCGCGGACCGGCGGGGAGGTCATCGTGTTCACCTCCGTCGTCACCGGCGTCAGCTCGCTACCGGGTGTCCGCGAAGTGGCCGGGGCGTCGGGCTATCGGATCTTCGGCCGCCACGAGATCGTCGACCGGCTGCGTGCCGCCGGCCTCGAACACGTGGAGCAGACCATCACCGGCCAGGGCCAGTACGTGATCGGTATCAAGTCCTGACCCCGTGGACGACTATTTAGAGCAGAGTTATCCTCTAAATAGCCGATGCTGATCATGGCATCGACGATCCGTCGATCTGAGGAGCACCGATGCCCAGCCAGCCGTCCCACGACGCACTTCCCCTTGCCGGTCGCAAGACCGAGGATCTGCCGGGCCACTGGCTGCTCGCCCGCCTCGGCAAGCGCGTGCTCCGCCCCGGCGGCCGCGAACTCACCGAACGCCTGCTCGACGACGCCGACCTCGCCGGAGCCGACGTCCTCGAGATCGCACCCGGTCTCGGCAAGACTGCGGCGTCGATCATCGAACGCACCCCCCGGAGTTACGTCGGAGTCGAATCCGATTCGGCCGCAGCCGGTCTCACCGAAGGTGTGGTGGGTGACCGCGGCCGCGTGGTACCCGGCGACGCGTCGGCAACCGGCCTCGACGACGAGAGCGTGGACGTCGCCATCGGCGAGGCCATGCTCACCATGCAGTCCGATCGCGCCAAGGCCGAGATCGTGGCCGAGGCCTTCCGCGTGCTGCGCCCCGGCGGCCGCTATGCCATCCACGAACTCGCGCTGCACCCCGATACCCTGCCCGACGAGGCCAAGACCGAGATCCGCAAGCAGCTGGCCCGCTCCATCAAGGTCAACGCACGTCCGCTGACCGAGCAGGAATGGCGAAAACTGTTCACCGACGCCGGTTTCGAGATCAAGAAGGTCGGCTTCGCCAAGATGGCACCACTGCAACCGCGACGGGTGCTCGCCGACGAGGGACCGCTGCGCACCCTGCGCTTCGTGGGCAACGTCCTGCGCGACAGCGATGCCCGCAAACGGGTGCTCGGCATGCGCGCGACCTTCACCAAGTACCGCGACGAACTGGCCGCGATCGAGGTCATCGCCGTGAAGCCGGGCCGGTCGTGACCGGCAGTAATACCGGGCCGGCGGTCGCCGGGAATACCGGGCCGGCGGTCGCCGGGGACGCGTCCACCTGGACCCCGCTGACCGGCCTGGCCGAGGCGGCGGGGACCGGCCCGGCCGAACCCGGTAGCCGGCCCGACATCGCACTACTGGCCCGGGCCACCGGCGTCAACGTGCTCCGGCTGTCGTTCCGGGCCGGGCAGGTGATGGCCGACCATCGGGCCGCGCGGCCTATCCTGGTCCTCGGCCAGACCGGCGAGGTCGACTTCGCGGTCGGCGGTGACACCGTCGCGCTGCGCCCCGGCGCCGCGGTGCACGTGGAAGCCGGTGTGACACATGCGCTCACCGCGGTCACCGACGCCGTGGTGACGCTGCTCGTCCTCGACCACGAGTAGACACGAGTTGAGAGGAGCCGACCCGATGGGTGAGGAGTCCCGGACCCGCGACGGCGATCCGCGCGCCAACGTGCTCGCGGTCCTCACCGAGCGTGGCACCCCCTGTGACGTGCGGGAGGTGGCCGCAGCCCTCGGCATCCATGTCACGACCGCCCGGTTTCATCTGAACAATCTGGTGTCCGACGGCCGGGTCTCGACGACGACGATGCGTTCGACGACGGCCGGTCGGCCCCGCGTCGGCTATGTCGCGGTGTCGAGCCCGCCGGTCGGCGATCTGCTCGGTGCGCTGCTCGCCCAGCTCGGCAGCACACCGGCGGCGCGGGAACGTGCCGGTGCGGAGGCCGGACGGCTCTGGGCCGACGCGCACACGAGTCCCCCGTCCACATCCACACTGTCGGCAACGCCCGATCTGCCCGATCCCGTCACGGTGGCCGCGGAAACGTTGGGTCAGCTCGGTTTTCGGGTGTCGGGTACGGTCAGCGCCTTCGGCACCCACGAACTGCGGATCTGTTCCTGCCCACTCAAGGACATCGCTCGCGATCATCCGGAGGTGGCCCGCGGCGTCGCGCGCGGTGTCATCGAGCAGACCCTCGCCACCAGTTCGCCCGCACTGGCCTCGCAGTACCTCGTCGACGTCCTGCCCGATCCGGAGGGCGACTGCGAGATCACCCTGCGCCTGTCCCGCCTGCGCACCCCCGCGAGCAACGTCACACCG
Source organism: Gordonia bronchialis DSM 43247 (assembly GCF_000024785.1). Classification (NCBI taxonomy): domain Bacteria; kingdom Bacillati; phylum Actinomycetota; class Actinomycetes; order Mycobacteriales; family Gordoniaceae; genus Gordonia; species Gordonia bronchialis. Next base: position 811,947 of record NC_013441.1, on the reverse strand, counting down.
CGGTAAGGGTTGCCTCAGCATATTTAGATGATTAGATTCCTTTAAATAGGGCGCGAGGTCGCCCGACACAAAGGAGTGCATCATGCATCAGATCCGCCGGGTCGTCGTCGCCATCGCGACCGTCATGCTGGCCGTCTCGTTCAGCGGCACCGCTGCGGCCAAGACGTTCCCACCCAACTTCACCGTCACCAGCGAACGCCCGTCGCTCGGCGAGCTCAACGACATCGTCGAGTTCCTGGTCGGCACGCCGGCCTCCGACAGCGCGAAGGCCGCGAACGTCGAGGGCGGCACCAACGCGGTGATCGTGCCCAAGACCGTCTACAACCTGGGTCTGTTCCGGGCGCCCAAGGGCAGCCACCAGATGACCGGACCACTGGTGCAGCGCGGCAACAGCGTCACCGCCACGCTGAACGCCGGCTCCGCCGGTCGCCCGACCATCAAGATGACCATCGAGTTCAAGAAGCAGGGCAATTGGAAGCTCGCGGCCAGCTCGCTGTGCCAGGGCGTCAAGGGGGTCGGCCTCAACATCTACTGCAACCGCTGAGCACCGGGTTCGGCACACCACGATGATCACCGTCGACGGTCTGTCCGTCCGGCTGGGCGGGCAGCAGATTCTCGATGAGGTGAGCACCGCCGTGGCGCCCGGTCAGCTGGTCTATCTGCTGGGCCGCAATGGCGCGGGCAAATCCACGCTGCTGCGCACCATCTGCGGGATCACCCGTCCGCGGACCGGCACCGTCCTGGTCAACGATCGCCCGCTCGCCCGGGCGCCCCGACCACTCACCGAAGTGGGAATCCACCTGGGCACCGACGCTTTTCATCCCGGCCACACCGCACGACGCCATCTGCGGTGGCTCGCCGACGCCGGTGGCGTGGACCGTCGCCGGGTCGACGATCTGCTCGACCAGGTGGGGCTCGCCGACGCCCGGAGCCGTCGGGTGACCGACCTGTCGCTGGGCATGAAACAGCGACTCGGCCTGGCCGGCGCATTGCTCGGCGACGCGTCGACGATCCTGCTCGACGAACCACTCAATGGCCTCGACATCGACGGAATCCGTTGGCTGCGTGGCCTTCTGCGGGATCTCGCGGACGAAGGCCGCAGCCTGCTCATCGCCTCCCACCTGATGGACGAGGTGGGCCGCACCGGTGACCGGGTGATCGTGCTGGACGGCGGACGGGTCGTCGCCGATACCACCGTCGAGGAGTTCGTCGTCGGACACCACACGCTCGAGGACGCCTACATCGCAACGGTCACCCGTGACGACCAGACAGCCGATCAGGGCGAGGGCAACCCGGCTCGGTCCGGTGATGGGCCGACATGACGCGCACTGGAATCCGCTGTGCAGCAGAACAACTCATACGCGCCATCCGCGCCGAGAGCACCCGGTCCGGTGGCCGGCGCAGCATCCTGCTGTTCGGCGCCGTCCCCGGTGCGGTGATCCTGCCGCTGATCGTCACCTTCGGCGTCGCGATGGTCGGCGAACGGTTCGCGACCATCTCCAGCAGCATCAGCGTGAGCGAGGTCCCCACCACCAACTCGGTGTACTGGGTGATCACCTTCACCGTCATCACCTGGGCGGTCATCGCCACCTACGCGCAGGCGATGGGTGAACGCGGCCCGGTCGGCGAGATCGCCCGCTACCTGTATCCGCGCGCGGCGACCGCGGCGCTGGCCCGCTGGATCGTCTACGGCGGGTGGTCGGCGATCTGCTCGGCCATCCTGGTCTGCGTCGTCATGCTGGTGCTGCCCACCATGTTCCCCACGGTGTACGGCGGAGTCGACCTGACCTCGTCGGCCGGAATCCGCTTCCTGCTCACCGTACCGATCTACGGCGTGCTGGCCGTCGGCGTCGGTGTCGGGCTGGCCGCGGTGATCGGCCATCCCGCCACCGCCGTCGCCGTCCTGCTCGGCTGGGCCTACATCGTCGAGAATGCCATCAGCCTGATCCCCAACGGTTACACGGTGCAGACCTACATGCCCTTCCTCAACGGTGTCTTCGGCACCGGTCAGGAACTCTCGCTGTTCCCACCCTGGGGACCCGACGGCGCCCTGATCTACCTCGGCGCCATCGCGCTGGGCATGTTCGCGCTCGGCAGCGGGGTCCTCGCGGTGCGTCGTCGGCGCTGAACCGCATCACGATGCGACCGACCGAACGACACGCGGCCCCGCCGATGCGGCGATAATCTTTCGTGGTGCGGCCAACCCCGACAATCCGGGCCGCGGCGAGGAGCGTGAGCGATGCCGGCAGACGCCGCACCCGCCCATGACCTCGATCACCACGTCTCGATCACCATGTCCGGAACGGTCCGCGTGGAAGTCGACGGCGTCGTCGCCGACATCAAGTCACGCCGCGAACGTGCCGTGCTGGCACGGCTGGTCGCCGCCGACGGTCACGTCGTGTCGACCGACCGGCTGATCGATGACCTGTGGAACGGCGAACCGCCACCCAAGGCGCTGGCCGGACTACAGGTCCACGTCTCCAACCTGCGGCGCATCCTGGAGCCGGGACGCGCGCCACGAACACCCGCGCGCATCCTGGTCAGCGAGGCGCCGGGCTACGCGCTGCGCCTCCCGCGGGATGCCGTGGACCTGTGGCGATTCGACGACCTCGTCACCACCCCCGCCGACGATCCGGCCGCCCGGTACGCCAACTCCGACGCCGCTCTGGCGCTGTGGCGGGGTGAACCGTTCGGCGCGCATGCCACCGACGAGTGGGCGCGGGCCGAGACGGTGCGCCTCGGCGAGGTACATCTCACCGCCGTCGAACAACGCGCCGCCGCCGCACTGGATCTGGGCCGGCCCACCGAGGTCGTGGCCGCGCTGACGGGTCTCACCGACTCCCACCCCACCCGCGAGGAGATCTTCCGGCTGTTGGCGCTCGCGCAGTACCGGCTGGGTCGGCAGGCCGATGCGCTGGCCACGCTACGCACCGTTCGCGATTACCTCTCCGACGAACTCGGCGTCGACCCCGGTCCAGCCCTTCGTGACCTGGAAACCGCCATCCTGCAGCATGATCGGGCACTCGACGCTGCCAGGCAGCCTACCGCCGCGTCCGTCCCGACACCGAAACCGGCCGATGCGGCCGGCGCCGGCATCGAGGAATCGGCGGGCCGGGAGGTGGAACTCGAGAAGCTGATGATGCATGCCGATACCGTGCGCCGCACCGGGTTACGCATCGTATGGGTGACCGCGGAGGCCGGTGGCGGCAAATCCACATTGGCGCGTGGCCTCGTCCGGCGACTACGGTCGGCCGGCTGGCCGGTGGCCGTCGGGCATTGCCCCGAGGTCGACGGCGCCCCCACCGCGTGGGCATGGCGAGAGATCATCGACGCCCTCGGCCATTCGCACACCGCCGACGATCCGTTCACCATCGCCCGCGAGGTCGTCGCTGCCTGTCAAGCGTTGTCGGCCACCAGTGTTGACCGCTACGGAATCCTCCTCGTGCTCGACGACGTCCACCGCGCGGACAGTGCAACGCTTCAGGTGTTACGGCAGGCGGTGACCTGGCTGGCCGAGCAGCCCATTCTGGTTCTCGCGACCTACCGGCCGTCGGAGGCAGAAGTGGAACTCCAGGCCTCCGGCGCGGCCCTGATCTCGGTCACCGCCGATCTGCTGGCACTGTCGGGATTGTCCGACGACGGCATCCGGGAACTCGCCGCGTCGGCCGGGCTCGATCCGGTCGATGACGCCACCGTCGAACTGCTGCGTTCGCGAACCGACGGGAATCCGCTGTTCGTGCGGGAACTCGCCAAGCTGGTGGCCTCACGCGGTCCGCGGGACGCGCAGCGCGCGGTGCCCAGCGGGGTGCGAGATGTGTTGTTACGCAGAGCAGAACGCCTACCCGAGAATGCTGTCACCCTGCTCCGGCTGGCCGCGATGTGCGGACGGGAGGCCGCCATCGACACCCTGATCGCGCTGTGGCCCGACGACTCGGGCGGCGAGGATGCCGTCCTCGACGCGATCGACTCGGCGGTGGTCGCCGGATTGCTCACCGCCACCGTCGATCGGGTTGTGTTCAATCACGTCCTGATGCGGGAGGCGATCTATGACGCCATCCCGGCGCTGCGACGACGGCGTCTGCACTGGCGTGTGCTGGAGCACCTTCGCTCCACCTCGGACGCCTCGGTCGACGAGCTGGCCCACCACGCAGCGTTGGGTGCGAGCCCGGCCACCACGAGCGAAGCGCTGAGCATCGTCGAAGACGCTGCCCGGCACCGTTTCGGCGCAGACGACACCGCCGGACTGTGGCGCTCGGCGGTGGACCTGCACGCGATGGCCGGTCACGACCGCGACAGCGCGGGCGCCTCCGACAAGGGGGCGATGGTCCAGTCGTTGTGCAATCTGGTGACCGCCCTGGCACATTCGGGTGTGATCGGCGAAGCGCGGTCGCGGCGGGAAGAGGCCCTGACACTGGCCCGCTCCGTGGGTGACGACCACCTCGTCCTGACGGCTCTCACCTGCTGGCGCACTCCGTCGATCTGGACGACCCGCCCGGACCGACTGCTCGATCCTGTGATGAGCACGGCGATCCGAGAGATGTTGCCGCACACCACCGGTGCCGACCGCGCATGGCTGCTGGTGACCGCCGTCGCCGAGTTCGAGGGCAACGAGGAACGGTTCGCGGCGCAGTGTTCGCAGGAGGCCCTCGATCTGGCCCGAACGGTCGATGATCCGGAATTGCTTTGTGCCGCACTCAATTCCCGCGTGCACACCGCTATCGGTCCCGACGACAACCATCTGCTCGCGGGATTCGCCGAGGAGTTCGTGGCCACCGCAGAGAGCGTCGGCAATACCGACTACGCCGCGGCCGCCCACTTCTTCATGGCTGTGACCCGCGCCGGACAGACCGATCTGGTTGCCACGCACCGCGAGATGAGTCTGGCGATGCAGTCGGCGACGAGCGGTAAGGTCGCCGAATTGGTGGTGGTACAAGCCACTTTCGGCGCGGTGCTCGACGTTCTGCGCGGGGACCTCGACAAGGCCGCGGCCACCTACCACGCCATCGGGGCGCAGCTCGCGGCGGCCGGCAACCCAGCCGGCGAGGTGTTCACCCTCATCGAGGAATTGTCTATCGGCTGGTACCGAGGGTCCGTCGGACACCTCATCGACGCCGGACTCCGCAACATCTACGAGACCGCACCGGAATCCATCGCCTGGGTATATGCTGCCGCACTCATCGACGCCGGACGCCTCGACGAGGCGCGCACCGTCGCTGCTCGCGGCTATCGCACGGTGCGCGACTACTACTGGACGGCACTCGAAGCCTTCCATGCCTACGCCCTGATCAAACTCGGCATGGCCGAGGAAGCCGCGGAACTGTATGCGGAACTGAAGGATTGGAGCGGCAGCATCGCCGGGCTCACCTCGACGAGCGTCGTCTTCGGACCGATGGACGACCTGCTGGCCGGACTCGCCGAACTCTGCGGCGATGCCGATGCCGCGGCGCGCCATCGGGAGATCTCGGCGACGGTGATGGCCGATGTCCGTCGGCAACTGGCCGAGATCGGTTGACGCACCCCTCTACCGACTCAGCCGCCCCACCTGCTGGTTGAGCCGCGACCCCACCTGCTCGTTGCGCCACCCCACCTGCTGGTTGAGCCGCGTCGGCGAGGAACGAACCGCCGCGTGTCGAAACCACCAGTGCGACAACAATGTTCGCACCCGCAACCCACAACCCCACAGCAGGACCCTCTGCCAGCAGAGGCCGCCCAACCGCCGGTTACGACCGAAGTCCTGTCCGGACGGGTCGTCCTCAGATCGACCGGTAGTCCCGCACCGACATCCGGTTGCCCTTGCGCTGCGGGAAGGTGCCGAACAGCTCGCACATGCGCACCACCCGACCACGTTGTCCCGCATAGGGTTCGAGCAACTCGAGCATGCCGTCATCGTCGACGGGCTCACCGATCAGTGTCTGTCCGACGAGAGAGGGGATGTGATAGTCCCCCACCGGCACCGCATCCGGATCGCCGACCGCCCGCATCCGCGTCTCAGCCTCGGTCCACCTGCCCACTCCGCGGAGCACGGTGAGTTTGTCGGCGTGCCGCTCGACGTCGATGGATGTCGCGCCGCGGATGGTGCGCATCCGGACGGGTTCGGCGCCGGCGCGGTGCCATTCCCAGGACGGGATGGCAGCCCAGTCCGCACGCGGGGGCGGTACCCGCATGTCGCCGACGGGTCCCGGTGCGGGCTCACCGTAGCGTCGGAGCAAATGCCGCCACGCGCGCCACGCTTCTCGTCCGACGACCTTCTGTTCCAGGATCGCCGGCACCAGCGCCTCCCACACGCGCCCGCTGCGGCCGATCCGTAGCCCTCGGGCCTGGGCCGCGAGACGCCGGACTACTGGATCATCGGCGCGTAAATCGTCGGGATCGTCTGCAACTCCCAGGAAGTCCGGCACCATCTCGATCAACCATCGTGCCCCGGGCCCCCAGGCACGGGCTTCGATGACGCCACCGGTCGCCGCCATCGTCACCGTGCCCGGGCCGTCGGGTGTGTGAACCGCCCGCCACACCGATCCATCACGCCCGTAACGAAACGCCGGGTCCCCGGCGCCACGCCGGTGCAGACCGACCGTCATGCGCAGGTCGACCGGGCCCGGCGGACTCCAGGTCCGTCGAATCGGTTCACCGCCTGCCGCCATGAGTCGATGGTATGGTCCGCGTCCGGCCTTCCCGATTCTGGTGGATTCGATCTACCGATTCCTCAGGTCCCGACTCCGTTCTGTGCCTTCCGCGGAACAAATGTGAGACACCGAGGAACTGGATCGGTTACCCCACGCATCATTGCGACAGCACGCTGTCGCCTCCGAGTCGAATCGACGGCAACCGCATCCACACCGAAAGCGAGCGAGCGATGTGTACACGGGTGATCTGGCCAGACGCAAACGGTGCCGTCCTGGTCGGCCGCAACATGGACTTCCACAAGGATCTGATGACGAACCTGTGGAAGCACCCCCGCGGGGTGGCCCGCGACGACGGGGTCAAGGGTGAACTCACCTGGACGTCGAAGTACGGCAGCGTGATCGCCGCCGCCTTCGACATCATCTCCGTCGACGGCATCAACGAGGCCGGACTCGCCGGGCACGTCCTCTGGCTGGCCGAGTCCACCTATGGCGACCTCGACGAGTCGCGTCCGGCCCTCAGCCAAGCCGCGTGGCTGCAGTACTTCCTGGACAACTTCGCGACCGTGGCCGACGCGGTCGCGTGGATCTCGGAGACCGACGTCCAGGTGATCCAGATGCCCGATCCCACCGGCGGCAATCCCCCGACGATCCATCTCGCGCTCGACGACGCCACCGGCGACTCGGCGATCATCGAGTACGTCGACGGCCATGCCCGCGTCTATCACGACAAGTCATACTCGGTGATGACGAACTCCCCGACCTACGATCAGCAGCTCGAACTGCTCAAGCGGTGGGAGGGACTCGGCGGTACGGACCCGCTACCCGGCGACACCGTTGCCGAGCACCGGTTCGCCCGCGCGGCCTACTACGCATCGCGCCTCCCGGTTCCGGCCAGCCAGCAGGAAGCGGTCGCGAGCATGTTCAGCGTCATCCGCAACGCCGCTCAGCCGTTCCGCATCCCGGACCCGGGCAAACCCGATGCGTCACAGACCATCTGGCAGACGGTCCTGGATCTGACCAACAAGCGCTATGTCTTCGAGTCGACGACCCGGCCCAACATCGTCTGGGTCGATCTCGACGATCTCGACTTCGGCGAGGGTACGCCGCAACTGAAACTCGACCTGCAGAGCAAACTGTCGCTGCAGGGCGGAATTGCCGGCAATGCCGCGCAGGACTTCGAGGACGACGGCCCGATGACCTTCCTGTCCTTCGAGCTGCTAAGACAGCTCGAACACGGGCAGCCGGAACCAGCGACGCCGACCGCCACCCCCTGACGATCACGACGGAAGCACAGGAGTTCGGGGTCCCGGTGCGCTCGGTCGTGCGCGCGGCAGCCCGGGATGTGGTCTACCGCGACCACACCAGGGTCGGTGTCGTGGCGTGGGCCTTCACCATCAAGTCACAGTGCTACGACACCCTGGTCGACGAACTCGACCCCGTCATCGCCATCCGCGGCGAGCCCAGCGGACGGCTCGCCGCGGTGATCGAACATGGCAGCCTCACGAGCCCGGCGATCGAACACGAGGTCGGGTCGATGTTCGTGCCCGGCGCGGCTCACAAGTTGATCATGTGCCCGATCGCGCCATGGAACGTCTCCTGGAGTGCTTCCGACATCGTCGGGTGGGTGTGCACGTTGCGGGCGAGTTCCTTGGCGGTCAGATCCCACTTGTGGGCCAGCGTCATCTCCGGGAGCATCTCGGAGACGTTGTCGCCCACAAGGTGCCCGCCGAGGAGTTCGTCGGTGTCGGCGTTGGTGATGAGCTTGGCGAATCCGGTTGTCTCGCCGAGTCCTTGGGCCTTGCCGTTGGCGCTGAACGGGAAAGTGGTGGCCTTGACGTTGTAACCCTCGTCCTTGGCCTGCGCCTCGGTGAGCCCGAAGGACGCGACCTGCGGCTGGCAGAAGGTGGCCCGCGGCATGAACCGGTAGTCGCCCAGGGTCATGGTTTCGGCGCCGGCCATGGTCTCGGCGGCCACGACGCCCTGCGCCTCGGCCACGTGGGCGAGCTGCAGTTTGGCGGTGACGTCGCCGATGGCGTAGATGCCCTCGACGTTGGTGCGCATGAAGTCGTCGATCGCGATGGCGCCGCGGTCGGTCAGCTCGACGCCTGTGTTCTCCAGGCCGAAGCCCTCGACTCGCGGCGCGAAGCCGACGGACATGAGGACCTTGTCGACGGTGAGTTCGCCGTCGTTGTCCTTGGCGTCCTTGTAGGTGACGGTCACGCTGTCGCCGTTGTCGGTGACCGACTGCACCTTGGTGGACGTCATCATCTTGACGCCGAGCTTCTTGTACTCCTTGGCGACGGCCTTGGAGGAGTCGGCGTCCTCGTTGGGCAGGACGCGGTCGAGGAACTCGACGATCGTCACGTCGACGCCGTAGTTGGCCAGGACGTAACCGAACTCCATGCCGATGGCCCCGGCGCCGACGATCACGATGGATTCGGGCAGCTCACGGGTGAGGATCTGGGTCTCGTAGGTGACCACGTTGTCGGAGAGCTCGACGCCGGGCAGCAATTTCACCGTGGAACCGGTGTCGATGATGACGTTGTCGAAGGTGATCTCCCGATCCCCCACGACGATGGTTTTCGCGTCCTTGAACTTCCCGTATCCGTCGATCTCGGTGATCTTGTTCTTCTTCATCAGGAAGTGGACACCCTTGACGATGCCCTCGCTGACCTTGCGACTGCGATCGAACGCAGCACCGAAGTCGAAGGCCACCTCGCCGGTGATCCCGAAGGTCTTGGCCTGATGGTTGAAGATGTGCGCGAGTTCCGCGTTTCGCAACAACGCCTTGGACGGGATACATCCGACGTTGAGACACACACCGCCCCAGTACTTCTCTTCGATGACGGCGGTTTTCATGCCCAGCTGAGCCGACCGGATCGCGGCGACGTACCCACCTGGACCTGCACCCAATACAACTGTTTGAAAGTGTTCAGCCACGACTGCCAGCCTACGTCCCGCCGTGACATCGCCGCAGGGTGTCCCGCTACTCAGGAGTAAGGCAGGCGGTCGGGACCGGCGCGATGTGGCATCGGATCTTTCACCCGCAGCGACCGGCTGCTGTTTCAATCACTGATTGAATCGGTGATTGAACTGTGCTTACATCGTGAATGTGACGCGCGACACCTCGACGGCAACCACCCGCGACGTACTGCTGACCGCAGCCGAGCGACTGTTTCTCTCCGACGGCTACGACGATGTCTCCGTGCGCGCCATCTGCTCGGCCGCAGGCGCGAATCCGGCCGCGGTTCACTACCACTTCGGTTCCAAGGACAACCTGGTCGTCGCGCTACTCGAGGACCGCCTCGGCCCCATCTGGGCGGATCCCCTCGATCGGGTCGAGCCGGGAAGCGACTCGGTGAGGCACATCGTCGGCCTCATCATCGACCCGCTGATCAGCCTGCAGGGCGATCCGCTCGGGCATCTGCATCTGCGTCTGTTGTCGCGGTTCGTGCTCACCCACCCGAAGGCACCGTGGACCGGACGATGGTTCCGTATCGACTCGTGGGCACGTCTGCTCACCGCGTCCGTCCCCGAACTCGACGAGGCCGCGGCCGCTCGACGCTGGGCCTTCGCCTTCGACCTCATCCTGACGCGCGTCGGTGCTGCCGAGCCGCTTCATCCGGTTGCCGTCACAGCTCTGGCCGACTTCGTCACCGCCGGACTCTCGGCACCTGCCTGACCCATCCCCCGACCGAGGACGCACGATGACCAGCCCCCAACGCAACACCACCCCCGCCGACGGCCCGTTCAGTCCCGCGACGCTCGGCCCACTGACCCTGCGCAACCGTCTGATCAAGTGCGCCACCTTCGAAGGCATGACCCCTGATGCCCTGGTGACCGACGATCTCATCGAGTTCCATCGCGAGGTGGCGGCCGGCGGGGTCGCCATGAGTACCGTCGCCTACTGCGCGATCGCACCGGAGGGCCGTACCGATCGCCACCAGATCTGGCTGCGGCCCGAGGCCATGCCGGGGTTGCGACGACTCACCGATGCCATACACGCAGAAGGTGCCATCGCCGCCGCTCAGCTCGGACACGCCGGTCCGGTGGCGAACTCGGTCTCGAATCGGGCCAAGGCCCTTGGGCCGTCACGCATTCCGGCGCCGATGGGGATGTCGGTGACCCACAAGGTGAGCCTCGACGACATCGCGGGGCTGCATGCCACTTTCCGGCGGGCGGCGCGCATCGCCGTAGACAGCGGGTTCGACGGACTCGAAATCCATTGCGGCCACAACTATCTGATCAGTTGCTTCCTGTCCCCCCTGCTCAACCACCGCCGCGACGGATACGGCGGTTCCCTGGTCAATCGCGCACGGTTGGCTCGTGAGGTCGTCGAGTCGGTGCGCGAGGAGGTCGGCGACGAAGCCGCCGTCTGGGTGAAACTCAACATGTACGACGGCGTCGGCCGGCCGGGACCGGGCCGTGGCGGACGTCGCTGGTCCGGCTTCAACATCGACGAAGCATGTTCTGTTGCACAGCTTCTGGAGAGCGACGGGCACCTCGATGCCATCGAGCCGACGGCCGGCAGTTCGCTCCTGAACCCGATGTACCTGTTTCATGGCGACGCCCCCCGCGCGGCCTTCGCCGACGCCTTCCGCGGCACGATGCGCTGGGGGCTCAAAGCCGCCGGCCCGTTCTTCCTGAAGCATTACGACTATCACGACGGATATCTGCTGCCGCTCGCACGGCAGCTCCGTGCGGCAGTTGACCTACCGCTGATCCTGCTCGGCGGTGTCACCGACCGCGCGTCGATGGACACCGCGCTCGCCGAGGGATTCGACTTCGTCGCAATGGGTCGCGCCCTGCTCCGTGAACCCGATCTGCCGCTGCGGATTGCCGCCGACGCCACCACGACGTCGGCGTGCACGCACTGCAATCTGTGCATGCCGACGATCTACTCGCACACCCGATGTCCGGTCCGGACCGGCGAGGTCCTCGCCTGAGCCCGTGGCCTGATGTCACCGGCGCATCCCGCGCTGCCAGCAGCCTTCATCTACCGGCGACGAACTTGCTTGATCGCTCCGCCGGTTGATCAGAAGGGTGGTGCGGGTCCGGTGTCGTGTTCGCGTCGGGTCTGTTCGATGAGATGGGTGCGTCGGCGGCGGTTGCGCATGCTGATCCGTCCCGGTGTTTCCGGAGGGTTCGTCTCAAGGGAGAATGAAACCTATGGCAGTGGCAGGATCGAAGCGATACTCGGATGAGTTGAAGCGCGACGCGGTGGACATGGTCGAGCAGTTGGTGGCTCAGGGGTCCACCGAGTGGGCGGCGATGGGCAAGACTGCGGATTTGCTCGGAGTCGGCTCGGCGGAGACGGTTCGCCAGTGGGTGCGCAAGGCGCCGTCGGGCGCCGCCAGCGCGCCAGCCAAGGCCGATAGCGAGGAGATTCGACGACTCAAGCGCGAGGTGGCCGAGCTCAAACGAGCGAACGGGATCCTGAAGGCGGCGTCGGCTTTCTTCGCGGCCGAGATCGACCGGCCACACCGCTAATTGTGGAGTTCATCCGCACTCACCAGGGACACCAGGTGGGTGCGGATGGCCTTGTCTGGGGCGTCGATTCGATGTGCGCCGTGCTCTGCGAGCATGGTATCCACATCGCCCCGTCCACTTACTATGATCACATCAACCGCGGGCCGAGCGCCCGCATGTTCGCCGATGCGCAGGTCATCGATGCGATCTTCGCTTTGCGCCGGAAGCGACCGCTGATGCGGGTTCTGGGTTCACGCAAGACATGGATAGTATTGCGCAGCAGTGGTATTGATGTTGCTCGATGCACTGTTGAACGAGTGATGCGGGAGATGGGATGGCATGGCGCGAGTAAGAAGAAGCGAGTGCGTACGACCATCCCTGATGCGGCAGCGTCGCGGCCGGCGGATCTGGTCGACAGACAGTTCTATGCTGCGGCACCAAATCGGTTGTGGGTAGCCGATTTTACCTACTGCCGCACCAAGTCGGGGTGGGCGTACACGGCGTTCGTCATCGATGTGTTCGCCCGCAAGATTGTCGGCTGGAAAGTGGCCTCGGAAATGACAGTGAACCTGGTTACCGATGCCATCAACAACGCGATAGACAACCGAAAGCGTTGCGGTGTAGTTGATTTAACGAGACTCATACACCATTCAGACGCGGGATCGCAGTACACAGCGATTGTGTTCGGGCAGCGGTTGGCCGAGGAAGGCATCGCGGCTTCTATTGGCAGCGTTGGGGATAGCTACGACAACGCGCTCGCGGAGTCGGTGAACTCTGACTACAAGAACGAACTCGTCGACAACCAGCCGCGATTTCACGGCGCGACCGAACTGTCACTGGGCACGGCCGAATGGGTGGCGTTCTACAACCGTGAACGCCCACACAGTTACTGCGACGACCTCACCCCCGACCACGCTGAGCGACTCCATTACGATCACATGCGCACCCTCAATCCGGAGGGGGCACTCACAACCTGAGCTCTCCGGAAAAGCCGGGGTGGATCATGCGTTCTTGGTGGCGGCGTGCGTGTTTGGCGGCGGTGCGGGTCTGACGCCGCGCGGGTGGGGTGTCGGCACCGTAGATGATGCGCGGTGGCGGGTGGTGGGTGCCGGGGTCAACGAACCGGACCCGGCCCAGCGTGGGGATGACGTCGATGACCGAGTCGGCGCGACCGGGCAGGACGAGACCTTCCGGAGTGACAAACGTGGTGTGCGGGCGCCCCTGATCGTCGAGAACCATGTCGTCGAGGAAGTCGGAGAACGTTTTCAGCAGGTGATGGAAGCGGCATTTGTCAGCGATTCCCGATGGGTGGGTGCGACCACCGGCGGCCGGGTTGTCGTGGTTGTATTCGGTGATGTGGTCGAGATCGCAGGACCAGGCCGGGCGGGTACAGCCGGGCACACTGCAGCGGCCGTCACGGGAATGGACATAGCTGGTCAGCGCAGCCGTCGGCCGGTACGGATCCGAGGGGAGGTGTGGCGCCAACCCGCCCCCGCCACGTGGTGTCGAATCGATGAGGGTGTCTGCCTTGTTGGCCGACTCGCACTCAGGTCCGGTTTCGGGTTCGGCCTCGGGTTCGGGTTCGGGTTCGGGTTCGGGCTCGGGACCGGGTTCGGGCTCGGGCTCGGGACCGGGCTCGGGACCGGGCTCGGGACCGGGCTCGGGACCGGGCTCGGGACCGACGATATTCGACGTGCGCGGCGCCGATTCGGGTGCCGCGGGCGTGTCCCCAACCGGGTCTGATTCGGCCGATGCGGACGGAATGTCTTGCGGTGCACCAATATCCTCCGCCAGCACAGAGTCCTCCGAGGGGACGGCCGGCTCGGCGGGTGTGGCGGTGGCGGGTTGAGGGTTGATGGGTCGGATGAGCGCATCAGACCGGTCAGCGAGGTCGCGGACATGATCGGCGGAAATCACACCGTCGCCATCGAGGTAACCCGGGGTGGTGTCCTCAGGATCAGACAGCGTCTTCTCGTCACAAACGACGTGGATGACGATGCGCGCCTGCGCCGGCGGCAACATCCCCGGTTCGGGAATCTCGGCGGTGCAGTCCGCCCGCGCACACAAACACTCGAACCGGGTGCCGGTCAACAGTGCGAAACAGGCATCCGAACCGCGCGCCCGGACACCACGTGGATCATGCCGGCAGACACACTCGGCCAACGACCGAACCGACGCGATCGCGATCTGGGCGTCTTCACTGCTCATCGACGCGGCCACCACCGCCATCCCGTCACCGTCGTCATCCACCCAGATCGCACGATCCTCGTTGGCCCGGCGGCGGCGTTCTCGCACCGCGCCCGGATCATGGCGAAACACAATACGGTCGGTCAGATCACGAACCGCAGCCCGCGACCACACCCCCTCCCGACCGCGGATGGCCGAGGCGATCGCCTCATCCACCGCACCGGCATACTCCTGCCCATGACACAGATCGGTACCGGCGATGATCGTCGACACCTTGCCCGCGGTGAGCAACCCGTCACGCAAACACTCCCCGACCCGGGGCAGGCGATCACGCACAGCGACGGCCTCCCGCAGCAGCTTTTCCGCAGTCGCCTGGGAAATGGCCAACGAGATCGCCATCCGCGCCGCGCACTGAGCAAAGCCATCCACACCACGCAGATCGCTCTCTCCCGCGGGTTCCACCAGCCTCGCATGCAACTCAGCAGCAACCCGCAAGGTGTACCAGGACAGATAGGAATGACCACGCTCGGCCTGACCCAACGACAACACCAGATCATTCACCCCGCAGACCTCAGGTCCATCCACCGCGGGGAGCCCCATCACCGCAGACGGGATCTGCGACCACACCACCGACATCCACCTCACCCCCTTCCCTCGGTGTTGACCTACGAGCCTGTGCAACCGATAACCACACGCTATCTCACGCCACCGACAATTCCGCCGATGCGGCAATCCACAGGTGTCTGATAACCAAGTCGTACAGCATGATTCATGCCTATCACCCCGCACCGACAATTCCTGACGACCCAGCCACGTCGTCTCCATGCCCTCGAGTCACGATTCTCATTACCGAAAGAATAGAACGCCACACCGACAACCCTGGCGGTGTCATACTGAACCGCCCCGGGTTCGTCGGAGGCTCTCGAACCTGTGAAGGATGGAGAGCATGGCAGCACCTCGGAAGTACAGCATTGAGCTGAAGGAGCGAGCGACGCGGATGGCGGTGGAAGCCCGCAAGGACCCGGCCACACGGCCGGGAGCGTTCAAACGGATCGGCGATCAACTCGGTGTGCACCCGGAGGCGCTACGCACCTGGGTCAAGCAAGCCGAAATCGATGGCGGGCAGCGGCCGGGTACCACGAGCAGCGATTCCGAGCGGATCGCGCAGCTCGAGCGGGAGAACCGCGAGCTGCGGCGGGCGAACACGATCTTGAAGCAGGCGTCGGCTTTTTTGGCTCTTCCTGATTCAGAGTGCGTGTAGGTGTTCTGCCAGGCCGCCGGAGTGGATGAGTGACCGCAAGATGTAGTGGTTGAGGTTGCGGAAGCCGAGCGCGATCCCGCGTAGGTGTTCCAGGCGGCCGTTGATCGCTTCGACGGGCCCGTTGGAGGCGCCGGTGTCGAAGTAGGCCAGGATCTCGGTCCGTCGAGCCCACAGCGAGCGGCCGAGTTGGGCGAGTTCGGCGAGTTCTTTTGGCACGCCGGTGTGGATGCGTTTGAGCAGCTTGTACATCGCGATCTTCCCGTCTCGCTTGTGCGGCTGGTCGTAGGCGTCGATCAGGTCCTGATAGACGGCGTAGGTGACCGCGACCGCCAGATGTTCCTCACGCGCTTGGAGGCCGTTGGTGATGCGGGTCTTCTGCTTGTCGGTCAACAAGCCGATTCGGGTGAGCAGAGGGCGGCGGATGCCGTAGAGCGGGTCCCCGCTACGGCCGCGGTGTCCGCACGTATCCTGTTGTACGCGTTGACGACACACCGTGAGCTTGTCGGCGGCCAAGTGCACGACATGAAACGGATCCATCACCGCACGCGCCTTGTCCAGGGTTTCAGCGGTCGCGGTGCGATACCCGGAGAAGCCGTCCATCGTCACCACCTTGATTCGGTCACGAAACGCAGGATCGCGCGCGGTCAGCCAATCCTTCAACGCCGCCTTGGAACGGCCGGCGACCATGTCCAACAAACGTGCCGGCCCGGTACCATCGACGATCGGTGTCAGGTCGACGAGCACGGTCACGAAACTCGAATCCCCCTTGCCGCGAACGTGTTTCCACTTGTGCTCATCCACCCCAAGGACTCGCACACCGTCCAGGCGGGCCGGTGCGGACGCCAACGAGCGGGCCGCGTCCAACGCAAGGTTGTTCACGGTGTTCCAACTCATCCCGATCGCAGCGGCGACCGCTGTCACCGACATCTTGTCGACGATCATCGCCCGCAGAATCCAGGTCGTGGTGCGCCGGGTGACCTGTGCCCGCGGCGCCACGATCGTCGAGATGTCGGCACGAAAGATCGTGGTGGGACAGTCCGGGTTGTCGCACAGATAGCGCGGCACCGAGATATGCAGCCGAGTCGGATGCCCCACGATCGGCAGATCAGCGACCTCACGATCGATGTGGTCACGCAGCCGACCCGGCAGCCCGCATCCGGGACATGTGTTCTTCGGTTCCAGGACCTCGCAGAACACGTGGGTGCGGTCCTCGCCGTCGAGGGCGGCACCGGTGATCGTCACCCCGAGCTCGATGGTGCGGCAAATGGTGTCGGCAATAGCGCTACGCTGCAACATGGGTCCTGTCGGTGTCGGGCTGATGGTGTGAGAGCTTTCATCCTCACACCGCAGGACCCGCCTACACCTCCAGCGACACCGCCCATCACCCCGCGATCTTGCTCACCCCTACATCTTGTGGTCGCAAGAACCTGTTCCACGCACCGTCAATCAGGAAGAGCCGCTTTTTTTGCCGCGGAGATCGACCGCCCACAGCGTTGATCGTGGAGTTCGTCGCCGCTTCTCGCGACGAACACGGAGTCGATCCGATCTGCGCGGCCCTACGCGACACGGCCGCCCAGATCGCTCCGTCCACGGTACGAGCCCACCTGAGTGCGAACAAGACCGAGGCGCCACGCACGGTGCGTGACCGGGAGATGCTCGGCGAGATCCGCACCGTGCACGCCGACAATCTCGGCGTCTACGGTGCCCGCAAGGTCCACGCCGAACTACGCAGAAAGGATATCGACGTGGCGCGCTGCACTGTCGAACGATTGATGAAAGCCGATGGACTGCAAGGGATACCGAGGTTGAAGACACGCAGGACCACCCGCAGCGATGGCGCCGAAACCCCGCAACCGGCCGACCGAGTCGGCCGGCAGTTCACCGCCGAGGCGCCGAACACCTTGTGGGTGGCGGACCTGACCTACATCCGCACCCACTCCGGGTGGGTGTACGCGGCGTTCATCCTCGACGTGTACTCGCGCGTGGTCGTCGGCTGGCAGGTCTCGACCACGATGCACACCGACCTCGCATTGGACGCCTTAGACATGGGATTGTGGGCGCGTGATCGTGCCGGCCAGGATGTGGCCGGACTGATTCACCACTCGGACCGCGGAGTGCAGTATCGAGCGATTCGTTACACCGAGCGTCTCGCCGAAGCTGAAGCGGTGACTTCGGTTGGCTCCAAGGGTGATTCGTATGACAACGCGATGGCCGAGGCGTTCAACTCGTTATTCAAGGCGGAATGTATCCGCAACCCGATCATGCGCCCGAAGAGCGGGTGGGGCGGTGTCGGCGACGTCGAGATCGCGGTCGCCGAGTACATCGAGTGGTTCAACCACCGCCGTCTGCACGGCGAGATCGGACACGTCCCGCCGGTCGAGTACGAGGCCGCCTACTGGGCGGCCCACACGGTCACCAGCTACCGTGAGAACCCGGTCCCAGCAGAGGCCGGAACCAACTAACCGAGCCTCCAGCAAACCCGGGGCGATTCATACCCTCGAAGCAACGGTAGCCGAGAGGCGTTGGTGGACAGGGGTTGTAGTGGGGCGCAGGATGTTGACGATCGAGGATCGAGCGGAGATCGCCACGGGGGTGAAAGCCGGTTGGACGGTCACCGCGATCGCAGCACATCTGGGCCGGTGCAAGTCGGTGATCTCACGCGAGATCCGCCGCAACTGCACCGCGGCAGGGTATCGGGTGGTGGCTGCGGACAAGAAGGCCGCCGCGGCGAGGGCGCGCCCGCAGATCCGTGCGATCGACGCCGATCCGGTGCTGGCGGCGCGGGTGCGGGCGGATCTGAAGGCCTCCCGCACACCCCGGCAGATCGCGGGACGGTTGCGGCTGGAGGCCTCAGGCGAGAGTGTGGAACTTATGGATGGTTCCCTCGACGCCCAGGGCCGCAGGGTCTCGCATGAAGCCATCTACCGGTGGATCTACGCCCATCCCGGCAAAGAACTCGCCAGGCAGGGAATCATGTGGCGCAGCAAGCAGTCCCAACGAAGATCCCGCAAGAAGCCCGGTGAGCGCACGGCGCGGATCGTGGGCATGGTGTCCATCGATGATCGCCCCGCCGACGCCACCGACCGGCGGGTGCCCGGCTGGTGGGAAGGTGACCTGATCGTGGGGGCCGGCAACACGACCGCCGCGATCACCCTGGTCGAACGCAGCACGCGTTACACCCTGATCCTCGGGTTGCCCGACGGGAAGAAGGCCGACGGTGTCGCCGATGTGTTGATCGATCACCTCCAGGGGTTGCCGGAGTTCATGCGGCAAGGATTGACCTGGGATCAGGGCACCGAGATGGCAGAGCATGCCTCGATCACCGTGGCCGCTGACCTGCCGATCTACTTTGCACACCCGCATTCACCGTGGGAACGCCCGTCCAACGAGAACACCAACGGCCTGATCCGCGAGTACCTGCCCAAAGGGACTGCTATCACCAGCAACCAGGCCTACCTCGACGCCATCGCCCGCGAACTCAACGAACGCCCCCGACAGACACTCGGCTTCTACACCCCACGCGAAAAGTTCGAAGCCCTCCTACGAGACAACGTTGCTTGCACGGGTTGACATCGCCCCTGTTTCTCCCGATATCGATGAGTTCACCCCCATCGCTCATCTGCGGGTGAAGACGCCTCCGCCCGGGTCATCGTCGTCCTGGTAATACTCGATCGTCATCCGCGGGCCGTCGAAGGTGACCTTGGAAATGGTCCCGAGTTCGGCATTCTCGTCACGCATCGTGAACGTGAAAGTATTCGCATCCCAATGGGTGAGTTCACGGACCGCGCGGCCCCCGGGTCCCATTGCGAGCACGAGCCGGCCGTCCTGTTCGCGCACCACCGCCGGCCCGTACAGGGGATTGTCGTAGGTTCCGGCATACACGGAAAGTGGCTGCGCCGGAGCGGGGTTCGCCGGCCGCGGCTTACCGACCAGGCTTCCCGACGGTGTGCTCATCTCGGCGAATGCCTGCCCGTAGAGGGTGCGCCAGTCGTGCCTGATGGCACCGAACTGGACGAGGTCGGCGAACTCGCCGGTGAGCGCTTCGACGGCGCCCACCGGGGCGGCGTTGGAGAGCACGACGATGGCCACGTCGGCCGAGGGCAGCACCAGGAAGTTGGTGGCGGCACCCATCGAGAAGGCTCCCGAGTGGCTCACCTGGGTGCGTCCGCCCTCGGTCACCGACACGTTGAACCCGTAACCGTAGAAGCCGGCGCGCGCATCCGGGGCGGCCGCCGGCGACGACACGATCTGCGGGGTGATCGCCGGCAGCAGTGCTTCCGGCGAGATCAGCTGCCTGCCTTGATATGTGCCGTCACCCAGCAGCATGGCAAGCCAGTGCGAGACGTCGTTCACCGATGAGCTGACCCCACCGGCCGGGGACTGCGGATCCGGTTCGCGCTGAGCCGGAGTCGTCACCCACTTGTCGTCGACCTTGACGTGCCCGACGACACGGTTCTCGCGGGCGGCGAAGTCGCGGAATCGAGAACTGGTGCGGGACATGCCGAGCGGGCCGTAGACCGCGTCTGCCGACAACGTCTCCCAGTCCTTGCGCACCCGGTTGGCCACCGACTCGGCTGCAGCGGTGACGCCGAAGTTGGTGTACTCGTAGGTGATCCGGAACGGTTCCAGCGGCAGGAACCGCAACCGGTTGAGCACTTCGGCCCGCGAATAGCCGAGATCCTCGATCTTGTCGCCCGCGTGGTCGGGCAGCCCCGACCGATGTGCGTACATGTCCGCGACGGTGACGGTCCGCGTGACGTACGGATCGGCCAGCGCGAAGCCTGGCAGACCGGTGATCACCGGGTCGTCCCACCCGAGGGCACGGTTGGACACCTGGGTGGCGATCACCGTCGATCCGATGGACTTCGACATCGACGCCAGCGGGAACACGGTGTCCGCGTCGACTCTCGCCCCGGTGGTGACGTCGGCGACGCCGAAGCCCTTCGCGTACTTGGTCTCTGCGCCCGCGACCACCGCAACGGCCAAACCGGGGATGCCGGTGTCGCGCATCATCGACGACACCAGATCATCGAGCCGCGACACCGCGTCGGCCACCGCGTCTGCGGGCAGCGGAGAGGCAACCTGAGCGTTGGGATTCCCGGCCTCGGATTGCACCGTCGACGAACCGGGCCGGTATGACGAGTCGGTGGAACAGGCGGCAAGGACCGCGACGGTCAGCATCGCGGTCACCAGCACGGGCACCCGGAACGTGCGGCGCAGGCCGCCGTGCGGTGCGATCGTCCGATCATCAGCCGGCGACCCAGCAGTCATGGCACACCCTCGATCTCCGACCCTGGGAAAACAGTACGCCGCACCGGTATCGCCGAGGGGCGGATTGCGCAGGTCACACGCGATCTGCCGGGAACGCCGACGGCGGCTCGGCATCGGCGGCCGCGTAAGTTGGTTGCCATGACCCAGCACGACCCGACGAATGATGCCGACCCCTACCTGTGGCTCGAGGATGTCACCGGAGACGACGCCCTCGACTGGGTACGCACGCACAATCAGCCGACCGTGGACGATCTGACGTCGTCGGATCGGTTCCGGGACATGGAAGCGGCCACCCTGGCCGCCCTCGACACCGACGACCGGATCCCCTATGTACGACGGCGCGGTGAGTTCCTCTACAACTTCTGGAAGGACGCCACCAACCCGCGCGGCCTGTGGCGGCGGACCACGCTGGACTCCTACGTCACCGACGACCCCGAGTGGGACGTCCTCATCGACGTCGACGAGCTCGCCCGCGCCGAGGACGAGAACTGGGTGTGGGCGGGCGCCACGGTGCTGCGGCCCGACCATGAGCGGGCACTCATCTCGTTGTCCCGCGGCGGCGCCGACGCCACCGTGGTCCGCGAATTCGACCTGACCACCCGCAGCTGGGTCGACGGCGGGTTCGAGCTACCCGAGAACAAGTCCAGCGTCAGCTGGATCGACCGCGATTCCGTCTACGTCGGAACGGATTTCGGCGAGCAGCCGGACGGCCGGAGCGCGCTCACCGATTCCGGGTACCCCCGCATCGTGAAACGCTGGACACGCGGCACACCACTGGCCCAAGCGGAGACCGTCTTCGCCGGCGAGGTGAGCGATGTGTCGGTCCGCGCCGTCTACGACGACACCCCCGGCTTCGAGCGCCACTTCCTGCGCCGCTCCACCGACTTCTTCAACTCACTGTTCTACGAATTGCACGACGGCCGAACCGAACTCGTCGAAGTTCCCACCGACGCCCACGCCGGTGTGCGACGCGACTGGCTCTTGGTGCTGACCCGCTCGGAGTGGACCGTCGGCGACGACACACACGCACCGGGGACACTCCTCGTCTTCGACTACCCGGCCTACCTCGCCGGCGACCGCACCGCGACGGTGCTGTTCCGTCCGGACGCGCACACCAGCCTCGTCGACTATGCCTTCACGCGTTCACATCTTATCATCGTCACCCTGCATGATGTGCACACCCGCGTCGAGGTGCGCAGCGTCGGCGACTGGACGCCCGTCGACATGCCCGGCCTGCCGGAGCTCGCCACCATCTCGGTCCTCGACACCGACCCCGACGAGAGCGACGAGGTCTTCTGGTCGGCGACGTCCTTCACCGACCCACCGAGCCTGCTGCACGGTGACAGCGGCGTCGACGCCACGGTCATCAAGCGCAGCCCGTCGTTCTTCGACGCCGAGAACGTCACTGCCGAACAGCATTTCGCGACCTCCGACGATGGAACGCAAATTCCCTACTTCGTGGTCCGACGACGCGACGTGACCACGGGACCGACCCTGCTCTACGGGTACGGCGGCTTCGAGAACTCCCTGACGCCGGGCTATCTGACGATCGCCGGGCAGAACTGGATCGATCGCGGCGGCATCTACGTGATCGCCAACATCCGCGGCGGCGGCGAGTACGGCCCGGCCTGGCACACCCAGGCGCAGAAGGCGGGCCGCCACAAGGTGTACGAGGACTTCGCCGCGGTGGCGCGCACCCTCGTCGACACCGGACTCACCACCGCGAGTCAGCTCGGCGCGCAGGGCGGATCCAACGGCGGACTGCTCATGGGCGTCATGCTCACGCGTTACCCGAACCTGTTCAGCGCGTTGGTGTGCCAGGTCCCGTTGATCGACATGCGCCGCTATCATCTGCTGCTCGCCGGCGCCTCGTGGATGGCTGAGTACGGTGATCCCGACGACCCGGATCAGTGGGAGTTCATGAAACCGTTCTCCCCGTACCAGAACATCAGTGCCGACGCCGAGTACCCGCCGATCCTGGTGACCACCTCCACCCGCGATGATCGTGTCCACCCCGGCCACGCCCGTAAGCTCGTCGCCCGGCTCGAGGAGACCGGCCACGACGTGGCCTACTACGAGAACATCGAGGGCGGCCACGGCGGTGCCGCCGACAACAAGCAGGCGGCCTTCAAGTCTGCGCTGGCCTACGAGTTCCTCTGGCGCACACTGTCTCCGGCCGACTGACGCCGCGAGGCGGGCGCACCCCGTGTCGCCGCCCAGCTCGCGCGTCACCGGCCAGCACGTCATCTCCCGGCCGAACAGTGACATCCCGAGCGCACAGTTGTGCCCGATCGGCCCGGAGGCGGGCGTACGTGCGCTGTGGATGAATAGAGTCCTCAGACGTGAATCTCCAGCTCCGCGCCCGCCGTCGACGCGCCGTACCCCCGATGATCGTGTCCGCTGTGATCGCGGTGGTCATCACCACCATGTCGCTCGCCGCGGCCGGGACCGCGCGTGCCGACGACGACGTGTCGGTCGGCGTCCCACAGTGGTCCGGACTGGACGTCACCGCCTACCGCGGGCCGGTGCCGTTGCGAGCGGGTACCCTCATCGCCTCTGTGCCGCTTGCCCGTTCGCTCAATCTGCCGGACGCCGGTGCTGCCTACCGCATCCAGTTCAGCTCCCTCGACCAGCACCATCGGATGGCGACCAGCACCGGTGCGGTCTTCCTCCCCGAGGGCGCTCCGCCGCGTGGCGGCTGGCCGGTGATCTCCTGGGCGCACGGCACGGTGGGAATGGCCGACCAGTGCACCCCGTCGGCGTTCCCTCGTAGCGCCCGCGACCAGAAGTACCTCGGACATTGGTTACAGCAGGGGTATGCGGTGGTGGCAGCCGACTACGTCGGGCTCGGCACTCCGGGCCTCATGGCCTATCTGAACGGGGTGACCGCAGCGCACTCCATCGTCGATGTCGTCGTCGCCGCCGCGCAGATGCGACTGCCACTGGCCCGACGCTGGGCGATCATCGGCCAATCGCAGGGTGCGGCGGCGGCGCTGAACGGTGCTCGGTACGCAACGACGTTCAGTCGCGGCACCGGGCTGGACTATCGCGGCGTGGTCGCGACCGGTATCCCCGCGAACCTCGAGTATCTCTACCAGAATCTCGGCCCGGCGGTCCCGCCCGTCAATCTTCCCGGCGGCCTCAACGCCTACACCGCATACATCCTGGCCGGTTTCAATGAGACCCGCCCCGACCTGAACGTCACCTCGGTGATGAGCCCGAAGGGCCTGGCGCGTCTCGCCCAGGGCCGATCGACCTGCTATCCGGTCCTGAAGTCCGCGTTGGCCGGGGATGACGTCCGGACGTGGTTCATCAAGCCGCTGTTGACGATTCCCGGCTTGAGTTCGGCACTGCACTCCTACATGGCCACGCCGTACAAGGGTTACGACCGACCGATCTTCCTCGGTCAAGGTCTGCGCGACGTGGATGTGCCCGCCCCGTCGGCCCTGTCTCTGTACGCGCAGATGAAGGCGAACAATCAGCCGGTCACGTTGCACGTCTACCCCGCCGACGACCATTCCAGTGCCGTGCTGGCATCGATGCCTGACTCGACACCGTTCCTCGCCCGCATTCTGCGGTGACCCGGCGGACTCAACCTGCTCGGGTAAGACGAGATCGCAACGCCCGCACCGTATCCAGCGGATTCCACGGCGCCGTGTCGCGGCCTCGTGTGATGGGATAGAACGCGAGACCGATCAGCACCGACGCGAAGTGCCCGATGGCGGTGAAGGTCAGCGCGGTGATCAGGGGCGCACCGTAGACGACGATCACGCCGGCCAGATACACCCAGCGCCAGGGGGTGGCGATCCGGTAGGTGAGTACGGCGACGATGCCGGCCAGGAAGTAGCTGACCCCGACATCGGTCACGTGCACCATCGATTCGCCGGCAACGCCGTCTCGGATGGCCAGCCCGAGGAGTCCCTCACTGATATAGGTCGCCAGCACGTGAGCGCTCAGGCCCACCAGCAGCCAGCGCAGCGAACCGAGCCAGCGTTCGGCCGGGATGTGGAAGATGGCGAACGCCAGCAGATACGGCAGCCAGTACGCGCCGTCGAGCCAGAACAGGCTGGTGAACAGGACGTGCAGAGGGTCGGTCGTCAGGTGGTGCAGGTTGGTCGACCGGGTCACCAGAATGTGGTGCAGTTGTTCGGGACTCGCGCTGTGCTGGACGATCGTCGTCACGAGCATCACCACGAGCCAGGCGCAGGTGAGCGGTGCCGAGGACACCACCGACCACACCGCTCGGGGTACGGACCGCAGCCGGGCGGTGCGCGTCGTCACGTCCATCTCGCCACCTCCGCAAAACCAGACCCGACGTCCAGTGTCCCACCTCGACGGCAACACGGCAGCGGTAATTCGGTGTCCTACCGGAAACTGCTCAGCGGGGGCTCCAGCCGTTCGCCGCATAACCGGCGTCGTCGTATGTGGCACGCCTGCGACGTGTGCCGGGGAACACGAGCCGCACGATGACGCCCAGCACCACCAGCCCGACACCCACGCCACCGACGATCAGCACGACGTGGGTGAGATCCTCCGCGCACCGGTCGATGAACAGGTCGGCGACCTTTCGGGCGGTGTCGTCGGCGTCGGAGACCCGACTGCGAGCCTCCCGCCCCAGCAGCGCGCCGGCCGCCCAGGCCGCGGCACAGGACAGCACCAGCCCGATGCCCAGCCAGGCGAGCACGGTGCCGCGCCGGCGGGCGAAGAGCAGCGCGAGAATGCCCGCGACGACGGCCACGATCGTCGATGTCCAGGCGAGCAGCGTGATCTGGTTGCCGAACCGGTGATAGTGGCCGGCTTCGAGGCTGATGTCGCGATTGACCAGTTCGATCTCGATCGGCCCCGGCACGGGTTGCGCGGCCGGGAAGACCTCGCGCACCACCCGATTGACCATCGGGGTGATATCGACCCGCATCACCGACCGTTCGGCCCCGGGCTGCGGCTCGTCGAACAGCCAGGAATGCTGTTGGCGCACCAGCGTCACGAAGTCCTCCCGGAATCCGGGACTCTCGGTGTATCGCTGCGCCACCGGTTTGGCCACCGCGGCGATGGGCCGGTCCAGCTGACCCGCGCCGATCTGGTCGGCACGGGAGACCACCTGGTCGGTGATCTGGTCGGCCAGGAAGGTTTTGACGTTGTCGTCGGACGCCATCGGGGTGACCACGGAGATGAACCCGTCCTCGTCGACGAGGCGTTCGGCGATCCACATCCCGGGTACCGCGACGACGCTCGCGACCACCGCGATCAAGGTCAGCAAACCGCTCACGAAACTTCGCACAGCACGAGGCTACCGACGCCGACGACGATGCCCGCAGCGGCTCCGGCCGCTACTCCCCGATGACGTCGGCGGCACGTCCGACGATCAGCGGATCCGGTGTGCCGACGAGCTCGAGGTTCTTACCTTCGTAGTCGAACAGGTTGAGCACGTGGCGCATCGCGTTGATGCGTGCCCGCTTCTTGTCGTTGCTCTTGACGACCGTCCACGGCGCGTGGTCGGTGTCGGTGGCAGCGAACATGGCCTCTTTGGCCTCGGTGTAGGCGTCCCATTTGTCCAGTGACGCAAGGTCCATCGGCGAGAGCTTCCACTGCCGCACCGGATCGATCTGCCGGATCGCGAAGCGGGTGCGCTGCTCGAGCGGGGTCACCGAGAACCAGAACTTGACCAGGTTGATCCCGTCGTCGACGAGCATCTTCTCGAAGGCCGGTACCTGACTCATGAACTGGTCGTACTGCTCGGGGGTGCAGAAGTTCATCACCCGTTCGACACCGGCACGGTTGTACCAGGACCGATCAAAGAAGACCATCTCGCCGCCGGCCGGCAGATGCTGGACGTAGCGCTGGAAATACCACTCGGTGGACTCGCGCTCGCTGGGCTTCTCCAGTGCGACGACGCGGGCGCCGCGCGGATTGAGATGCTCGTTGAAGCGTTTGATGGTGCCGCCCTTGCCCGCGGCGTCACGCCCCTCGAAGACGAGCAGATGACGCTGGCCGTTCTGCTTGGACCACTTCTGCAGCTTCAGCAGCTCGATCTGCAGGCGACGCTTGGTGACCTCGTACTCACGACGGCTCATCCGCTCGTCGTAGGGGTAGTCCTGCCGCCACGTGTCGACGACATTGCGTTCGGGCAGCGTCAGCAGCACCGGGTCGTCGTCATCGTCGTCGTTGACGGCGAACTGGGTGGTGTCGTGCAGATCGACGAGCTGCTGCAGGGCCTCCCGGCCGTTGAGCACGCTGAAATCGGGGCCGATCTGGTCAAGGTCGTGTAACTCGGTCACCACCCAACGATAGGTCGGGCTCCCGAACAGCGCGTTGCGAAGGGGTGAACTCGGATCTGGCGCCGTGTCTCCCTGGTGCTCCCTAGTTCCGCAGATCGATGGAACCCGCGTGCAGGCAGCCCTTGCCCGTGGTGGTGTCCACGGCCGCGGCGAATCCGCCACTGCATGCCGCACCTGCCGGGCCGGCGTAGGCCTGTCCGCCCCAGCCGCCGACAGACACCGAGACCCCACCTTGGCGGGCCTGCGCCACCGAGAGTCCCTTGGGGCCGGTGGTCACCGCGTAGGCCTGGCCCCGGGTGTTGGCCCCGGCGAGCGCCGACGATCCGGGCTGCATGTTCAGCGCGCGCGCGTTGCCGCCGTTGTCGGAGACCGCGACTGCCGTGCCCGCGCCGCTGGAGTCCTCGGCGTTGGCGGTGGCCCCGCGTCCGGCCTTGGCGCCGCAACCACTTTGGCCCTTGATCACCTGCATCTGGTGACCGTTGGAGGCGGTACAGGTGGCCGCCGCGGCCTCACCCCCACCGATTCCCGCGAACCACACCAGCCCGGCGCCACCGATGACCGCGACCGCGACTCGTGCGGCAATCCTGTTGATATGCAATTTAATTGGCCTCCAATGGCGGGAGTGGTGCGGGGGGGAATGATGCCAGCGTACCGAACGCGGATCGCCGATCGAGCCACGACGGGCCTCCCCTGAGTCACGGATCGGCAACGTCGCGTCCCATCCGTCACGCCCACCGGAGTCGCGGCGGCTGCGTCGTCGAATCGATCAGGCCGACGCGCGGCGCTCCACCTCTGCGGTGAGCCCCTTCTTCGCGGTGTCGACGGCCATCTTCTGCGCGCGCTTGACGATCAGACCGGGCAGTTTGATCTTGAGGTCCACCTCGAGCACGAACTCCACGTGGGCGCCCTTGTCGGTTTCGCTGACCGTGTACTTGCCGTGTTGCTGACTGAGCTGATTGGACTCGACGAGGTGCCACTCGCAGGTGGTGTCGGTCCACTCGTAGTTGCACGTCTGCTCGTCGGAGATGCCGGCGGCGGTGACGACCATGCGCACCTGGTCGGGGCGACCGTCCTCGTGCTCGGAGAGGATCTCCGCTTCCTTGTGCGGTCCCGACCATTCCGGGAGGGACTCGATGTCCATCAACACCTCCATCACCACGGCGGGGGGTGCGGCGACGTCGAATTCGGTTTTCGCGGAGACAGCCATGAGCAGAACCTACCCCCACCCCTGCGCGGGCATGCAGCCAACCACCGGCATCGGGATTCGGGCGGTCAGCTCTCCCGGTCGATCAGATTCTCGGTCCACGCCTCGTCGGGGATGTCCTGCAGGGTGCACAGGCGGTCGGCGGTGGTGAACCAGCCCCGGAAATGCAGGATCTCGCCGATCACGGGGTTGCGGACCGTCGCGTCGCAGCGGAAACGATCGTTCTTCTCGTCCCAGCCCTCCATGTAGCGCATCTGCGCGCCGAACAGGCCGCGCATCCCGAGTTTGGGTCCCTTGCCCAGCCAGCGCAGCGGGCCGCTCTCCATCAGCAGATCGCCACGGCTGTTCACCGACAGTTCGACGGGATACAACAATTCGGGACCGTCACCGAAGAAGTCGACGATGCCCGAACTGGCCGGCACCTTGACCGAGTTGAGTTTCTTGGTCCCATTCGAGTACTCGAAGGTCCGCAACATCGCGAGGCACTCGCGTCCGAGTTCGTCGCGATAGCAGTAGTGCTCCTCGGTGAAGGGCACCATGCGGCTGGTGCGCGCCGGCATGGCCGCGCGGTTGCCGTAGTAGCGGATGACCGGCGGGGTGAGTGCGGAATTGATGTACACCGACTCGTACATGCCGTGCCCGTTGAGCGCGACACCCGATGTCGAGTCGATGCTGTAGCGCCACGCCAGATTCGGATGCAGGCGGTCGAAATCCGACCCCAGAGCCTGCATGAACACCGGCGTCATCTCGGTCGTGCTCCCCCACAGTTCGTGCGCGGCGCTGCGCGCAGGCGTCATCCGGGCGGCCCGGACCCCCGACAGGTACGCCCACTCGAGGGATGAACCTACTACGTGATGAACGACACCTGAACCCTTGGTATGGAAACGTCCGGTCGCGTGGGTGTCGACGGTGGTGCGAATTTCGCCGGGTTCTGAGGTGGTGGCATTGCATATAGTGCGATGCCCACCCGTCTGAGGACCCCCGAATTCACACCGGGGTGACCGGCCCCGATCAGCGCACGAGAGTCTCACACAACGCGGCCAGCTCGACGATCACCTTGTCGAGCGGTTCGACGCTGCGCCGTGTCTGGCACAGCCCGACCGCACCCTCGATGGATGCGACGACGAGATTGGCCAGCGACCCCGCCCGATCGGCGTCGACGCCCTCGAGCACGAGCCGCGCGGCGACCATCTCGATCCACTGGGTGAGAACTTCCTCGGCGGCGTCGGCGACCTGCGGTTCGGTCCCGCGGGCCAGGCCGCCGGCCAGAACCGGGCAGCCGAACTGATAGTCGGTGTTGACCAGCATGCGTCGCCAGACGTCGCCGATGTCGCTGACCGCCTCGGCTGCGGTGTGCGAGCGGAGTGTGCCGATGCGGTCGGCGATGAAGTCACCGGCGTAGCGCACCGCCTCGGTCATGAGTTGTGTCTTGCCGCCGGGAAAGTGGTGGTAGATGGACCCGCGCGGGGCCGAGCTCGCGGTGATGACGTCGCCGATAGAGGTGGCGGCCACGCCGTCACGCCCGATCAGATCGGCGGCATGGATCACCATCCGCTCCCGCGGGCCCCGCTCGTCGGCACCCTGCGCCACCGGGGTCGAGGTGTGTGACGCCATGCGCACTCCTATGCAGACCTTCATAATCGACGACTTCTATGCAAGCATACATAGTCATGACCACAACAGATGTCCAAAACGACCCGCTCCAACTCTCCGGCCTCGAACTACTGCGGGCCTGGCGTGACAGCCCGAATCGCGACGACCACCCGAGCATCGGACGACTCCTCGGTATGCGGCCGGTGCGCATCGACTCCGGCGAGGTGAGCTTCGCGGTGACCCCCAAACCCGACTTCGCCAACCCGCTGGGCACGGTGCACGGCGGCATCTGCGCGACGCTGCTTGACTCGGTGATGGGTTGCGCCGTGCACACCACCCTGCCCGCCGGCGTCGGCTACACGACGCTGGAACTCAAGATCAACTACATCCGCTCGGTGGCCGTGAATGCCGGCGAACTCACCGCCGTGGGCACCGTGATTCATGCCGGCCGCAAGACCGCGACCGCCGAGGGCAAGGTGTTCTCCGACGACGGGAAGCTCGTCGCGCACGGCACCACCACGTGCATCGTGTTCCGCTGATGCCGGTCAGCGCATCTGGTTTGATGCGCACCTGCACGGGGTAACCAGGCCACATCGGAGGTTCAGACAGCAGCCGCCTCCCTGTCGTCGTACCGCGTGAGTGAGGTCGAAGGTTGATGTCGAATCCCGTCGGTGACGGTCCCATCCGGGTCGCATCCGTCCCCGCGTCGCACGTTTACGTGCGGCACCTGTCGCCGCCCACCGGCGACGACGCCGTGACCCGGCTACCCGACCCACGGCCGGCCGACGGGGCCACGGTGCCCGGTGGATGGTGGCCACCGTTGATGCTCGAACCCGGTTGGGTCGCACGACATCACCGCGAATTCGACGTCTTCCACGTCCACTTCGGCTTCGATGCCCTCCCGCCCGAGACGATCGCCGGCGTCGCCGACGACCTGGCCCGCCACGACAAGCCGCTCGTCTACACCCTGCACGACCTGCGCAATCCTCACCATCCGGAGCCGGGTGCCCACGAGGATGTCCTCGAGGTTCTCCTCGACGCAGCAGACGAGATCATCACCCTGACACCGGGTGCCGCACAGGAGATCTCGAACCGGTGGCAGCGTCAGGCGACGGTGCTGCCGCATCCGCACGTGATCCCGCCGGACCGATTCGGCGGACGCCGCGAACCACACCGCCCGTTCGTGATCGGGGTGCACGCGAAAAGCGTTCGCGCGAACATGGATCCGCTGTCGGTGATCGAGGCCCTGTTGGGGATCGCCGAGCGCTACGACGACGTCGTCGTGGCCATCAACGTCCACGATGAGGTCTTCGACCCCGACGATCACTGGTACAACCCGCAGGTGGGCGCGGCCATCGTCGCCCTCGGTGATCACCCGCGCGCCCGTCTGCACATTCATCCCTACTTCTCCGACGACGAATTGTGGTCCTATCTGGCGTCGCTGGATGTATCGGTACTGCCGTACCGGTTCGGGACCCACTCCGGGTGGCTGGAAGCCTGCCATGATCTGGGCACGCAGGTCATCGCACCCAGTTGCGGGTACTACCGGCAGCAGCAGCGCTGCGCCGTGTACCGGCACGACGAGACGACCTTCGACGCCGACTCGCTGGCGGTCGCTGTCGACGAGGTCTATCGGTCCACGGCGTACCGTCCGAGCTGGGACCATCGTGCCGAGCAGCGCGCCAAGCTGGCCGCGGCGCATCGGGACTTGTATCGGCAGAGCCTCAATGCTTGAGCACGCCAG
Source organism: Gordonia bronchialis DSM 43247 (assembly GCF_000024785.1). Taxonomy (NCBI): domain Bacteria; kingdom Bacillati; phylum Actinomycetota; class Actinomycetes; order Mycobacteriales; family Gordoniaceae; genus Gordonia; species Gordonia bronchialis. Next base: position 780,320 of record NC_013441.1, on the reverse strand, counting down.
GCGATCCGGGCTGCGGATCGCGATGATCGCGTCGAGTCGATACCCCGTAGCCGAGCCCTTCGCGGGCGGCCTCGAGGCCCACGTCTGGCATCTCACTCGCGCGTTGACCGGCGCCGGACATCGCGTCACCCTGTTCGCCGCGCCCGGTTCAGACGTACCACCGCGGACTGCCCTGCTGCGTGCCGATCACTTCGAGCCGTCGGCCGGTGCGCGGGCCGATGTGTCGATGCCCCCGGTGATGGCGATGCGCGAACACCACGCCTACCTGTCACTCATGCTCAATCTCGCCGAACGGTCGCAGGACTACGACGTCATCCACAACCACAGCCTGCACTATCTGCCGATCGCCATGGCGCCCGCTGTTGCCACACCGATGGTCACCACGCTGCACACGCCGCCGACGCCGTGGCTGGAGTCGGCGATGACGATGTCGCCACCGACCAACTGCGTCGCCGTCAGCGCCCACACCGCAGCGTCGTGGGGTCACGTGACCGGGCCGATTCCGGTGATACCCAACGGGATCGACGCCGACCGCTGGCCCGTCGGCGAGGGCGGCGACGACTTCGCCTGGTTCGGACGACTGGTGCCGGAGAAGGGTGCGCACCTCGCGATCGAGACGGCTCGCCTCGCCGGCCGGGGGTTGCGGATCGCCGGACCGGTCAGTGATCGCGAGTACTTCACGACTCGCATCGCCCCGCAACTCGACGACCGGATCCGCTACGTCGGTCACCTCGCCCAGCGTGACCTTGTCGCGATGATCGGCTCGTCGGCGGTCACGCTGGTCACCCCCCGGTGGGACGAGCCGTATGGCCTGGTGGTCGCCGAATCGCTGTGTTGCGGCACCCCGGTGGCATCGTTTCGTCGCGGCGGCATTCCGGAATTCCTCGGGGATGCAGGCATTCTCGTCGACGCCGACGACACCCACGCACTCGCGTCCGGCGCGATCGCGGCCGCCGGCATCGACCGCGAACGGGTTCGCGAGCATGCGTTGCGCCGGTGTTCGGAGGCTGCGATGCTCGACGGCTATCAGGATCTTTACGCCGGTCTCGTCGACGGCCGGGAGGTGCGACGATGATCGGTTACTACATTCATCATCAGGGCAGCGGGCACCGCACCCGCGCGCAGGCCGTGATCAATCACCTCGATACCCCGGTGGTGGCACTGACCAGTCTGGACACCGACCTCGGCGCAGGCGTGGACGTGCTGCGGCTCGAACGTGACGACCACGCAACACATCCCACTGAAGTCACCGCTCACGGTGCGCTGCACTGGGTTCCGCGACGCGACCGCGGACTGCGCGACCGGATGGCGCAGATCGCGGAGTTCGTGACCACCCGCTCGCCGTCGGCGATGGTGGTCGACGTCTCGGTCGAGGTGGCGGTCTTCGTACGGACGATGGGCGTACCGGTTGTCGTGGTCGCCATGCCCGGCCGGCGCGACGACGCCGCGCACCAACTCGCCTATCGGCTCGCGGATGCAATCATCGCGCCCTGGCCGGAACACCTGTACCGACCGGACTGGCTCGAAAGGTTCCGTACCAAAACGACTTTCACCGGCGGGATCAGCCGTCACGACGGCCGCGTCCCGGCCGTCGATGTCGGTCGGCGTGCCGACGTGCTGGTCATGTCGGGCACCGGCGGCGTCGACACCGCGGCTGCCGACCTGGCCACGATCCGCGCCGCTCATCCCGGCCTGGTCGTCCGTGGACTGGGCCCCGCCTTCGGCACCTGGGTCGACGACCCGTGGCCGGATCTGTGTGCCGCCGGACTCGTCGTCATCAACGCTGGACAGGGCAGCGTCGCCGATGTGGCGTGCGCTGGCCGACCCGCCCTGGTGATGCCGCAGCAGCGTCCGTTCGACGAACAGGTGGCCACAGCACACACGTTGTGCCACAACGGATTGGCCAGGGTCTGCGCGCGCTGGCCGTCGGCACGGGAATGGGAGTCGGTGGTGGACCGGCCACCCGTGACCGACTGGTCGGCGTGGCGAACCCGGGGTGCGGCCCGACGCGCCGCGGACGCGATCCTGGCGTCCGCGAACCGATGATGCGGCGCACCGCGCTCATCACCATCGCACGTGGACGTCACCGCCATCTGCGACGGCAGATCCAGGGAGTCGCACGGACCACACGGCCACCGGATCTGCACATCGTGGTCGCGATGAGTGATCCCGAGATCCGCACCGTAGCCGGCGATCATCCCGCCACCATCGTAATCGACCTCCCGGCGCGGACCGAGACGTTGCCACTGGCACGGGCACGCAACGTCGGTGCGCGACGGGCGATCGAGGCCGGCGCTGAGCTGCTGGTCTTTCTCGACGTCGACTGCATTCCTGGCACCGAGCTGGTCGAACACTATCGACGTGCCGCGGAAACCCATGCCGGACAAAGCCTCCTGTTCTGCGGGCCGGTCACCTACCTGCGGCCGGATCAGACCTCCGACGACCTAACCGCCTACACGAATCCGCATCCGGCCCGGCCGGCACCCGTACCCGGGCACGTCGTCGTCGACGATCAGATGACGCTGTTCTGGTCGTTGTCCTTCGCGCTCACCGCTGATCACTGGCAGGCCATCGGCGGCTTTCACGAGGAATACCGCGGGTACGGTGGCGAGGACACCGATTTCGCCATGCTGGCCGCCGATCGCGGGTTCGCGATCGCCTGGGTCGGCGGCGCCGACGCGTATCACCAACACCACCCGGTGTCCGACCCGCCCGTCGAGCACGTGGACGACATTCTCCGCAATGGCGAGATGTTCCGGCGACGCTGGGGACACTGGCCGATGGGTGGATGGCTGCGCGACTTCGAGGCTGCGGGTCTCATCGTGCACGATGAGCAACGAGACTTGTGGCGCCGCACCGTAATCGAGTAATTCCCCGCCATCGGTCAGCGCAGGGGCAATCGGATCCACGGGCTCGTCGGATCAGACAGCAGGCGAAGGATGATCGGGCGGGACTCGGCGAAGACGCCGTCCGCCGCCCGCGCCGGATGCCGATCACCCTCGGCCCGCGAGAGTGCCCGGCCCACCTCGAATCCGGCCGCATATGCGCCCCAGTGCGGATACACACCTGCCGCCCGCCGACCGGCGTCCACCACAATCGACCACGCGACATCAGGGTCCAGGTAGCCGAGGAACACGCAGTATCGGACGATGATCACCAGTCGCGAGAGATCCCACGCGGCAACACTTCCGGGAATCTCCTCCGGAAAGTCGCGGGTCGACGACGCAACCGTGAGCACGGTGTCGAGGATCGATGGGATCAGCCCCGGGGCTGCCCGCAGGATGCGATCCCGCTCGTGGACGAGGGCACCACGCGGGGTACCGCCCGCGACATTTCGGATGGTACGCAACGTCGGGTCGTAGTCGGGGGCATCCATGCCCAGCTGCAGCAGGTCGACGGTCTCGTCGGCCGATTCGGCGTCGACGATCCCCCAGGTGTCACGCAGCTTCTTGCGGAGGTGACGCTTGCTCCCGGTGACGAAGAGATCGTCGACCGGGTCAGAGGTGGCCTCCAGGGCGAAGTAGGCCCCGCACGACAGGCCGCGCAGCTGTTCGGGCAGGAGTGGAAACCCCGACCACCGAATGGGTGGCCCAGGAAATCCCGGGGACGAAAAGTGCTGCGGCGGAGCAAAAATCATGGGTCCACTGCCACCGGACCAGATCGGTTGCGGGGGTGGCGTCCCGGAGACGGTGGGCTGGTGCCAGGGCCCGGACGTGGCGGCCGGCACCGGCGTGGTGGCCACGACGGTGGACGCAGGCCCCGTCGCGGCAGACATCCCCGGCGGCGGAGCGGGCAGCGAGTCGAGCACGTCCACCAGGGCATCGGCGAAGTCCGAGCATCTGCGGTAGCGCTGCGCCGGGTCCTTCGCGAGTGCTTGAGCGAAGACGGCGTCGAGTTCTCCCGGCAGCTCCGGCCGCCGCGAACGCGGCGAGGGCGGTGGCGAATTGAGATGCTGATGGAGAACCTGCACCAGATTCGTGCCGGGATAGGGCGGGGCACCGGTCAGCAATTCAAAAGCAGTACAGGCCAATTGGTATTGATCGGCGGCGCCGGTGAGGTGGTCGGCCGCCGCCTGCTCCGGTGCGCAGTAGGCAAGACTCCCGACGAAGGCGCCCGTCGACGTGAGTGCCGTTCCGGCGTCTTGTGCTTTCGCTATCCCGAAGTCCGCCAGATAGATTCGACGACGCCGCGTGTGGGTGACCAGGATGTTGCCCGGCTTGACGTCACGATGGAGCAGGCCATTGTCGTGTGCGTGGTCGAGAGCGTCGGCGATTGCCGAGACGATCTCGGCAACCAGATCGCCGGCGAACACCCGGTCGGGAAAGGTCTGGGCCAGCGCGAAGGTATCCGAGCCGTCGATGTAGGCCATGGAGATCCACAATCGATCGCGATGATCGCCGCGGTCATAATGCGGGACGATGTTGGGGTGCAGCAGCGTCGCCGCGACGTCGGCCTCGCGAGTGAACCGTTCGCGGAACTGTTCGTCGTTCTGAAACGCCGGTGCGAGGACTTTGAGTGCGTCCTGACGCGGCAGCCGTGGATGCTGCGCGAGGTACACCTCACCCATTCCGCCGACGCCGAGTCGCCGGACGATGCGATACCCGGCGAACTCGTCGCCCTCCTGCAGGGTCCCGGTCATCGGTTCGGCAACCCGGCGGTCAGCTGCGTCATGGCCATCATGATCACACGATCATGTGCCGGGTGGTGGCGCACGAACAACCGAACTTCGCATCAGATCAGGAACTGCTCCCGCATCCGGTCCTGCTCGTCGGCGGAGATGCCGAGGGCCTCGGCGAAGTAGTCGCCGATGGAGCCGTACTGGATGGCCACCTCGTCGAAGGCGACATTCAGATACGACGCCGACACCCCGAGCAGCGGGCGCAGCAGGTCCGGGTCGCCGCCGGCCGCCTCGAAGGCGTCGAAGACGTGCGCCATCGCCGGTAGGAACAGGTCGTTGGTGCGCAGATAGTCGCTGTACACGTCGTCGCGGTCCACCCCCATCAGGGTGAGAAATGACGCTGCGGCCCAACCGGTTCGGTCCTTACCCGCGGTGCAGTGGAAAAGTGTCGGGACGCCGTCGAGCAGTCCGGTGAAGAACTCGCGGTAGGCGCGTTTGGCACTCGGCAGGTTCACCAGACCGCGGTAGGCGCCGATCATGTGCTCCACACCGCTGCCCTGCTCCAGCCGATCATTGGCGGCGGCCACCGCTTCCGGGTTGGCGATGAGTTTGTCCAGGTCGGCGGGGGCACTGATCCGCTCGGCGTCGGCGAGCACGTCGAGCAGGACGCCGCGCGCGTCGCCGATCGTCGGATCGGGTGCGGCGTCGGCCTCGGCGACCGAGCGTAGGTCGACGACGGTCCGCAGGCCCAGTCCGGCCAACGTGGCGATGTCGTCGTCGGACGCCTTCCCCAGGGCCGCCGACCGGAACAGCCGCCCGGTGGCGACCGTCCGTCCGTCGTGGGTCGTCATGCCCCCGACGTCGCGGAAGTTGGCGACGGCGGTCAGGTCGATGGTGTCGGTCGTCTGCTCGGTCACAACCCCCATTGTGGCGGGTGGCGTGCTCAGGCGTGCAGGTAGAGGTCCCGTAGGCGCTTTCGCAGATCGGTGTCGAGGCCGAGACCGTCGGTCACATAGCCATCGACGTCGCCGTACACCGAGCGCATCTCATCGAAGGCCGCGTCGAGATAGCTGCGGTCGACGCCCAGGACCGGGCGCAACAGGTCCGGATCGCCGCCGGCGGCCGCGAAATCGTCGAACAGCGGGGTCAGCGCGGGTATGAGTTGCTCGTTGGTGAGCAGATAATCCTGGTAGACGTCGTCCTCGCGGACGCCGAGCAGGGAGAGCAGCACCGCCGCCGCCCATCCCGTCCGATCCTTGCCGGTGGTGCAGTGAAACAGCACCGGGCCCGGATCGCCGCCCGCGAGCCCTTCGAAGAACCGGCGATAGGCGGCCAGCGCGCTGGGCAGGGTCACGATCTCGCGGTAGGTGCCGGCGATGAGCTCGGCTGCCTTCCCGTCGCCGAGCGCATCGGTGGCCTGCGCGACGACGGCCGGGTCGGCGAGCACGGTACCCAGATTGGCCGGGATCGACGTGGTGGCGTCGGCCAGCACGTCGACGGCCACCTCGGTGGCGCCGTCGATCGCGATGTCGGGTGCGCCGGTGCGCTCGGCGAGCGTGCGCAGGTCGTAGATGGTGCGCAGGCCCAGATCGGTCAACGTTTGACGGTCGGCATCGTCGAGGCGGCTGAGGTCTGTGGAGCGGTACAGGACGCCGCTGCGCACCTGGCTGCCGTCGGTGGTCGGCCAGCCGCCGAGGTCACGGAGCTTGGGCAGGGTCGGCAGGGCGATCGACTGTCCGGGCGTGGGCGTCATGAGGACATCGTTTCAGACCGACACCACCGCGGCCACGGCATACCCGCACGAAAGGATCGGGGTGTGCAGGTCCTACACCTGCTCACCCCCGGGCAGCCTCTGCTCGTCGGTCGACGTTGTCGCCGGGAACAGGTTGCTCAGCAGGAAGATCCCCACCGCGCCGACGGCTATGAGAATCCAGCCGACGATGGCTGTGGTGGAGTCGGTGACCAGACCGGCGATCCCCACGATCAGCACGAATACCGGCACCCAGTCGAAGAGCCGGATGATCGGCGCGGGTGGGTCCGTCGGGATTCCCTGTGCGGCAAGCTGTTTGTTGGGGCCGTAGTCGGGATACCACTCGGTGAAGGCGACGGCGAAGATGATCGCGCCGATCTGGATGATCCACCCGGTCCGAAGAGTTTGCGGCGTTTCTGCGCACCCGTCGAGCGCGTCTGACGCCGTCGGAAGTGGGCTTGCCCGCGGGCACCCGACGCCGCGTGGCGGGGTTACGCCGCGAAGAGGTCGCGCAACTGGCCGGGGTGGGCCTGACCTGGTACACGTGGCTGGAACAAGGTCGGCCGATCGCCGCGTCTGAGCAGGTGCTCACCGCGATCGCGCGGGCCCTGCGACTCACCGACGACGAGCGTGACCATCTGTTCGCGTTGGCCGGTGTACCCATCCCCGACCGCGCCGAAACCAGTTGTCTGCGTGACGGACATCTGCTCGCCATCGAGAAGTTCATGCCGTTTCCGGCGGCGGTGCAGACGGCCCGATTCGACATCCTCGCCTACAACCGTGCCTATCGATTCCTGTTCGGCGATCTCGACCGGATCGAACCGGAGCGACGCAACTGCGCGCTTCTCCTGTTCACCGACCCGGTGTGGCAGCGCAGTCACGCCGACCTCGCCTTCTCGCAGGCCCGCATCGCCGCACGGCTGCGAGCGGGATTCGGCCGACATCACGACGAACCGCATTGGCAGCAGTTCATCGAAGAACTGCAGGAAGCCTCGCCGGCGTTCCGCGCGCTGTGGGAGCGCGGCGATGTCACGGCAGAACCGAACGCACCCAAGCACATACGGCATGCCGGTCTCGGTGAACTGAATTTGACCATGACCAGCCTCTGGCTCGACGAATCGTTGGGTCCGCGGCTGGTCTGGTTCGCTCCCGCCGACGACCCCACCGCGGCGAAGGTGACACAACTCGGGGAGATGGGCCTCGATCAACCGCCCGTCAGCGCCGTCGCCTCCTGACCGTGGTTCACGTGACGAAGGTCGGCCACCCGGACGCGGTGGCCGACCTTCGCCGGGCGGTGTCAACCGATCACACCACGGCGACCGCCGCGTTCTGTGTCTCGTCGCCGAGCGCGTGCCGACCCATCCGGATGGTCGTCAGCGTCACGACCAGCGCCGCCAGCATGAATCCGGCGCCCCAGTAGAACGCGACGTCGTAGCTGTGGATGCTCGCCTGGTTGAAGGTGTCCGATCCGGGCAGCGTGATCGAACCAGGATGACGGGCAAAGGCCTGGGCCACGATGGTGCTGAGCAGCGCGAGCCCCACCGATCCGCCGATCTGCTGGGTGGTGTTGAGCAGTGCGCTGGCCACCCCGGAGTCCTTCTCCTCGATACGGTGCTGAACCGTCCTGGGTCTGGTGGAGACCGTGATCTCACCAGGAGAATGCTGTTATGGGAGCACCACGGAAGTTTGACCAGGAGACGCGTGAGCGTGCCGTGCGGATGTATCAGGATCGGCTCGGCGAGGTGGGCGGGTCGAAGTCGGCGGCGCGCCGGCATGTCGCCGAGATGCTCGATATCAATCAGGCGACGCTGCGTAACTGGATCGAGAAGGACACGCCGGTGGTCTCCTCGGGGGTGAGTACGACCAGTGGGGAGTTGGATGCTCAGGTGCGTGAGCTGCGTCGTGAGAATTCCGAATTGCGCAGAGCCAATGAGAGTTTGAAGACGGCGTCGGCGTTTTTCGCCGCGGCGGAGATCGACCGCCGACTTCGTTGATCGTCGAGTACATCGACGATCACAGGGACAGGTTCGGGGTCGATCCGATCTGCCGGGTACTCACCGAGTACGGAATGCAGATTGCCCCATCCACCTACTATGCCCACAAGCAGCGTGGCCTGGTCTCGGCAGCGATGCTCGAGGAGGCCTACGCCGCTCATGCCGTCTACCAGCAGTTCGAGAAGAACCGCGGTGTGTACGGGGTGCGCAAGATGTATCACACGATGTGGCGCGCCGGTCACGTGATGGGTCGTGATCAGGTCGGCCGGCTGATGGGGATCTGCGGCATCTCCGGTGCTGTACGCGGCAGCCATCGCACCACCACGACCCACCGAGACGATAGGGCGCCACGATTCCCTGATCATGTTGAACGACAATGGGATACACCGACACATCCGGATCAGTGGTGGGTGGCCGACTTCACGTATGTGTGGACATTGGCGGGGTTTGTCTACGTCGCGTTCCTCGTGGATGTGTTTTCGCGACGCATCCTCGGGTGGCGAGTCATGGCGAGCAAGCACACACCGTTGGTGACGAGTGTTGTCGAGCAAGCGTTGTTCGCCCGCCGCCGATCCGGATTCGACTTCACCGCAACCGGTTTGGTTCATCACAGCGATGCGGGCAGTCAGGGCGGATTCAACTGGTCGTCGCAACACGACGTGTACTCATCGATGATAGCTCCTCGGCCATCGCTTCGGCGGGTGTGCGCCACCCGAGTGTCTTGCGTGGGCGCGTGTTGAGTGCGTGCGCAATGGCTTGGACCTCGTCGGCAGCCCACTGAATCGCCCCGGGTTTGCTGGAGGCTCGGTTAGTTGGTTCCGGCCTCTGCTGGGACCGGGTTCTCACGGTAGCTGGTGACCGTGTGGGCCGCCCAGTAGGCGGCCTCGTACTCGACCGGCGGGACGTGTCCGATCTCGCCGTGCAGACGGCGGTGGTTGAACCACTCGATGTACTCGGCGACCGCGATCTCGACGTCGCCGACACCGCCCCACCCGCTCTTCGGGCGCATGATCGGGTTGCGGATACATTCCGCCTTGAATAACGAGTTGAACGCCTCGGCCATCGCGTTGTCATACGAATCACCCTTGGAGCCAACCGAAGTCACCGCTTCAGCTTCGGCGAGACGCTCGGTGTAACGAATCGCTCGATACTGCACTCCGCGGTCCGAGTGGTGAATCAGTCCGGCCACATCCTGGCCGGCACGATCACGCGCCCACAATCCCATGTCTAAGGCGTCCAATGCGAGGTCGGTGTGCATCGTGGTCGAGACCTGCCAGCCGACGACCACGCGCGAGTACACGTCGAGGATGAACGCCGCGTACACCCACCCGGAGTGGGTGCGGATGTAGGTCAGGTCCGCCACCCACAAGGTGTTCGGCGCCTCGGCGGTGAACTGCCGGCCGACTCGGTCGGCCGGTTGCGGGGTTTCGGCGCCATCGCTGCGGGTGGTCCTGCGTGTCTTCAACCTCGGTATCCCTTGCAGTCCATCGGCTTTCATCAATCGTTCGACAGTGCAGCGCGCCACGTCGATATCCTTTCTGCGTAGTTCGGCGTGGACCTTGCGGGCACCGTAGACGCCGAGATTGTCGGCGTGCACGGTGCGGATCTCGCCGAGCATCTCCCGGTCACGCACCGTGCGTGGCGCCTCGGTCTTGTTCGCACTCAGGTGGGCTCGTACCGTGGACGGAGCGATCTGGGCGGCCGTGTCGCGTAGGGCCGCGCAGATCGGATCGACTCCGTGTTCGTCGCGAGAAGCGGCGACGAACTCCACGATCAACGCTGTGGGCGGTCGATCTCCGCGGCAAAAAAAGCCGACGCCTGCTTCAAGATCGTGTTCGCCCGCCGCAGCTCGCGGTTCTCCCGCTCGAGCTGCGCGATCCGCTCGGAATCGCTGCTCGTGGTACCCGGCCGCTGCCCGCCATCGATTTCGGCTTGCTTGACCCAGGTGCGTAGCGCCTCCGGGTGCACACCGAGTTGATCGCCGATCCGTTTGAACGCTCCCGGCCGTGTGGCCGGGTCCTTGCGGGCTTCCACCGCCATCCGCGTCGCTCGCTCCTTCAGCTCAATGCTGTACTTCCGAGGTGCTGCCATGCTCTCCATCCTTCACAGGTTCGAGAGCCTCCGACGAACCCGGGGCGGTTCACCACCGTGAGAGGTCAGTTCCCTTGGGGAAGTACTGTCGCAGCAACCCATTGGTGTTCTCGTTCGTTCCGCGCTGCCATGGACTGTGCGGATCGGCGAAGAATACCGGAACGCCAGTCTTGTCCGTGAGCGCCAGATGAGCCGATAGCTCTTTGCCTCGGTCCCAGGTCAGGGACTTCTTCAGGGCGCCGTGAAGTTTCGCCAGTGCAGACTCGAGTCGGGCATTCATCGACACCGCACCGTATCCCGAGAGCGCGACGCCATTCTTCACCGGCTTGCTCACGCCCCAGCCCTCCTCGCGTGGCAGGTGAACAAGCATGGTGTAACGAGTCTTTCGTTCCACCACCGTGCCGATCGCAGAACGTCCGGTTCCAATGATCAAGTCGCCCTCCCAATGTCCAGCCACGGCACGATCGTCTGCCTCGCCAGGGCGTTTGCTGATCAACGAGTCATCGGTGACGTGTGCCCATGCGGTGCGTTTCGACCTTGCGCGTGGCATCCGCAACGACCGGCCGGTGCGCAAACTCAAAATCTCGTCTCGGTCCAAACCCTCGCGGCCCTCGATGTAAAGTGCCTGGTAGATCGCCTCATGACTGATCCTCATTGATGGGTCGTCAGGGAAATCGATCCGGATACGATGCGCAATCTGCTCAGGGCTCCACGCCTGTACCCAGCGTCGATCGGCCCGGTGCGGCTTGTTGCGGCCCGTCCAACGACCGACTGCGGGGCCGATCACGACGGCGCCGTCCTCGCCGATAACTTTGCCCGACAATCGATCGTGCACATACTCACGCAGTGCCGGGTTCGTCTGCAGCTTGGTCAGCTTGGGCCGGCGGGCAAACATCTCTGCTTTCCACTGCGCGACCGAAGCTCGGTACTCGATGGTGCCGCTACGTGTCGCAGCGTTACGTCGCACCTCGCGGGAGATCGTCGAGGGACTCCGTCCCAAACGCTTCGCGATGTCTCTGATCCCCTTGCCCTGCACGCGAAGCAGTGCGATCTGCTCACGCTCAGCGAAGCTCAAGTAGCGTCCCGACGGAGCTGGCCACGAGTACGGAGACATCCCTCCAGCCTCACGGAACCACCGCGATCCACGCACCGGCGACACGCCGACGGCGATCCCTGCTTCCGACGGAAGCATCCCCTCGGCGACCTTGTCCCAGAATCGACGCTCCAGTTCGCGTCTGTGTCCAGGGTGCCCCGGCGAGCGCATCGGAGCCCGTCGAGTGACCTCCTTCATCCAGTTCGATGGTCTCCCCACAGCACCCTCCTGATCTCGGGTGTTGCTTCCACCGGTTGAGCCTGATCAGTACACATCGTTGGCATTCACCGCTGCGCTGACCGAGGCCAACATCACCGGATCCATAGGATCGGTCGGCGATGCGCTCGACAACGCGCTCATGGAGTCGGCGATCGGCTTGTACAAGACCGAACTGATCGACACCGGCCGCGCCTGGAAGGACCGCGGCGAGGTCGAACGAGAGACCGCCGCCTACGTGCACTGGTTCAACGCCGAGAGGCTGCACTCCTCCCTGGGCTACTGCTCACCCGTCGAGTACGAGACGCGCTATCGTGACAGCGTCGCCTCCGTGGCGGAGGTGGCCTGAACCAGGTCTCTATCCGATCCAGGACGGTTCAGTGCAGCGCAACCGATTGCATCGACACAAAGGTCAACCCCATGCCGAAGGCGATCAGCACCTGACTGGGCAGGACCACGGAGAGCCAGGTGGAATCCATGCCCAGCTGGGCCAGATACGTCAGACCTGCCACACCGAGCACGGTGCCCGCGATCATCAACGGCTGCGGGCCGATTCGCGGCAACAGTGAGCTCGCCAGACCGGCTGCGACGATGATGCCGACCGGGAACGGGAGGAACAACACGCCGGCTTCCAGCGGGGTGTGGCCGAGGGTGTTCTGCATGTAGTAGCTGAGGAACAGGAACATCGCGAACATCGGGATCGGCACGATGAACGACACCAGGAACGCGCCGCCCCGGTTGCGTTCACCCGGGATACGCAGCGGCAGAAGCGGATTGCTCGCCCGCAACTCGATCATCACGAATGCGGCCAACAGCGCGGCGGACACGACGAACAACGCGATCGTCGACGCCGAACCCCATCCGGACTCCGCGGCGCGGGTGAACCCGTAGACCAGTGCGACGAGTCCGGTGGTCACCGTGATCGCACCCGGCAGATCGTATCCGTTGCGCTGCAGGGCCGGTCGGTCGCGGAGAACGAGCATCACCGCACCGATGGCCGCGACGATCGCGATCGGGGTGTTGATGAGAAGCGTCCAGCGCCAGGACATGTACTCGGTCAGGGCGCCGCCGAGGATCAGCCCGATCGCGGCACCACCACCCGAGACCGCGGCGTACACGGCGAAAGCCCTTGCGCGCTCGCGATGTTCGATGAAGGTGACGGTGATCAGCGACAGTGCGGCCGGGGCGAGAACCGCAGCGAACGCACCCTGGAGTGCGCGGCCGGCGAAGAACGACGCGGTGTTCCAGGCAAGGCCCGCCACGACCGAGGACGCCGCGAACCCGGCGAGCCCGATCAGGAACATCCGGCGTCGGCCCAGATAGTCGGCCAGGCGGCCGCCGAGTAACAGCAGACCGCCGAACATCAGGGTGTAGGCGGTCATCGCCCACTGCCGGCTGGCGTCGGAGATGTGCAGGTCGGCCTGCGCGTACGGCAGCGCGATGGTGATGATCGTGGCGTCGAGAACCACCATCAGCTGCGCCAGCGCGATGATGCCCAGCGCCCACCAGCGGCGCGAATTGGGTGGTGCGGGTGGGAGTTCGGACGTCTGCCCGCGCTCCTCGATCGGTAGGTCGGTGATGGTCACGGTTTCTCCAGACTGTGCGTCTTGTGAGTTCTGGGGGTCTTGTGAGTTGTGAGCGTCTTGTGAGTTGCGGCGGACTGCAACGGTGGGGCTCGCCCATGGACCGGCGCGATGGAGATCTCGTCGACCGGCCTCCAAATAATGGCAGCCTCTGCCACTTGGCGTCAACAGACAATTTGCATTCACTGCCAGTTGGCAGATTCGGACACACATCCGGCGATTCCGCGCTATCATGCGCTCATGAGTGTCACTTCCGCGGCGTGCGGGCTTCGCGAGCGCAAGAAGCTCCAGACCCGCGACCGATTGGTGGCCGCAGCGCTGAAGCTATGCGACACAAACGGTTTCGAGGCGACAACCGTCGAGCAGATCGCAGCGGCCGCGGACATCTCACCGCGCACCTTCAACCGCTACTTCGCCACCAAGGAAGACGTGGTGCTCGCCCCGATCGAGGACATGGTCGCCGCCGTCCGCACCGAACTCAAGGCGGCTCCACATACCGGCGACGAGTTGGCGACGCTGGTCGATGTCCACCGCAAACTGATGACCACCGACCATGCCTCGGTCGATCTGGCCCGCTTCGAGGCGATGAACCGCATCATGCAGGCATCCCCGGCGGTGAGCGCACGCAGCATGGAGATGAGCGACTACAAGACGGCGTCGCTCACCGAGGCACTCGCCGAACGCATGGAAACCACCCCCGACGACCTGCGCGTGCGGGTGATCATCTCCACCTGGACTGCGATGATGCACCTGGCCATGGAGAAACTCGGCACCGACGGACCCGCGATGTGCGCGCACGCCCTCGATGAAGCGTACGCCGCGCTGCGTGATGTGGTCGGCACCGACGCTAAAGGCTGACGTCGACCAACTGCGCCCGGCGGTCACGACACGACCACGGACGCCCTTGCCCGCAACATCGAAGTTAGCCTAGCCTAACCTGATGTTCTCGCGTCGCACTGTGACCCTGGTCCTGACCATCCTGGCCCTCACCCTGGCCGGTTGTTCCCCCGGCGACGACGCCGCATCGGAGTCGCAGACCGTCACCATCGAACACCAATACGGTTCCAGTACAATACCGGTGAACCCGACGAGGGTCGTGACTTTCGGTGGGGCATGGTCGGATTCGCTGATCAAACTCGGCGTGCCCATAACGGCCGAGTTCCTCCCCCGCGGTTACTCCGGCCCCAACAACCGATTCGAGTGGACGCCCGAACACACCTCGACCATCGTCAACTTCGACTACGCCAACGGCGCACCCGACATCCCCGCGATCGCCCGCTTCGACCCCCAGGTGATCCTCGCCGGATACCTGCCGGACAAGGCCACCTACGACCGGCTCAGCCAACTCGCTCCCACGATCCCGGTGATGACCGCCGGCACGGTCACCGACAGTTGGCAGGACGTGTTGTCCACGGCCGGAAAGATCTTCGACAAACAGGCCCAGGCGCAAGAAGCCATCACCGACGTCGAGAACCAGATCGCCGAGACCAAGGCGAAATACCCGGCGAGCCAGGGGACGACGTTCACCTTCGGTCAGCTCACGCCGCAGAAGCAGTTCGGTTTGGTGACCAGCGAGACGGACCCGTCGACCAAGCTGGTCGCCCAGTTCGGCCTGCAACTGGACCCGGCGGTGAAAAGTCTTGCCGACCAAGGGCCTCGGACGACGGTCTCCGGCGAACGGGTCGACCTACTCGACTCCGACGTACTGATCCTCTGGCCGCTGGTGGGCGGGGCAGAGTCCTTCAATTCGGTTCCCGGCTGGGATCAGCTGCCGGCGGTCCGTAACGGCACCCTGGTGGTCCTGTCCAACGAGACCGCGTCGGCGTTCTCATCGCCGACGGTCTACTCGGTGCCGTGGGTCGTCGAGACGATGACGCCGGTGCTGTCGAAGCTGTAGTCGCCTGCGGAAAGTGGGGGAAGGAAATCCTTCCCCCACTTTCGAATTCGTCCCCGAGAAGTTTCTGGGGGATCTGACCAAACCTCGGGGAAGGATTTCTTTCCCTCCTACCCGTCAGCTCGGGCAATACACCGTGTAGCTCCACTTGGTCCCGCTCTCCGGCCCTGTCACTCGCACGGTGACAAAGTCCTGGAACCCGACGGGTACGGTCACCCGGGCCGAACCTGTCCCCTCGTTCTTGTTGTCACCGACGTATCCGGTGTTGTGAATCAGCCGGCCCTGGTAGAACACCCGAATCTCATCGGGTTGTTTGAGGGTTTCGTACCGCAACGTGAACGACGTCGGTCCGCGTCCTCCCAGGAGGTACTTGGTCTCGGTGACCCCCTGCCCTCCAGACGTGGTCTTCTGGTTGCAGCGCTGTACCGACGGTGGTTTGCCACTACCGTCGAGGCTGCCGAAGTCCCAGTCACCGATATTCAGGTCGTCGAGGTTCAGGCCCTCGAGGCTGCCCGGATCCAAGTCGGACGAGCCGTTCGGATCAGCGACGGCGTGACCGGAAGCGACGAGGGGGCCGATCACCGCAACTGTCGTGGCGATTAGAGTAGCGGAAGCTCTCGTGAGAATTCTGTTGTTACGCAAGGCGTCTCCGATGGCGGTCGCTCGAATGGTGACGAAAGAACACCCACGACGCTATCGGTAGGGTCACAACATCAGGTATCCGTCGATCAGACGAACCCGTGTCGCCATTATCGATGACGCCAATCACCGCCCATACACGCCGAAGGCCGGCCACCCGCGAGGGTGACCGGCCTTCGTATTGTCTTGCGTCAAACAGGGACTCGACTCAGAAGCCCATGCCGCCCATCTCGTCGCCACCCGGCATCGCCGGAGCGGCGTTCTTCTCCGGCTTGTCGGCGACGACGGCCTCGGTGGTGAGGAACAGAGCCGCGATCGAGGCTGCGTTCTGCAGCGCCGAGCGGGTGACCTTCACCGGGTCGTTGATGCCGGCGGCCAGCAGGTCCTCGTACGCACCGGTCGCGGCGTTGAGGCCGGTTCCCTTGGGCGAGTTGAGGATCTTGTCGGCGACGACGCCCGGCTCGAGGCCGGCGTTGACGGCGATCTGCTTGGCCGGAGCCGAGAGCGAGACACGCACGATGTTGGCACCGGTGGCCTCGTCGCCCTCGAGCGACAGACCGTCGATGGCCGGCTCCGACTGCAGCAGCGCCACGCCACCACCGGCGACGATGCCCTCTTCGACGGCAGCCTTGGCGTTGCGCACGGCATCTTCGATGCGGTGCTTGCGCTCCTTGAGCTCCACCTCGGTGGCAGCGCCGGCCTTGATGACCGCGACACCGCCGGCCAGCTTGGCCAGACGCTCCTGCAGCTTCTCCCGGTCGTAGTCGGAGTCGCTGTTCTCGATCTCGCCACGGATCTGGGCCACGCGACCGGCGATGGCGTCGGGATCGCCCGCGCCCTCGACGATGGTGGTCTCGTCCTTGGTGACGACGACCTTGCGAGCCTGGCCGAGCTGCTCGAGTCCGGCGCCCTCCAGCGAGAGGCCGACCTCTTCGCTGATGACCTCGCCACCGGTGAGGATGGCGATGTCGGCGAGCATGGCCTTGCGGCGGTCACCGAAGCCGGGAGCCTTGACGGCAACCGACTTGAACGTGCCACGGATCTTGTTGACCACCAGGGTCGAGAGGGCTTCGCCCTCGACGTCCTCGGCGATGATCAGCAGCGGCTTGCCCGACTGGATGACCTTCTCCAGCAGCGGCAGCAGGTCCTTGACGGTCGAGACCTTGCCCGAGACGAGCAGGATGTACGGGTCGTCGAGGACGGCTTCCTGGCGCTCCGGGTCGGTCACGAAGTAACCCGAGATGTAGCCCTTGTCGAAGCGCATGCCCTCGGTGAGCTCGAGCTGGAGTCCGAAGGTGTTGGACTCCTCGACGGTGATGACGCCTTCCTTGCCGACCTTGTCCATCGCCTCGGCGATGAGCTCGCCGATCGAGGGGTCGCCGGCCGAGATACCAGCGGTGGCAGCGATCTGCTCCTTGGTCTCGACCTCCTTGGCGCTCTTCAGCAGCGACTCGGTGACTGCGTCGACAGCCTGCTCGATGCCACGCTTGAGGCCCATCGGGTTGGCGCCTGCAGCGACGTTGCGCAGGCCCTCACGCACGAGTGCCTGAGCCAGAACGGTTGCGGTGGTGGTGCCGTCGCCTGCGACGTCGTCGGTCTTCTTGGCGACCTCTTTGACGAGCTCGGCGCCGATCTTCTCGTACGGGTCCTCCAGCTCGATCTCTTTGGCAATGGACACACCATCGTTGGTGATCGTGGGGGCGCCCCACTTCTTCTCCAGGACAACGTTGCGACCCTTGGGTCCCAGCGTGACCTTGACTGCGTCGGCAAGGCTGTTGAGGCCCCGCTCGAGACCGCGGCGGGCCTCTTCGTCGAACGCGATTTGCTTGGCCATGGGTAAGTGATCCTCCGATAGGGGGTGACACCAGGTATCTATGGCCGGAACTCGGTGCCCGCGACGGACGACCGGTGTGTCATTCGGTACCGGTCTCACCGTCCCGACCTAGCACTCACGGTCCGTGAGTGCCAAGCTCCGTTTTAGCACTCGCACCAGGCGAGTGCAAGGTCGCCGACGCTGTTCGCGGGGCGCGAACGGCTCCGGCGTCGTCGGCTCGGTCATTCGGCCTGTGGACGGTCGGATCGCGAGCGAACGCATGTCCGATATTGTCTGCCTGTGAAGTATCTGCTCGTCATCATCGTGGCCTTGCTCGCCATCATCGCCGTGGTGGTGATCTTCAACTTCCTCGAGAAGCGCAAACTGCGTCAGTCCGAGGAAGAGGCCCTGCGCAACCGCACCTACCGCCCCGGTGATCCGTTCTCGTCGGCCGACGACGACGCCGTCTACGGCAACCCGCGCAACCTCAAGCCGAGTGATCTCGTCGAGATCCGCGGTGAGACCTATGCCGTGCGCGGCACGCTGCGCCTGACCCAGGGCGGGTTCACCTGGACGGAGAACTTCATCGACACCGGCCTCGGCGAGAAGGCATGGATCTCCGTCGAGGACGACCCCGACCTCGAGGTCGTGCTGTGGCGTGAACTCAAGGGCGTGACGGTGACGCCCGGGCCCGACGCCGTCGAACTCGAGGGCCGGCGCTACGTCTTCGACGAGGCCGGCTCGGCCACCTTCACCTCGGCCGGCACCACCGGGCTCGCCACGACCGGCTCGATGCGCTACCACGATTACGAGGCAGGCACCGAACGCCTGTCCTTCGAGGACTTCGGCAGCGGATGGGAGTGCGCGCGCGGCGAGGTCCTCACGACCGGCGAGTACCGGGTGTACCCGAGCAACCCCGCACCCGAGGCCCGATGAGTACTGCCGATTCCGGCGGCTCCACCGACCTCGGCCCCACCGAGATCGACGTCGCCTACGCCGACACCAGCGCCGCGCAACTCGGGTTCTCCCTCGAGGCGCCCGAACAGCCCGCGCTGGCCGAGTGTTCCGCCGATTTCGACGGCATCACGATCTCGCTGCGGCTGCTCGGCGCGAGCCATCAGGTCATCGTCGACGACGGGCATCAGCGGCTGTGTGAGACGGTCGCCTGCCTACCGGAGATGACCTCGGCCCTCCCGGAGTCGTATCAGGGCAGCAGCTACTACTTCGCCTCCCACGTCGACGTCGTCGAGGCCGATGCGCTCGCGGATCTCGTCGACGACCTCGGTACCCGCGTCGCCGATCGTCGGGCCGATGGCTTACCCGCGCTGCTCGGACGGTTCCCCGGCGAGCCGCACGCCGTGACCGCCATCATCTCCGACGCCGACGCCGAGACGATCTCCTGGCACACCTGGCACACCTACCCGCAGGCCGGCGAGGTGGTGGTGACCACCAGCGTCATCCAGCGGGGCGCGGTGGTACAGGCATGACGACGCCCGATCCGATCCGGGGACTGCGCCGCACCCGCAACATCATCATCGCCGTCATCGCCGGTGTGGCCGCCCTGTTCCTGATCGGGTCGTGTGGGTATTCGACCATCAAGGGATTCATCGGCAGCAGTGCGCGGGACTACGTGACGTCGAACTATCAGGGTCAGTCGTCCCTCGACGAGGGGGATGTGCAGGCCTACGTCGCCGACGGCACGCCGTCGGAGGTTGCCGCCCAGATCAGCGACGCCGAGGATCCGATCGATCAGCGTGCCGGTGACGCCGGGGCCGCAGGCAACCAGGCGGGGACGCAGTTCCTGCAGTATCCGAACTACCTGATCGGGCTGTTCCCCTACGGCACCGACAAAACCCGCGTGATGGTCAGCCGCGACTACCGGTCGGGCTACAACCACTACCACAACTACGTCGGCGGATATTGGGTTCCCACACCGAATTTCGGTGGTTCGGGCAGCGACAACCGCGGCGGCGGAAGTGGTGGTGGCGGAAAATGACTCGCGCGCACCAGAACCGAACCGACCATCCACGAGAAACCGGAGAACACCCATGATCTCGATCGCCGACATCGCGCTCAACGCCGGGTACGCCGCCGCTTATGCGGGCGTCGGCATCTTCCTGATGCTGGTGTCCTTCGCCGTCGTCGACGTCCTCACGCCCGGCGACCTGCGCCGTCAGCTGTGGGCCGACCGTAATCGCAACGCGGGAATCCTGGTGGGCTCCAATCTGTTCGCGGTGGCACTGATCGTGACCGCGGCGATCTTCGCCAGTGAGGGACGCCTCGCGGTTGGCCTGACCTTCACCGTGATCTACACCCTGATCGGGCTCGCCGCGATGATTCTCACCTTCGTCGTGATCGACCTGTTCACGCCGAGCAAGCTCGGGGAACTCGTGATCGATCCGCAGCCGCATCCCGCGGTGTGGGTGCACGGGGTGGCCCATGTGGGTGTCGCACTGATCATCGCCGCGTCGATTCTGTAAGAGAGCGTGACCACCACCCCGTCATCTCATGCCGGCGCCGACGACGCGGCGGCGGTGGAGGGCACCGCATCCACGGGTCCGGGCCGCCCGCGGATCGCCCGGGCCGCGCTACTCGCCGTCGTCTTCGTCTGCGCCGCTTGCGGTCTCGTCTACGAGCTGGCGCTGGTCTCGCTGGGTTCGTTCCTGATCGGTAACACCGCGACGCAGGCCTCGATCGTCCTCGCGGTGATGGTGTTCGCGATGGGCGTCGGCTCACTGGCAGCCAAACCCCTTCAGCCGCACTCGGTCACCGCCTTCGCCGTGATCGAGTTGGCGCTCGCGCTGCTCGGCGGGCTCTCGGTGATGGCCCTGTATGCGGCATTTGCCTATCTGTCGCTCTACACGCAGGCGATGATCGGCGTCGCCTTTGTGCTCGGTGTGCTGATCGGCGCCGAGATCCCGCTGCTGATGGTTCTGCTGCAACGGATTCGACGCCAGGAGGCGGGTTCGGCGGTGGCCGACATCTTCGCCGTCGACTACATCGGCGCCCTCGTCGGCGGCCTGTGTTTCCCGTTCCTGCTGCTGCCGATCTTCGGTCAGTTGCGTGGTGCGCTGGTGGTCGGTCTGGTCAACGCGGCGGCCGGATGCTTCCTCGTCTTCGTGGTGTTCCGGCATTCTCTGAGCCGTGCGCGGATGGCGATTCTCGGGGTCGCGGCACTCGCCGTCGTCGCCGCCCTGGTCGCCGGGCTGCTCTACTCATCGCGCTTCGAGGTGACGGCACGCCAAGCTCTCTATCGCGACCCCGTCGTCGCCGCCGAACGAACGGCCTACCAGGACATCGTGATCACCGAGCGGCGCACCGCCGACGGTCCCGACACCCGTCTCTACCTCAACGGCGATCTCCAGTTCTCGTCGATCGACGAGTACCGCTATCACGAGGCGCTGGTGCATCCGGCGATGAGCGGGCGCCACGACCGGGTCCTCATCCTCGGTGGCGGCGACGGCCTGGCCCTGCGTGAGGTGCTCGCCTACCCCGACACCCGTCAGGTCACGCTGGTGGAACTCGACCCCGAGATGATCCGCCTGGCCCGCACCGACGAACGACTCACCCGACTCAACCGCGGATCGATGAATGACCCACGCGCACAGGTGATCACCGCCGACGCCTTCTCGTGGCTACGTCAGCACCGAGAGCCCTACGACGTCATTGTCGTCGACATGCCCGACCCCGACGAGTCGGCCACCGCCAAGCTGTACTCGACGGAGTTCTACGCGCTGGCCCGCGCCCACCTCGCCGACGGTGCACGCATGGTGGTCCAGTCCGGATCGCCGTACTTTGCACCGAAGTCGTTCTGGTGCATTCAGTCGACGCTCCGCGACGCCGGACTCTGGACCCTGCCGTACCACGTCGACGTCCCGTCCTTCGGCGACTGGGGATTTCACCTGGCCGCCGTCCGGCCGGTTCCCCTCGAGGTCCGGGCGCCACACCCGCTGCGCTTCCTCAGCCCCGCCGAACTCGCGTCGGCTGCCGTCCTCCCGCTGGATCGTCCTCCGCTCGACATGCCGCCGTCGACGCTGATGGACCCGCGCATCCTGCGCTACGCCCAGAGCGAGTGGAGCGTCTACTGACCCGCCCCGTCGACCGTGCTACCGAACACGTTCACCGTGCGCATCCCGGGCCGACGCCGGCGACGAAACGCGGGTGCCGTCGGTGAGAACCACGGTGCTCTCGGCGTGAAACACGGTGCCCTCGGTGCGGGTGCGGGTGAGGATGGACAGATGGGGTGTCTCGATGTCTAGTGGGCTCGCGATCCTGGTCGTGGTACTCGCGGTGATCGTCGTCGGCGGTCTCGTGGTGTTGATCCGGACGCGACGGGTGGTCGCCACGCCGACCGAGCGTGCGGTGCATGCCGCGCTGCACACGGCGTCGTCGGCCGCGCGGTCATTGCGGACCGGGCTGTCGGTGGATTCGGCGGCAGAGGCGCTGCCCCACCTGTGTTCGCTGACGGCGGCCGAGGCCGTCGCACTCTACGACGACGCATCCGCGCGCCTTGCGCATCACTGTCCCGGTGACGACCTGTGGGACGACGAGCTGCTCGCGGCCGCCGACCGGGCCGCGTCGTCGGCCGCCGACGAGCAGCGCCGGGTACTCGTGGCCGACCCGGTGGGCGACGAGTCCTTTGTGCGCGCCCTGATCGCCCAGCCCCTCGTCGCCGGCGACCTGGGCGTCGGCGTACTGGTGGTGGCCACCACCCGACGCCCGGGGCCCGGCATGCTGGGCGCGATCGCCGAGGTGGCGCGCTACGTGTCGAGTCAGATCGAACTCGCCGACCTCGATGCCTCCCGGGCCCGCCTCGATCGTGCCGAGGTGCTCGCGTTGCGCGCCCAGATCAGCCCGCATTTCATCTACAACGCGTTGAACACGATCGCCTCGTTCGTCCGCACCGACCCCGACCGGGCCCGCGAACTCATCCTCGAGTTCGCCGACTTCACCCGCTACTCATTCCGCGCAGCCGGTGAGTACACCCTGCTCGCCGACGAACTGCGCAACATCGACCGCTACCTCACCCTCGAGCGCGCGCGCTTCGGCCCGTCGCTGGACGTGCGCCTGCATGTTGCGCCGGAGGTACTCAACGTCGTGGTTCCGTTCCTCGCCCTGCAGCCGCTGGTGGAGAACGCGGTACGCCACGGACTCGCCGGCAAGGGTGGCGGAATCATCACCATCGTCGCCCGCGACGAGGGCTCGGACTGCGTGATCACCGTCGAGGACGACGGCGTCGGGATGGACCCCGAGCTGCTGCGTTCGGGCGCCCTCGACGCCCTGGAGCCACCGACCGCCGACGGGTCGTCGGACGGTGCGCACGTGGGCCTGACGAATGTCGATCATCGGCTGCGCGCCGCCTTCGGCAACGACTACGGTCTAGTGGTCGAAACGGCCGTCGGCGCCGGAACCAAGGTGGGCATGCGTGTACCGAAATTCCGCTCCGGCGTCCATGTGTAGGAGGTGATCGATGAGCGCCACAGCCGACGGTCTGGTGGTCCTGGCCGTCGACGACGAGCCACCGGCACTCGACGAACTGCGCTACCTCCTCGAGCGTCAGGACGAGGTCGCCACGGTGCTGTCCGCGTCGGATGCCACCGACGCCCTGCGTCAACTCAACGACCACGTCGTGGATGCCATCTTCCTCGACATCAACATGCCCGGCCTGTCCGGCCTCGAACTCGCCGGCGTCCTCGGCCGGTATGCCGCACCGCCGGCGATCGTGTTCGTGACCGCCCACGACGACAAGGCCGTCGACGCCTTCGAGGTCGGCGCCGTCGACTATCTGCTCAAACCGCTGCGCGAGGAGCGCCTCGCGCAGGCCGTGGTGCGGGTGACCGGCGGCCGGGAGGCCCCGGATAACTCAGAACCGCAGGCAGACAACACATCCGGACCCGATACCACGGTTGGCTCCGACGAGGTGATTCCCGTCGAGATGAGCGGGGTCACCTCCCTGGTGCGACGCGACTCCATCTCCTGGGTCGAGGCCGTCGGCGACTACGCCCGCCTACACGCCGACTCCGGTGCCCACCTCGTCCGAATTCCGCTGTCCACCCTCGAATCCCGCTGGCAGGAACAGGGTTTCGCCCGCATCCACCGCTCCTACCTGGTCCGGCTCACGGCCGTCACCGGCCTCCGGACCACCGGTTCGACGACGGTGGTCTGCGTGGGTGAGAACGGCCGGTCCGAGGCGGTGGAACTGCCCGTCAGCCGGCGTCAGCTCCGCGAGATCAAGGACCGCATCATCCGGGATCCGTTGCGCACCTACCGCTCCGGCGACTCCGGGAGTCGGACATGACCGATCCCGTCCCGCCCCGCGAGCGGGTGGTCCTCGCCGCCCGACGCGGCGCCCGAACCGTCCGGACCCGCGTGGAGGTGCAGGAGCAGACCGAGGTTGGCGATACGCTGGTGCGTGGACTGATGCGGGCCCAACTCGGCCTGGCGCTGCGCCTCGGTGGCAGTCTGCTGGTGCTCGCGCTGGCGATCCCGTTGCTGGGTATCGCCTTTCCGGCCCTCGGTGAGATCACGGTCTTCGGTATCCGGTTGCACTGGATTGTGCTCGGCGTACTGCTTTATCCGCTCATCTATTTCACCGGATGGCTGTATGTGCGGTTCGCCGAGCAGGCCGAGCGGGACTTCATGGGCGTCGTCGACGATGACACCGACAGTCCCGGCCCCGAGACCCCCGACCCCGACACCCGGTGAATACGCACGTCGACGCGTTCACCGCGGTGGCGTTGCTGGCCGCGGCAATCGCCACCATCGCCGTCGGCGCCTACGGCGGACGGTTCTCCCGCACCACCTCCGACTTCCTGGTTGCCTCGCGCGCCGTCGGCTCGCGCTGGAACGCCGCCGCCGTCTCCGGTGAATATCTCTCGGCCGCATCGTTTCTCGGCGTCGCGGGGCTGGTGGCCAAGTACGGGGCCGACGCGCTGTGGTATCCAGTGGGGTTCACCGCCGGCTACCTTGGCCTACTGTTGTTCGTCGCCGCACCGCTACGGCGATCCGGCGCCTACACCGTGCCCGACTTCGCCGAGTTCCGGCTCTCGTCGCGAGCCGTCCGCACCACCGCGATGGTCGTCGTCGTGGTTGTCTGCGTGCTCTACCTGATCCCCCAGTTCCAGGGTGCCGGACTGACTCTCAACATCCTGATCGGTGTTCCGGTGTGGGTGGGGGCGGTGGCCGTCGGCGCCATCGTCATCGTCAACGTCGTCGGTGGCGGGATGCGCTCCATCACCTTCGTCCAGGCCTTCCAGTACTGGCTCAAGCTCACCGCGATCGCCGTTCCGGCGCTGGTCCTTTTGGGTGTGTTCGCCAGTGATCGAGCATCTTTCGGCGAGCCGGCACCTCCGCGGGTGAGCGTCGCGACGACCGTCGACGTCACCACCGACGTGTTGGTCACCTTCGGGGAGACCACGGGCATCCGCGTCTCCGGCACGCTCGACGGACGTGCGGTGACCGACGCGCCGATCACCACGACCGGGCAGCACCACATCTCGGCGGGCAGCGTCATCTCGCTGGATGCCGACGCCGCCACCCCGGTGATCGCCGGCGCCCCGGTGACCGGTGAACAGTGGATCTCACCGGGTCGGGGCCTCGGCGGCGATCACGCTCTCTACCAGGTGCTCTCGCTGATCATCGCGACCTTCCTCGGCACCATGGGACTGCCACATGTCCTGGTACGCTTCTACACCAACCCCGACGGACGCACGGCCCGCCGGACCGCGCTCGCCGTGATCGCCCTGCTCTCGCTGTTCTATCTGTTCCCGCTGCTGCTGGGCGTCTTCGCGCGACTGTACGTTCCGCAGCTGTTGATCACCGGCACCGCCGACGCTGCGGTGCTGCTGCTGCCGAGCGCGGCGATCGGCGGCATCGGCGGGCAGATCCTCGGTGCCCTCGTGGCCGCCGGCGCCATCGCCGCGTTCCTGGCGACATCGTCGGGCCTGCTGGTGTCGGTGGCCGGTGCGCTGGCCACCGACGTCCTACGGGGCCGGGTCCGCGACTTCCGGGTGGCCGCGATCATCGGCGGGGTCATCCCGGTCGGATTGTCGCTGGCGGCAACCTCATTGGAGTTGTCGCGGACCGTCGGACTCGTGTTCGCGGTGGCCGCATCGACCCTGTGTCCGCTACTCGTGCTCGGCATCTGGTGGCGCGGCCTGACGGCGCCCGGTGCCATCACCGGCCTGATCGTGGGCGGGGTGTCGTCCGGGGTGGCCACCAGCCTGGCCATCGCCGGTGTCGCCGACGACGACGCACTGGGCGGCTGGCCGGCGGTGATCATCGGCTATCCGGCCGCGGTCACCGTGCCGCTGGCCTTCGGCACCATGGTGGGCGTCAGCCTGCTCACCCGGCGTCGGCTTCCCGCCGATCTGTCGCGCACCTTCGCCCGGATGCATGTGCCCGAACGGCTCGGCATGGGTATCGAGCGGCTGCCCGAGGACTGACTACGGCGACCACACGTCGAGTCCGATATGGGGCGCGGCATGGACGAAATCCTTGTCCGTGGTCAACAGCGTGTGACCGTGGACGATCGTCAGCGCTGCGATGAGGGCGTCGATCGTGCCCAACCGAACTCCCGCTTGCCGACAGAGGCGGCGGAGGTCCGCTGCGGCGATATCGTCGTCTCGGCCGGGGGAGAGCATGGGCACGAAAGCGAATCTCTCGAGGATCGTGGCCCGGCCCGCGACCGTTCGTCGGCGCTGATCGACCGCCGGGCGCACAGTCGACAACCTTCGGCGTGTGACCTGCACCACCCATTGCGATGTGATCCAGGCCTCAGCAAACCTGATCACCAGTTACCCATCACAGCTGGGAGGAACCCGTGACATCCGTCGACCAACCACCACCGCAGCCCCCTCTACCCACCGGCGAGCAGTTCGTCGCGATGCAGGCCAGCCCGGAGTTCCAGGACCTCAAGCGCACCCTGCGCCGGTTCGTGTTCCCGATCTCCGCGTTCTTCCTCGCCTGGTATGCGCTGTATGTGCTGCTCGGCGCGTTCGCCCATGACTTCATGGCCACCAAGGTGTGGGGGAACATCAACCTCGGCCTGATCCTGGGGCTGCTGCAGTTCGTGACCACGTTCGTCATCACCGGGCTCTACGTCCGGTTCGCCAACCGCGACCTCGACCCCAAGGCCGAGGCCATCCGCGCCGAAATGGAAGACGGGGTACGTCCGTGAACACCCAGTATCTCGCTGCGACGGTCGGCAGTCCCGTCGCCAACATCTCGATCTTCCTCGCGTTCGTCGCGGTGACGATGGTCGTGGTCATCCGGGCGAGCAAGAACAACAAATCCGCCGCCGACTTCTTCACCGGCGGCCGCGGTTTCTCCGGCCCGCAGAACGGCATCGCCATCGCCGGCGACTACCTGTCGGCGGCGAGCTTCCTCGGCATCGCCGGGGCCATCGCCGTCTACGGCTACGACGGCTTCCTGTACTCCATCGGCTTCCTCGTCGCGTGGCTCGTCGCACTGTTGCTGGTGGCCGAATTGCTGCGCAACACAGGTAAATTCACGATGGCCGACGTGCTGAGCTTCCGGCTCAAGCAGCGTCCGGTGCGACTGGCCGCGGCCATCTCCACGCTCGCCGTCTCACTGTTCTACCTGCTGGCCCAGATGGCCGGCGCCGGCGGTCTCGTCGCCCTGTTGCTCGACATCGAGTCCAAGACCGGCCAGTCCATCGTCATCGCCGTCGTCGGCGCGCTCATGATCGTCTACGTGCTGGTCGGCGGGATGAAGGGCACCACCTGGGTGCAGATCATCAAAGCCGTGCTGCTGCTCGCCGGCGCCGCGATCATGACATTCATCGTGCTCGCCAAGTTCGGGTTCAACATGTCGTCGATCCTGGGTTCGGCCCAGGACATGATCAGCGATTCGACCAGCGAGAAGGTCGCCTCCCGTGACGTGCTCGCACCCGGCGCGCAGTATGGCGGGTCGTTCGAATCCCAGATCAACTTCGTGTCACTTGCCATCGCCCTGGTGCTGGGCACTGCGGGTCTGCCGCACGTGCTGATGCGCTTCTACACGGTGCCGACCGCCAAGGAAGCCCGACGCTCGGTGGTGTGGGCGATCGCCCTGATCGGCGCGTTCTACCTGTTCACGCTGGTCCTCGGCTATGGCGCCGCCGCCCTGGTGGGTCCGGACAAGATCCTGGCGGCCGCCGGTGGTCAGAACGCCGCGGCACCGCTCTTGGCCTTCGAGATCGGGGGCGTGGTGCTGCTGGGTGTGATCTCCGCGGTCGCCTTCGCGACCATCCTCGCGGTGGTCGCCGGGCTCGCCATCACCGCGTCGGCGTCCTTCGCGCACGACATCTACGGCAGTGTCATCAAACGTGGTCAGGCAAGTGAGGACGATCAGGTGCGCGTGTCCCGCTACACCGTGGTGGTGCTGGGCATCATGGGCATCATCCTGGGCATCCTGGCCAACGGCCAGAACATCGCCTTCCTGGTGGCCCTCGCGTTCGCCATCGCCGCTGCCGCGAACCTGCCGACCATCGTGTACTCGCTGTACTGGAAGCGGTTCAACACCCGCGGCGCGCTGTGGAGCATCTACGGCGGACTCGGCTCGACGATCATCCTGATCATCTTCTCCCCGGCCGTATCCGGGAGCTCGAGCTCGATGATCACCGGCGCCGATTTCGCCTGGTTCCCGCTGTCCAACCCGGGCATCGTGTCCATCCCGCTGGGCTTCGCCCTCGGCATCATCGGCACGTTCACCTCGCCGGCCGACAAGGGCACGCCGGAGCGCAACGCCGAGATGGAGGTTCGCTCCCTCACCGGCGTCGGTGCGGAAAAGGCTGTCGCCCACTAAGGTTCGACCGTCGCACGCTGGCATCTGCTCGCGTGTCTCCCGTTTGCTCGTGACGTATCGCGAGCGGATGGGAGGCACGCGAGCAGTTGTCGTTGCGTCGGTTGCTCACCCGGGTGTGGTGGCCCGGCGGCAATCGTCGGTGTGCATCGTCATCAACGTTTTCCGGTTGTTCCTTTTCCGATTGTCCGTGGAGGGGACAATCGATCGCCGCGGCAACGGGAGGACGACCGGTCCCTTCGCAATCTCCGGCGATGGCTCATTCAGCTCGGTCGTGGCGCCTTGCGACCGCGTCAATGTCGCGCTTCTCGCCGCTCCCGGAGCCATGCTAGCCGTCTGCCCCAAGGAGATCGTGGGCCTGCGCTGACCGTCGCGCCGGGATCCACGGCCTCCCACCACGATCGCCAACGGCACTATCGCCGACCTCGGGCGGTCAACTACGCCCGCTCAGCCAACCGCATCCTGAATCCGCGCAAACGGTTGCGCCGCTTCGAGTTCGAAGCCGATCTCGAGCAGTGTGCGCTCATGCCCGACGTCGGCGGAGAAGTGGATACCGATCGGCAGTCCGCGATTGTCCTGGGCGAGCGGCAGACTGATGCCGGGCATCCCGGCGGTGTTGTTGGCCGGGGTGAACGCGACATACCGGGTGAGCCGCTCGAAGATCTCGTCGAAATCGCCTGCGGGATCGAGATATCCAATCTCGGGGGTGATGTGGGCCAGCGTCGGCGAGAGCACCAGCTCGAAGCGGTCGAACATGCCACGGAAGGCCGCTGTCGAGCGCTTGAGACCGCGGATTGCACCCGGGATGCGCCAGAACCGTCGTAGCGCCATCCGCGACAGGCCGCGGGTGAAGGGATCGAGTTGTGACCGGTCGAAGCCCTTGTCAATGATCCGTTTGCCGAAGTGGTCCAGCGAATAGGCCATCAGTGCCCAGTAGTCGGTGAATTGTGTTGCGTAGGAACGGTCGACGGGCAACGGCACCATCTCGGTACGGTGACCCAGATTCTCCAGGAGATCGGCGATCGCGGTGACCGCGCGCTGGGTGTCGGGGTCGAGAAGCTGGCCGGTCAGTGGTTCGGTCACCAGCGCGATGCGCAGCCGGCGTTGCCCCGGCCCTTCCACCAGTCCGACGGCCGGCATTCCGGGTGCAGCGCGGAATCGCTCGGCGTCGGCAATGAAATGCGCTGTGTCACGGACGGTTCGGCTGACGATGCCGTTGGAGATGATGTCGATGGGCGCGGCTTCGCCCTCTTTCGGCGGCGCCACGCGATCGCGCGACGGTTTGAGTCCGACGAGTCCGCAGGCCGCGGCGGGGATGCGGATCGAGCCGCCGCCGTCGTTGGCGTGGGCGATGGGCAGCGCGCCGGCGGCGACCAGCGCGGCCGAACCACCCGACGACGCGCCGCACGAGTAGTCGGTGTCCCACGGATTGCGCGTCGGATCACGGTCGACGAACTCGGTGGTCGCGGTCAGCCCGAAGGCGGGCAACGTCGACGCCCCGACGATGTTGATGCCGGTGGCGAGCAACTGGTCGGTGAATGCCTCATTTGCGGCGGCCGGGGTGGCGGGCACCGCGGCCGAACCGTGCTGCGTCGGGAGTCCGGCGAACGCGGTGTTGTTCTTGATGATCGACGGCACGCCGACGAATGAACCGCTCGGGAAGTCGTTGTCGACGGCCCGTTTGCGGGCCCGTTCGCGGTCGTCGTGGGCCACCGCTCCCAGCGTCGGGTTCACGGCGTCGATCCGCTCGAGCGCGGCTTCTACCGCATCCGACGCCGAGAACTGCCCTGCCGCGATCGCCTGCGCGACCCCCACCCCGTCGAGTTCGCCGAGACAATCGTCGCCGAACGCGTGCACTCGCTTCATGGGCGCGAGGATAGCGTCAACAGCCCCACCCGCACGGATGAACACCCTTGATGTGGCCGTCGAGGGCGCCCACCGTGTCGGCGTCCACCCTCGCGAGATCGACGACGGTCTCCGACGATCCCGTCGAGTTGACCGACAGACCGCTGTAGACCTGGTGCGATGTTCGGTGTGGTCGAGCTGACCGTCGACGAGGGCGGGGCGAGGGCGTGGGTCAGGGCCTGGGGTCGGGCGCCATCGACATGACGTCTTCGACGAGCCGCGCCCCGAATTCCCGGTCGATCGCGAGCCCAAAGACCGATTTCCCGTAGAGCGGGGCGATGATGTGGTCGAGGATCTGATCCACCGTCGGCGACTGCTCACCACGTTCGACGGCCCGTTCGACCATGACGACGGCCTGCCGCTTGCGGAACTCCCAGCACGGGCAGAGCTCGATCTCGCCGTCGCGCGCACTCACCATCGCTCGCAGGTGGGCACGACGGTCGGGTTTGTCGATGTCGACGGCCATGGTGTCGACCCATTCGAGCAGGTCGTCGCGCAGGCGGCCCAGGTCCGGGATGTGCTCCTCGCGGGTCAGGACAAACACCGCCACCTCGCTGAGCAGTGCGTCCACTGTTCCCCACCGCCGATAGACCGTCGTTGGGTTGACCCCGGCCCGCTCGGCCACCTGCGGGATCGTCATCGACGCGCCGTGTCCGCCGTCGACGAGCTGGCCGACCGCGCGGTACACCGCACGCTGGACCCGCGCACTCCGTCCCCCGGGACGTGTGCGCGCGGACCGGTCTCCGACCGCGACGTCGTCGGCAGGTGTCTCCGTAGTCATGGGGACAGGTTATTGCAAAGATCATTGCATTAACAGCGCTGGACCAGATAGATTTGGTTTTAACGCGAATCTGGTTGCTTTTGTGTCAGGTCGCCGCAGGGTCCCTCAACAAGGAGTAGACAGAACCCATGCATCTCAAGTTCAGCCCCGAAGAAGAGGCGTTCCGCGAGGAGATCCGCGGCATCTTTGCCAAGGTGCCCGAGGACATCCGCGAGCGGAACGAGGCCGGCAAGCTCAACTACCCCGACGATCTCGTCACCACCACGCGCATCCTCAACGAGCACGGCGTCGCGGTGCCCGGATGGCCGGTCGAATGGGGCGGCAAGAACTGGACCCCCATCGAATCGCACATCTACCGCGAGGAGATGGCGCTGATGCATGTGCCGGATCTGCTGCCGTTCAACGCGGGCATGATCGGTCCGGTGATCGCGCAGTTCGGGTCACAGGAGATGAAGGAGCGGTTCCTGCCCAAGACCGCGAACCTCGACATCTGGTGGTGCCAGGGCTTCTCCGAACCCGAGGCCGGCTCCGACCTCGCCTCCCTCAAGACCCGTGCGGTCCGCGACGGCGACCACTACGTCGTCAACGGTCAGAAGACGTGGACCACGCTCGGCCAGTACGCCGACTGGATCTTCTGCCTGGCCCGCACCAACCCCGACGTGAAGAAGCAGGCCGGCATCTCGATGCTGCTCTTCCCGATGGACACCCCCGGCGTCGAACTGCGACCGATTCAGCTCATCGACGGCAGCTTCGAGGTCAACGAGGTCTTCTTCAACGACGTCCGCGTGCCGGTGGAGAACCTGGTCGGAAACGAGAACGAGGGTTGGACGCAGGCCAAGTTCCTGCTCGGCAACGAGCGCAGCGGTATCGCCCGCGTGGGTCACACCAAGACCCGCCTGGCCCGCGCCAAGGAACTCGCCCGTGAGACACCGACCGCCGACGGCGGCACCCTGCTCGAGGACCCGCTGTTCGCCGCGCGTCTTGCCGAGATCGAAAACGAGCTCCTCGCACTGGAATTGACGCAGCTTCGGGTTGCGGCATCCTCGGCCGACGGCAAGCCGAACCCGGCGTCGTCGTTGCTGAAACTCAAGGGCAGCCAGCTGCAGCAGGCCGCCACCGAGTTGATCGCCGACATCGCCGGCCAGGATTCGCTGCCGGTGTCCGGTATCGAAGCGGGTGCGGCCAACGGGACCGCCGATGTGGCGGCACCGGAGTGGGCGCAGCTGTCGGCGCCGACCTACCTCAACTACCGCAAGGTCTCGATCTACGGCGGTTCCTCCGAGGTGCAGCGCCAGATCATCGACAAGGCCGTGCTCGGCCTGTAAACCGCACTTCCCCAACAGCTTTCCCTACCTTCAGACCATCGAGGAACCATTCATGGATTTCGAACTCTCCGACGAACAGACGATGTTGCGGGACACCGTCCGTGAGGTGCTGACCCGCACCTACGACGTGGAGACCCTGCGCAAGGTCACCGACAGCGAGCTCGGCTGGGACAAGGGGGTGTGGAAGTCGCTGGCCGACATCGGCATCCTCGGCCTCACCATCCCCGAGGAGGACGGCGGCATGGGTGCCGGACCCGTCGAGTTCGCCAGTGTCATGACCGAGCTCGGCCGTGCCAATGCCCCTGAGCCGTACCTGGATTCGGTGCTCGTTCCGAGCTCGCTGGTGGCCGCGACCGCCGACGGTGACACTCGCGCCGAGCTGCTCGGCGGCCTGGCCTCGGGCGAGCTGCTGATGGCCTTCGCGCACCTCGAGCCGGGCGATCGCTGGCCCGGTGCCAAGGTCGCCACCACCGCGTCCGGCGACACCATCTCCGGAACCAAAACCCTTGTCGGCCATGGTGACTGTGCAGACAAGCTGGTCGTGTCCGCCCGCACCGACGACGGCATCGGCCTGTACCTGGTGGACGCCGACGCCAGCGGTGTCACCCGCACCGCCTACCGCACCAGCGACCGTCGTCGGGGTGCGCAGTTCGAGTTCGCCGACGCCCCGGCCACGCGCCTCGGGAGCGGCGACGCCACGCAGGCCATCGCCGACGCCGAGGTCGGAATCCAGACCGCGCTGTGCGCCGAGGCCCTCGGCGCGATGGAACGGTCCCTCGACCTCACCGTCGAATATCTCAAGACGCGCAAGCAGTTCGGCGTCACCCTGGCGACCTTCCAGACACTCACCCAACGGGCCGCCGACATGTACGTGCTGCTCGAGCTCGCCCGCAGCATGAGTCTGTACGCGACCACCGCCTTGGCGTCGGGCATCTGCGATCCGGCGATCGCCTCCCGCGCCAAGCTGCAGATCTGCCGGTCCGGTCGCGGCATCGGTCAGGAGGCCGTCCAGATGCACGGCGGTATCGGCATGACCGCCGAATACCCGGTGGGCCACTACCTGAGCCGCCTGACCGCCATCTCACACACCCTCGGCGGAGCCGACGACCACGTAGCCGCCCTTGCCAATTCGGTGAGCGACTACGACATGGTGATGGTCGGCTGAGCTGTCCCGTCCTGCTGGTTGAGCCGGCACGGACGAGCGCAGCGAGCCCGAGCCGCACCCCCGCTGCTGGTTGAGCCGGCACGGGCGAGCGCAGCGAGCCCGCGCCGCACCCCCGCTGCTGGTTGAGCCGGCACGGGCGAGCGCAGCGAGCCCGCGCCGTGTCGAAACCATCCGCACGCCGACAATGTCCGCAACCACCGTCGTTGCGGACATTGTTGTCTCACCAGTGGTTTCGACACGCTCGGCTCGCTGGCGCTCGCCGTCGCGGCTCAACCAGCAGTTGGGGGTCGCGGCTCAACCAGCAGTGGCAGTGGGTCGCCGATCCAGCACGAGTGGCCGACTCAAGCCAGCCCCCACTCCTGCGCCAACAACCGGTGCGATCTTTTCCGGTCCTCGAAATCGTGTGTGACGCTGGTGATCGCGAGTTCGTTGGCGCCGGTGACGCGGGCCAGGGTGTCGAGGCGCTCGGCCACCGTCGACGGTGAGCCGACGAACTGGGTGCGGACGCGGTCGTCGACTACGGCGCGCTGGTCGTCGGACAGCGGTGGGGCGGTGGCGGGATCGAGGTAGTCACCCGCGCCGGCGCCGCTGCGGATGTCGTACACCCAGTGACCGTAGGTGGAGGCAAGGTGGCGGGCGGTCGAATCATCTTCGGCGACAACCACGTCGGCCGACACCACGACGTAGGGTTCGGCCAGCCGGTCCGACGGCCGGAACGATGTCCGGTAAACCTCGG
The DNA here is from genome assembly GCF_000024785.1 of Gordonia bronchialis DSM 43247. Taxonomy (NCBI): domain Bacteria; kingdom Bacillati; phylum Actinomycetota; class Actinomycetes; order Mycobacteriales; family Gordoniaceae; genus Gordonia; species Gordonia bronchialis. Next base: position 745,914 of record NC_013441.1, on the reverse strand, counting down.
TGGCCTCCAGCACGGTCGACGGACTGACGTGGTAGTTCGCGACAAACGGGAGCCCTTCGTGGCCGGCCACCTGCGCGCTCTGCCCTTTGCTGCTGCCGAAGATCCAGATCTCGACGTCGGCGCCCTCGCCCGGCACCGCGCGCAGCGCGACATCCTCAACTGCGAAATCACCACGTAGCAGGGCGATCACGTCGGAGACGGCGTCGGCGAAGTCGGGTTGGCGGGCACCGTCGAACTCCACGGCGCGGGTGGTCGCCGCCACCAGTGGTGAGGTCAGCAACTTCTCCCCCGGGAACGGTTCGGGGATGAGCAACCCGTCGACGACGCGTTCGGGTTCCCGCGGCCTCGACGGCGCCCCTGACGGCCCCAACAGCTCCGTTCGACGCTGCCCCGAACGGCCCAGCCCCAGGTCAAGTCGCCCGGGGTGGACGGCGTCGACGGTCCCGAAGGCCTCCACGATCGATGCCGCGGTGTGGTGGCCGGCCTGCACGGCGGCGCTGCCCACCCGGATGCGTCGGGTCGCCGCGGCCACCAGCGCGATCAGCGTCGTCGTCGACGAGCTGGCGACCGAGACAAAATGATGTTCGGCCAGCCAGAACCGTCGGTATCCGGCGGCCTCGGCCACCTGCGCGAGTTCGATGCTGCGACGCACCGATCCTGCGGGGTACTGCCCTCGGTCACCGGCGCGAGGTCCAGCACCGACAACGGGACCCGGCTCACCGCGGCCACTCGACGACAGTGCGATCGGCCGCTGCGTCGCAGTCGGATTCGGCGCAGACACACCGCGGTCCGTTGCACAGTGCGGTGGCATTCGCGGCCTCGGGCATCAGGCCCTCGACGCCGCGCAGCAGGTGGTGATGCTGGGCGTCGAGCACGCGACTCAACCACGACATGACAACACTCCCGGATAGACGTCGAAGTGCCAGGATCGACCTTGCCCGGACATCGCGCGAGGGTTGTGCCCAGCGTGATCGCATCCACTCCGACGGGGTCTGATCGACACCCCGGGCGCGTTATCCAGGTGAACCCGACCCACGAGATGGAGATTGTCGACCAGATGACGCGAAGCTCTCCCCTTGTCGCCGTCGGGCTGTCCGGCGCCGGCTGGCATCCGGCGGCCTGGCGAGAGCCGTCCGCGCGGCCGAAAGATCTGTTGACCGCCGGTTACTGGCGCGATGTCATCGGCACGGCCGCCGCCGCGGCACCGGTCCTGGTGACCATCGACGACGGTTTCGGCACCCACCCGGGTACCGTCGCCGATCCCGACGACGCACACGCGCACACCGACCGGGTCGCCGGCCGTCTCGACTCCGTACTGATCGCGGCGCGCGTCGCGCCGCAGGTCGGCGGCATCGGCATCCTGCCGACCGTGGTGGCCACCCACACCGAACCGTTTCATGCGGCCAAGGCCATCGCGACTCTCGACTTCGTCAGTCGCGGTCGGGCCGGAGCGCTGGTGGCCGTGGATGCAAGCGCCGACGGCGTCCGGCTCGTGGGTCGCCGATCCCCCGACGATCTGACGACCGAGTCGCTTTACGCCGAGGCCGGCGAGTATGCGGAGGTGCTGCGCCGGCTTTGGGACAGATGGGAGGACGACGCGGAGATCCGCGACGTCGACACCGGCCGGTTCGTCGATCGGGACAAATTGCACCACATCGACTTTCACGGCCGGTTCTTCTCGGTGCGCGGTCCGTCGATCACCCCGCGACCACCCCAGGGCCGGCCGGTGATCGCCGGCTCCGTCGACCTCGAGGGACCGGGAGCCGGGCCCGATCTCGAACACGACGCGACCGATTTCCTCGCCCGCTCCGCCGACCTCGCGTTCCTGTCCGCATCCGACGCGACGTCGATCACCGCGGCGTCGACGGCACTGCGCATCGCCGAGCAGGCGCCGCTCGTGTTCGCCGATGTCGTGGTCCACCTCGACCGCACCGCGACGCAGGCACACGACCGCCGTCAGCGTCTCGACGAACTCGCCGGTGTCGATCTCGGCTTCGGCACACAGGTATTCGCCGGGACGCCCACCGAACTCGGCGAACTGATCGGCGAACTGACCGCATCCGGCACCGGCATCGACGGTGTCCGCCTGCTGCCCGCAGCCATCCCGGATGACCTCGGGCACCTCGCAGAAGCGTTGTCGGCGCTCACCGTCGTCGCGCCTCGTGGCGACCTGCGCACGCGACTCGGCCTCCCCACTGCGGTCAACCGCTATGTCGCCCATCATGATTCCGTTCCCGCCGAGGCGGTCCCGTCATGACCAAACAGGTCCACCTCGCCGCGCACTTCCCCGGCGTCAACAACACCACGGTGTGGAGCGACCCGGCGGCGGGCAGCCACATCGAGTTCGATTCGTTCGTCCATTTCGCGCAGACCGCCGAACGTGGCCTGTTCGACTTCCTCTTCCTCGCCGAAGGTCTGCGGCTGCGTGATCACGGCGGCGAGATCTACGACCTCGACGTCGTCGGACGCCCGGACACGTTCACGGTGCTCGCCGCACTCGCCGCCGTCACCGAGCACCTCGGTCTGGCCGGCACCATCAACTCCACCTTCAACGAACCCTTCGAGGTGGCACGACAATTCGCGTCGCTGGATCACCTGTCCGACGGTCGCGCGGCGTGGAATGTGGTGACCTCGTGGGATGAGTTCACCGGTGAGAACTTCCGGCGCGGCGGCTATCTGCCCGAGGACCAGCGCTACGTTCGCGCGCGTCGATTCCTGGAAACTGCTCTGCAACTGTGGGATTCGTGGTCTGACGACGACGTCGCCGCCGACCGGACCACCGGCACATTCCTCGCCGACCCGGCTGCGGGCGCGTTTACCCGCAGCGACAAACAGTTCGACATCGCCGGCCGCTTCCCGGTTCCGCGCAGCCCGCAGGGACGCCCGGTCATCTTTCAGGCCGGCGACTCCGAGGAGGGCCGCGAGTTCGCCGCCGCCCACGCCGACGCGATCTTCTCCCGGCACTCCACGCTCGATGACGGTGTTGCGTTCTACGCCGACGTCAGGGCTGCCTAGCTGTACTGACCGGGGACGTTGGTCAACCGCGAGAAGGGCGGCTGGTTGCCGCAGGCCGTGTGCGGACGGTGCTGGTTGTACTGGTGAATCCAATCGGCGAGGGCATCGCGTCGTTCCTGCTCGCTGAAGTAACAGCGAGCGTAGGCCCACCCGTCAGCCATGGTGCGGTGGAAGCGCTCAACCTTGCCGTTGGTCTGAGGACGGTACGGGCGCGTCCGCTTCGGCGTGATCGACAAGGCCTCGCAGGTATTGCGCCACAGATGCGAGCGGTACGCGCCGCCGTTGTCCGATAACACGCGCTCGACGGTGACGCCGCGATTGGCGAACCAGTCGACTGCCCGGTGCAGGACGGCGACGGCGGTGGTGATGGCAGTTTCGTCGTCGTGGACCTCGGTGTACGCGACGCGGGAGTGGTCGTCGATGACGGTGTGCACGAACGCGTACCCCAGCTTGGGGTTGTGCCACTTATTGCGGGGCTTGTCCGGAGGGTGGCGGAGCGGTTCTTTTCGCCTTGGCGGCGGCCGACATAACGCCAGCCGCCTCCGTCGGGGATGTTCCCGAGCTTCTTCACATCCACGTGCACGAGCGACCCGGGGTAGTCATGCTCGTAACGGCGGACAACTTCGCCTGTGGCGCGGTCTACGTATGCGAGCCGGTTCAGCCGGGCGGTCGTGAGGATTCGATGCACGGTGGACGGCGCGATGCCGAGCCTGCTCGCAAGTTGGACCGGCCCTTCGCGAAGTCGCAGGCGCAGGCTCACGCACCGCTTCGTCGTCGCCTTGCGCGTCTTGTGCGGCGAGGTCTTCGGCCGCGAGGACCGGTCGTGCATCGATTCGCCATTTGCGTAGCGATCTGCCCACCGCTTCACTGTCGGCCAGGACACCTGGAAGCGAGCGGCGACCTCGCTGATCGGCCAGCCGTCATCTACGACCAGGCTAGCGACTTTGAAACGGTGACGGGGAGTCAGAGCGGCATTTGCGTGGGACATGGGACTCCTTAGGACTCTCGGACGGTCAGCAGGGTTACCCTGCTGACCGTCCGAGATGAGATTCAAAAAGGGGGAAACGTTATGCGACAGCGGTTCCTTCGAGCTCGACCATCTGGCCGGGGATCGCCAGGCGGGTGACGCCGAGCATCGTGGTAGTCGGGGCGACTCCTGCCGCCCCGAGCTTCCCGGCGAGCACGCCGTAATGCGGGAACATCGCGTCCACGTCGGTGGTGTAGACGTTGAGGCGGACCAGGTTCTCCATCGACATGCCGGCCTCGGCGAGCACGGCCTCGAGGTTCGCCACGGCCAACGCGAGCTGGGCCTCGACGTCCCCGTCATGCTCGGGCCGACCATCCTTGCTCATCGCTGTCTGTCCCGAGATGTACAGCGTCCTTGTCTCCCCTGAGATGACTTCGCCCTGGTTGAAGCCCATCTCCTGCGACCAAGTCACCGGATTTACTGCCGTGCGTTCCATCGCTGCTCCGTTCATTCGTTCCGCAGCGCCCGGCCGCCCTATGGCCGCCGTCCTCGACGCTGCGCTACTAGCCTCCCAACGAATCACGACACCTTGTGTCGTGTATTCTGGTAAAGATGGATGCATGCGAGCAGACCGACTGGTCTCGCTGGTGCTCCTGCTGCGGCAGCGAGACCGAATAACCGCCGACCAGCTGGCCAGTGCGCTCGAAGTGTCCACGCGCACCGTGCTGCGCGACATCGACGCCCTCTCGACTGCGGGCGTCCCGGTTTACGCCGACCGCGGTCGATACGGTGGCTATTCACTCCTTCCCGGCTTCCGCACCGAACTGACCGGGCTGAACCATGACGAGGCACTCGCGCTGCTCACCGCCGGATCATCCCGCGGCGAGAAGGTCTTCGGCCTCAGCGCACCGCTAGCCTCGGCGATGCGAAAGGTCGTCGACGCGCTGCCCGAGGGGCACCAGGTGAGTCTTGGCGATGCGGCCAAACGGTTCCTCGTGGAGCCGGAGACCGACCTTCTCTCTCGCCGTGCCCCCACCGAAGACCTGGCCGACGGCGTCATGAGCGAGGTCCGAGCCGCGGTGCTCACCGGCCGCCGGCTGCGATTCAACTACGCGGCACCTGGCAAAGCACCGAGTCGTCGAACCGTCGATCCGATTGGACTGGTCACCGTCCGCGGGCGCACTTACCTGCTGGCGACGAGGTCCGGAGACGATCGGACTTACCGTCTGTCTCGGATGCTCAGGGCCGAAGCGCTCCCCGAACCAGCGCAACGCCCCGCGCAGGTCGACCTCGACCGCATCTGGGCCGAGCGCACCGCACAGTTCCTCTCCGAGAACCACATCCCCGTCGTCGTCCGCATCAAGACCTCACGTCGTGAGGAACTGCTGGAGAATGCCAGTGCTGTCCGTGCCGAGGAACCGGAGCCGGATGATTGGATCCGCCTCGACGTGACCTTCGAAGACCTGCGCCATGCGGTGTGGGCAGTGTGGCGGCTTGATACGGACGCCGAAGTACTAGCGCCAGATTCCGTCCGCGATGCCATGTACGTGCGTGCCGAAGCATTGACGGCACGCTATCGATCCTGACGATCCGTACCGACTAACGTGTCCGGTCAGAACACCTAGCCGCGCACGGCCGATCGCGGGACGACCTGCTCATCCTGCCCGCGGCGACCTTTGTGCTCGGCGACACCGACGCCGAGGCCGCCGAGATCGCGCATGATGTCCGGCTCGCGCAGGTGAGCCCGCAGACCGCGATCGTCTTCCTCGAACAGCTCTGGAATCGTGATCTCTCCGGCCACGACCCGGACGGCCCCCTTCCCGACGTCGACCCCGTCGCCGGGGAGAACACGGTGAGCAAGGGCCGCGCCAGCGTCCGCATCCACCGTGATCCGCGTGCCGTCGCCGCGCAGTGGCGTCAACTCGCCACTGCCAAGGGATTGTCGAGCCGCGAGCTGATCATCGAGGTGACCGGGCGGCAGACCTTCGTCGGGTCGCCGCGCACCGTCGCCACCGAGATCAACCGGCTCGTACAGGCCGACGCGAGCGACGGTTTCATCCTGGTCCCGCACATCACGCCCGGTGGGCTCGACCGCTTCGTCGACGACGTGGTGCCGGTCCTGCAGGAACTCGGCGTCTATCGCGACGCCTATCCCGGACGAACTCTGCGGGAGAACCTCGGACTCGGTGTCGCGGTCGGATAACCACTCCGATCGCCACGAGCATGGATAGGGTTCTCCCATGGACATGCTGCGCGACAACCTCGCCCACGCCGCCGCGTTCAGCATCGCGGGAATCGTCCTGCTCGCCGTCGGCTTCCTGGCTCTCGATCTGGTGACCCCCGGCCGGTTGCGGCAGCTGGTGTGGCTCGACCACAACCGGAACGCGACCATCCTGGCCGGCTCGATGGTGATCGGCCTGTCGTTCGTGCTGGTCTGCTCGGTCATCGACACCGCGGGCCTGGTGCTCTGGCGCGCGGTGCTCTACACCGCCATTTACGCGGTCCTGACGATCGCGGTGATGATGTGGTCGTTCGTGTTCATCGACTGGCTCACCCCGGGCAAGCTGGGCACCCTGCTGCTCGACGACGCGGAGTCGGGCCGGCACTCCGCCGACGATGCGCATCCCGCCGGCTGGATCAGCGCCGCGGTCTTCGTCGGCGTCGGAGCGATCATCGGCGTCACGCTCATCGTCTGACCCCGGACCCTTATTGACGGTCAGACAGTAGCGCCATAGGGTGAGCGCCGATGTGGTCGGCGACACGTGCCGACCCGAGTGCACACCCAATGAGGGGGAAACATGGCTGCCGAGTTGATCGAGGATTCCATCGACGTCGATGCGACACCGGAGAAGGTGTGGGCGGTGATCTCCGACCTCAAGCGCATGGGCGAGTGGAGCCCGCAGTGCAAGAAGATGATCATCCGCGGCGGCAAGGTGGATCTGGACACCAAGACCATCAACATCAATCGTCGTGGACCGCTGGTGTGGCCGACCACGGCCAAGGTGGTGCGGTTCGAGCCGAACAAGCGCATCGGCTGGCGCGTCACCGAGAACCGGACCGTCTGGAGCTACGAGATCACCCCCGCCGAGAAGGGCGTCACGGTCACCGAGCGTCGCGAGGCGCCCGGCGGCAAGACGTCGACGGTGTCGGCGTTCCTCGTCGACAAGGTCTTCGGTGGCAACGACTCCTTCGAGGAAGAACTGAAGGTTGGCATGGCCGAGTCGCTGGGCAAGATCAAGAAGGCCGCCGAGGCCTGAGTCGCCTGAACGTTGTAGTAGAAGGTCATAGCCGAGGCACGGGTACCCGGCCACCCAACCGTCGATCCCGTGAGCTTCGAAGATGGCGACGGCTTCGCGCTCAGCCGCCGACCGAGCACCTGATCCGAGAGCTTCGATGATGCGACCCACCGCCGCGGCGTCTTCACACTTGCGGCGGCGCTGATACGCCGCAGCGAGGCCATCCACCGTGACGAGCTCTCGGAGCACCGCGTTGTCGACGATCGAGAGCCCCATTCGACACCGGCCTCGAGGACCGACAGCGGCACCGACGTGACCGCGAGTCCGCGATGCATGGTCTGGTCCTCGGCGTCGAGGCGACGGTGGCGAACGCGCGTTCCGGGAACGTCACGACGATGATCCCCCACCGGCATCGTCACGGTGATCTGCGACGGGAACCGGTCGTCGGCCTCCCACCACCACGCGGCGGCCGCACCGCTGAGGACTGCCCGCTGTCCTACGCGCAGTGTCGTCATCCGGACGCGCGTACGGCCGGTGAGCGGGTGCGCCGACATCCGATGCACCCCGCGTCCGACAGTAATGAGTTCGCCGGATACGACGAGCCGCCGGATCGTCGCCCGGTCGACACCGAGGCTCCGCGCGTCGGCCGCGGTGATCACGCCGTCGAGTTCGAGCGCGTGGTCACGCAACCTGAATGGGATCGGCATGTCTACTTGGACGCGCCCACGGTCCGAGCGGTTCCCCTTCTGACGTTGTAGTAGAAGGTCACTCGTGGGATGACCTTCTACTACAACGTCGCCAACCGCGTCGTGCCGGCTACGCGAGCTTGTCCAGCAACGTCGGCAGATCGGCGACCGAGTCGATGACGTGATCGGGAACCGGCCCGAACTCGTCACGCTGCAGCGCCCGCAACGCCTCCTCGCGGAATTTGCCGGTCCGGACCAGGACCCCGATCAGCGCCGACGCCTGGGCGCCCAGGACGTCGTTGTGCATGTCGTCGCCGACCATCACCACCTGCGTCGGCTCCATCTGCATCAGGTCGACGGCGGCCCGGAACCCCAGCGGCGACGGCTTGCCGATCGCCTTGATCTTGCGGCCCACCGCCTTCTCGAGACCTTCGAGGTAGACGCCGGTGTCGATCTTGAGTCCGTCGGCCGTCGACCACGTCATCGACCGGTGCATGGCGATGGCCGGGACGCCGTCGAGCATCAGCTCGAGAACCTTGGACAACGCGTCGTGGGTGAACACCGGGCCGGCCCCGCCAAGCACGATGACCTGCGCCGACGACGGGTCGTCGGTGAGTTCGACACCCACCATGTCTTCGGCGATCGGACCCTGGTTGAGCACCCACACCCGTTTGTCGGGGAAGGTCGACGACACGTATTCGGCGGTGAGGGCGGCTGCGGTGAGGATCTCGGAGGCGTCGACGTCGAAGCCGCAGTCGCCGAGCAGCTGCGCGATCTCGCCACGTGACCGCGACGTGGTGTTGGTGAGGAACATGCGCGGGACGGCGCGATCGGCGAGTTCGGCGAGGGCATCGACGGCGCCGGGCAGCGCTTTCCACGAGGTGACCATCACCCCGTCGATGTCGAGCAGCACGCCCAAGGCCATGGCACGAATGTAGTGCGACGATCCGCGGACCGCAGCACAGCGTGTGGGCCGAACCCTATGGGTGGCATGCTGAGCGCATGCGATCGGTGCCCGACCATCAAGCCGCCGTGGCGGCCCTGTTCCCCGCCCCCGAAGCCGTCCGCGTACCCACGGCGACCGCGTTGGGTCTGGTCACCGTCGACGACGTCGACGCTCCCATCTCCCTGCCCGGCTTCGACAATTCGGCGATGGACGGATACGCGGTCCGCGCAGCCGAGGTCGCCGGCGCGTCCGCCGAGCGTCCGGTGGCGCTGCCGGTCGCCCACGACATCCCGGCCGGGCGCACCGACCGACTGACGCTGGCACCCGGTACCGCGCACCGCATCATGACCGGGGCGCCGCTACCCGACGGCGCCGACGCCGTGGTACCCGTCGAACTGACCGACGGTTCGGTCACGACGGTGTCCATCACCGCCGCCGTCGAGCCGGGCAAACACATCCGCCGTGCCGGCTCCGACATCACCCGCGGCGAGCAGGCGCTGCCCGCGGGCATCACCATCGGGCCACCGCAGATCGGTTTGCTCGCGGCCCTCGGCATCGCCGAGGTCCTCGTCGCGCGGCGGCTGCGCGTCGTCGTGCTGTCCACCGGCTCCGAATTGGTCACGGCCGGAACAGAACTCGAGTACGGGCAGATCTACGAGTCCAATGGCGCGATGCTGACCGCGGCGGTGACGGCCGCCGGGGCGATGGCGCGGCATCTGCATTTCGTGCCCGACGACGTCGACGACTTCCTCGCCCGCCTCGACGAGGTCGCCGACGACGCGGACCTCATCATCACCTCCGGCGGCGTGAGCGCCGGAGCGTACGAGGTGGTCAAGGACGCGCTGAGCCGCAACCCGAGCGTCGAATTCGTCAAGGTCGCCATGCAGCCGGGGATGCCGCAGGGCTGCGGCCGGATTCCGACGCCGAGTGGCGGGAGCATCCCGATCATCACCCTGCCCGGTAACCCGGTCAGCGCGCTGGTGTCCTTCGAGGTGTTCATCCGGCCGCCGCTGCGCGCGGCGATGGGGATGCCGCCGCATCGGCCACGCCTGACCGCGCGGCTCGGCGCGGATGTGCGCTCCCCGAACGGCAAACGACAGTTCCTGCGCGGGGTCCTGCGCACCGGCGAGGACGGGCTGGTGATCGACCCGATCGGTCCGCCCGCGTCGCATCATCTGCGGTATCTGGCCGCGGCCGACGCGCTGATCGACATCCCCGCCGACGTCGTCGAACTCGCCGTGGGCGATGGTGTCGACGTACTGGCACTCGACGATTGATCGTCGGGGTTGCCGGATGGTCCGCCGGGCGAGCCATCGGGCAACCACTAAGCTGTTGGCGTGCCGGCCATGCCCGGCGTGGCGTCTCATTCCGCACGTGGCGGAGCGCCCGAGCAGGAGGTTGACGTGGCCAGACGTCCGCGACCGGACGACGTGACCAGCGACGGGACTCCCGCAAACCCGATTGCCCACGTGCTCGACCTCGCCCGCGAGACCATCCCGCCGATCCATCGGGCCGGCATCCCGTTTGTCGCCGGTCCCGCAGCCGTCGCACTGCTGGGCCGCAAACACCGCTGGATCGCGCGCCCCGCGCTGCTCGCCGCCGGTGCGTGCGCCGCCTTCTTCCGTCACCCCTCGCGGGTTCCGCCGACCGGCGCCGGGATCGTTGTGGCCCCCGCCGACGGCACGATTGCGCTGGTCGACGAGGCCGTCCCACCTGCCGAGGCCGACCTCGGCACCGACCCGCTGCCACGTGTGTCGACGTTCCTGTCCATCTTCGACGTGCACGTGCAACGGGCACCGATCGCGGGCACCGTCACCTCGGTCACCCACACCCCGGGCACCTTCGTCTCGGCCGATCTGCCGGCGGCGAGTTCGGAGAACGAGCGCACCACGATGACGCTGCGCTGCGCCGACGCCGTGGGCGGCGAGACCGAGATCGCCGTCGTCCAGATCGCCGGGCTGATCGCGCGGCGCATCGTGTGTGAACCGGGTGTCGGCGACCAGGTCGGAATCGGCGACACCTATGGGCTCATCCGCTTCGGTTCCCGCGTCGACGTCTACTTCCCGAAGGGCACCCGATTGCAGGTCGCCGTCGGACAGCGGGCTGTCGGCGGCGAGACCACGCTCGCGATCCTGGAGGGGTGAGCGGGGCGATGATCACCCCCAAGCCGGACCGCGTGAAACCGGACAGCACCGCCCGCTCGGCGCGCATCCCGACGAGCCGTTCGGCCCGGCGTACCACCCGGTCGACTGCCGCGACGACACCCGCGGAACGCAACCGCCTGCGACGACAGGCCGCGGCCGGCCGGATGTTCGTGCCGTCGGCGCTCACCATCCTGGCCATCTGCGCCGGCCTGACCGCGATGCGCGCGGCCACCACCGGCGCCGTCGACGTGGCGATGGGACTCGTCGTCGCGGCCGCACTCCTCGACGGCATCGACGGCCGGGTGGCCCGAATGATGGGTGCCACCACCAGGATCGGCGCGGAGATCGACTCGCTGGCCGACGCGATCAACTTCGGCGTGGTGCCCGCGATGATCGTCTACTTCCACCTGATGAACGGCCAGGACCTCGGCTGGACGCTGGCCCTGATCTACTGCTGCGCCATCGTGCTGCGACTGGCCCGATTCAACACCCTGCTCGACGACGACGACGCTCCCGCCTACACCCGCGACTTCTTCGTCGGCGTCCCGGCGCCCGCCGCGGCGATCTGCGCGCTGCTGCCCATCGGCCTGAGCCAGCAGTTCGGCGACGGCTGGTGGACCTCCCTGCCCGCGGTCGGCGGGTGGCTCGTGATCGTCGCGTTCCTGGCGGTCAGCCGCATCCCCACCGCATCCCTCAAGGCGGCCTCGGTGCCGCCGCGCGCGCTGGCCGCAGTGTTGATCGTGGTGGCCATCGGCGCGGCCCTGCTGCTGACCTTCCCGTATGTGCTGATGATGATCGCCATCGCCGGCTATGCCGTGCACATCCCGTTCGCCTGGCGGTCGCGACGCTGGGTGGCCTCGCGCCCCGAGTTCTGGGACGACCGGCCCGCCGAGCGGCGGGCCCAACGCCGCGCCATCCGCGCGGTGACGGGCGGCCGTCGGCGCCGGCCCACGCTGAAGAAGTCACAGGCCCGGCTGGGATTGAACCGGCCCGCGGGCACCACGGCGGCCGGACGCACCGGTACCGCGCAGGCAACCGATCACCCCGCCGACGACGGACCCACTGCATGAGCGCCGGTTTGACGCTGACCGCCCGGCTCAACCCGTCGGCCGCCGACGCCCGCCGCGGCCTGGTGCGAGTGCACCCCGAGGCGCTCACCGCGCTCGGGTTGCGCGAATGGGATGCCGTGTCGATCACCGGTGCGCGGGTCACCGCCGCGGTCATCGCCGCCGCCGACGCGTCGACGCCGGCCGGACTCGTCCTGCTCGACGATCTCACCTTCTCCAACGCCGGGGTGAAAGAGGATGCGCCCGTTGTTCTTTCGCGGGTCATCGTGCAGGGTGCGAGCCGCGTCGTGGTGACCGGCTCGGTCCTGGCGTCGGGATCGGTGGACGAGGCGACGCTGCGCCGGGCGCTGCTGGGCAAGGTGGTGTCGGTGGGTGACGCGGTGTCGCTGTTGCCCCGGGACCTGGGTCCCGAACTCGCGGCCACCGAGGCCACCCGGTCGCTGGCCCGCTCAGTCGGCATCACATGGACCAACGAGCTGCTGACGGTGTCGGCGACCGATCCGTCGTCGCCGGTCAGCGTGCAACCCAACACCGCTGTGCTGTGGGCCGACGGCGGACCCGCCGCCGCGGGTGGCGCTCCCACGATCCCCGGCGGGCTCGGCATCGTGCCGGCCACCACCCCCGCCCCGGCGCCGTCGAATCAGGACCGCCGCCCGGTGCGCCCGGTGTCCGAGCTGGTCGGCGTCGACACCCAGATCGCCAAACTCACCGAATGGCTGGCGATCACCCTCGACGAGCCGGAGGTCCTGCGCACGCTGGGTGCCGCACCGCGACTGGGCGTGCTGATCTCGGGTCCCGCGGGAGCCGGCAAGGCCACCCTGGTGCGGTCGGTGTGTGCCGAGCGGAACCTCGTCGTCGTCGACGGCCCGACCACCGGCGCAATGGAATCCAACGCCCGTCTGAAAGCCGTGGCCGACGCCGTGGCCCGCCTCGGACCGGGCGGCGGCGTGCTGCTGATCACCGACGTCGACGCCCTGCTGCCCGGTGAACCCGAACCGGTGGCCACCCTGATCCTGGATGCGTTGCGCTCGGCCATCGCCGACGGCACCGTCGCGCTTGTGGGTACCACCGCCGAACCTGCCCGGCTCGATGCGCGCCTTCGGGACCCGGACCTGTGCGACCGCGAACTCATCGTCGGGCTCCCCGACGCCGCGACCCGCGCCCGGCTGCTCTCGGCGATCCTCAAGGGCGTGCCCACGGAAGGCGATCTCGACCTCGCCGCGGTCGCCGCTCGTGCGCCCGGATTCGTCGCCGGTGACCTGGCCGCGCTGACCCGCGAGGCCGCTCTGCGCGCGGCCGCCCGGGCGAGTTCCGACAAGACCGCTCCCGCGCTGCGCACCGACGACCTGCTCGGGGCGCTCGAAGTGATCCGGCCGGTGTCGCGCGGGGATTCACCCGAAATCGCGCTCGGCTCCATCACGTTGGACGACGTGGGCGACATGGTCGAGACCAAACAGGCGCTCACCGAGGCGGTGCTGTGGCCGCTGCAGCATCCGGACACGTTCGCGCGGCTCGGCGTCGACCCACCGCGCGGGGTGCTGCTGTTCGGTCCGCCCGGCTGCGGAAAGACGTTCGTGGTGCGGGCGCTCGCCGCGTCGGGCCGGTTGTCGGTGCACACCGTGAAGGGTGCCGAGCTCATGGACAAGTGGGTCGGCGCGTCGGAGAAGGCGGTCCGCGACCTGTTCGCCCGCGCGCGGGAATCGGCACCGTCGCTGATCTTCCTCGACGAGGTGGATGCTCTCGCGCCCCGGCGCGGCCAGTCCACCGACTCCGGGGTCGCCGACCGGGTGGTCGCGTCGCTGCTGACCGAACTCGACGGCGTCGAGCCGCTGCAGGATGTGGTGGTGCTCGGCGCGACCAACCGTCCCGACCTCATCGACCCCGCGCTGCTGCGGCCGGGCCGGCTGGAACGACTCGTCTTCGTGCCGCCGCCAGACGCCGCCGCGCGCGGTGACATCCTGCGCGCGACCGGCAAGAGCGTCCCGCTCGACGGCGTCGACCTCGACGAACTGGCCGCCGACCTCGAGGGCTATTCGGCCGCCGACTGCTCGGCGCTGCTGCGGGAGGCGGCGTTGTCGGCGATGCGACGCGACATCAACACCGCGGCGGTCACCGCGGCCGACGTCGCCGAGGCCCGGTCCCGGGTCCGCCCGTCGCTGGACGCCGCGCAGGTGGAGAACCTGCGTGCCTACGCCCAGCGTCGGGTGGAGTAGAGCGGGACTCAGGCGGCCGGCGCCGGAGTCGTCTGCTGACCCGTCTGGCCATTCATCCCGGGCGGCATCTGGCCCTGCGGACCCATCTGTCCGTTCATGCCACCCGGCCCGCCCATGCCGTTCCTGCCGTTTGGCATCTGACCGTTCATCCCGCCGGGCATCTGACCGTTCATCCCGCCCGGTCCGCCCCGCATCTGGTTGGTGGTGCTCGACGACGAATCGCCGACGATGTACCCGGCCCCGAAGCCGAGCAGTCCGCCGAGCACGGCGATACCGACGCCGCCGGCGATGATCGCGTTCTTGACCTTCGGGGCCAGCGTCACACCGCCGCGGTCGTCGACGGGCGGCGTCGTCGGGGTGGGTTCGGTGCTGGGTTCAGCGCTTGGTTCGGGCAGGGTCTGCGGTGCCGGCGGAATCGCTGGATTCGGTCATCGGTGATCTCACTTTCGTCGCGCGCACCCCGGGTGCGCTGAATGTGAGACCACAGTGCCGACGGGCGCTTTGCCCGGACTGCCGGGCGCCTGACAATCGGCTGTGAGAGCAGCCCTCGAACGGGCCGGCTCAGCCCGCCTTGGTCACCTGGTAGATCACCGACGACGTCCCGGCCGCCGCCTGGGTCGACGTGCCGGCAGTCACCACGTAGCGCGCGCCGTCCTTGTCCGTGGACAGGGTCACCGCGATCTGCCCGCCTTCGGAGTTGCGTGACATCTCGGTGTACCCGACGTCGGTGAGCTTTTTGACCGCGGCGTCGAGCTGGTTGCCGCCGTTGGCCGGACCCTGCACGATGATCGTCCAGCCAGGTTTTTCGGTGCCCGACGCGCTGAGCACCGTGCCGTCTATCAGCGGCACCTCGCTTCTGGGGAAGTCACCGGGCAGCGGCACCCCGTTCGGGGCCGATTCCTCGGCGGTCCCACAGCCCCCGACGACCCCGACCGCGAACGTGACCGCGGCCACTGTCAGCGCGCAACGCATGAGCCACCCGAACCTGAACATGAGAGCAACGGTAAGCTAGGTCGCGCGGGCAGTCGTCCGTGACACCCCGCCGGTGGAGAAGACGGAGTGCCCTTTTGATTTCTGTGTTGGCTGCGTTGGCAGTGTGCGCTGTCCTCGCGCCAGCAGTGATCCATGCCGTGGGCACCAAGGGTTTCTACATCCTCGCGCTCGCCCCGGCCGGCGCCCTGGTCTGGGTGATCGCCGAGTGGCCGGACGGGAATCCCGCCGACGCGCGGACCGAGACCGTGGCGTGGGTTCCGAGTCTGCACATGGACATCGTGACCCGGTTCGACACCCTGGCCGCGATCATGTCGGTGCTGATCCTCGGGGTCGGCGCTCTCGTGCTCTGCTACTGCGCGCACTACTTCGACGAGGCACGCCCACGGGTGGCGGTCTTCGGCGGCGAGATGATCGCCTTCGCCGCCGCCATGTTCGGTCTCGTCGTCTCCGACAACATGCTCGTGCTCTACGTCTTCTGGGAACTCACGACCGTCCTGTCATTCATGCTCGTCGGCTTCTACGCGGTGCGCACCACGTCGCGGCGCGCCGCCACCCAGGCACTGTTGGTCACCACCCTCGGCGGTCTGGCCATGCTGGTCGGGATCATCGTGCTGGGCGAGCGCTGCGGCACCTATCTGCTCTCGGAGATCCTCGCGAACCCGCCCGCAGCAGGCACCTACATCGAAATCGCGATCGTGCTGCTGCTGATCGGTGCGCTGAGCAAGTCGGCCATCGTGCCGTTCCACTTCTGGCTGCCGGGCGCGATGGCCGCCCCCACCCCGGTCAGCGCATATCTGCACGCCGCCGCGATGGTCAAGGCCGGCATCTACCTGATCGCCCGGCTCGCCCCGGCCTTCGCGACGACGCTGAGCTGGCATGTCGCCGTCGTCGTCCTCGGCTCGATCACCATGGTGCTCGGTGGCTGGCGCTCCCTGCGCGAACTCGATCTCAAACTCGTCCTCGCCTTCGGCACCGTGTCCCAGCTCGGTTTCATGGCCGTCCTCGTCGGCATCGGCGACGCCAACGTGGCGATGGCCGGGCTCACCATGCTGGTGGCGCACGCCATGTTCAAGGCGTCGTTGTTCATGGTCGTCGGCATCATCGACCACTCCACCGGTACCCGCGACATCCGCAAACTCGCCCGGCTGGGGCATCGGCTCCCCGCCCTCGCACTCGTCGCCGCCATCGCCGGCGCCAGTATGGCCGGAATCCCGTTCACCTTCGGATTCGTCGGCAAGGAGACCGCCTTCGGGTCGGTTTGGGCCACCGGTGCGTTCTCGTCGTGGCAGGCCGAGGTGGTTGACATCGTGCTGCTCGTCGGCTCGATCATCACTTTCGCCTACACCTGCCGCTTCCTGTGGGGCGCCTTCGGGCGCAAGGTTCGCAGCACGCCGAGCCCGGCGGTGGCCAAGATGCATCCGCCGTCGGCGATGTTCTTCTTCTCGCCGGTGGTCCTCGCGATCGGCGGGATCGTCGCCGCGCTCGCCAGCCCGCAGATCGGCAACCTCTTCGAGCCCTACGCCGAGACCCTCCCCGACTACGGCCATCACCTCGAACACCTCGCCATGTGGCACGGCTTCGGGCTGCCGGTGGTGTTCTCCATCATCGTGATCGTCGCCGGTGCCGGGGTGTTTCTGCTGGCCCGCCGGATGCGCGAGCAACTCTTCCGCTACCGGCCGCTGCTCAACGCCGACCGCATCTACGATTCGACGCTGCGCACCGCCGACACGCTCTCGCTGATGCTGACCCGCAACACCCAGCGCGGTTCGCTGCCCATCACCCAGGGCGTCATCCTGACCACCTCCATCCTGGTGCCGGTCGCCGTCCTGTTCTGGGGTGGCCGCAACCAGCTCGACCTCGATGGCGGCTCACCGTCGCAGTACGTGATCGGTGGCATCATGATCGCCTCCGCGCTGGTGGCCACGGTGCTGCGCAACCGCCTGGCGGGCGCGCTCATCGTCGGCGTCACCGGGTACGGCTGCGGCATGCTGTTCGCGCTGTATGGTGCACCCGACCTCGCGCTCACCCAGTTCCTGGTCGAAACGCTGACGCTGGTCATCTTCGTGCTGGTGCTGCGCAAGTTGCCCGCCGAGCCCGAGCCGCGGCACTCCACCGGCTTCAAACCGCTGCGCGCCCTGATCGGTGTCGCCTTCGGCATCATGCTGGTCACCATCGGCTTGTTCGCCGCGGCCGCCCGCTCCGAGACACCACTGCACATCGACATCCCGGCCGCCGCCTACGAGTTCGGGCACGGCGCCAACGCGGTCAACGTGCTGCTCGTCGACATCCGCGCCTGGGACACCCTCGGAGAGGTCTCGGTGCTGATCGTCGCCGCCACCGGCGTCGCGTCGATGGTGTTCCGCAACCGCCGCTTCGGAGCGGTCCCGCGGGTCGCCGACGCCGCCCGCCTGCAGGATGGAATGAACGGCAACGGCAGAGATGATGACGAGGACGACGATCCGATCCCACCGGACCGCACCACCTGGCTGCTGGGCAGCGGTTTCCGCGATCCGCGGCACCGGTCGATGGTGCTCGAGGCCACCACGCGGCTGATCTTCCCGACGATGGTGGTGTTGTCGGTGTACTTCTTCTACGCCGGGCACAACGCACCGGGTGGTGGGTTCGCGGGCGGACTCACGATGGGACTCGCGCTGGTGCTGCGCTACCTGGCCGGCGGCCGCTACGAACTCGGCGAGGCCCTGCCCGTCGAACCGGGCCGCATCCTGGGCGCGGGCCTGGCGATCTCGGCGACCACCGCGGTGGTGTCGCTGTTCCTCGGCGCACCGGCGTTGTCGTCGGCGGTGTTCACCGTGCACCTCCCCGTTCTCGGCGACATCAAGTTCGTGACCGCCCTGTTCTTCGACCTCGGTATCTATCTGATCGTGATCGGGCTGGTCCTCGACGTGCTGCGCAGCCTCGGGGCGCGCCTCGACGTGGAGACCACCGCCGGCACCAATCAGCCACTCAACGATCAGCGGGTGGGCCGATGAGCGTCAATCTCTTCCTGCTGATCGTCGTCGGCGCGATGGCCGCATGCGGCGCCTACCTGCTGATGGAACGCAGCCTGGTGCGGATGCTGCTGGGACTTCTGCTGTGCGGCAACGCGATCAACCTGATGATCATCGTCGTGTCCGGCGGGATGGGGAATCCCCCGATCATGGGCCGATCGTCGGACAATCGCGCCACCGACGCCGACCCGCTCGCGCAGGCCATGGTGCTCACCGCCATCGTCATCACGATGGGTGTGGCGGCGTTCGTGCTGGCGCTGGTGTACCGCCTGTTTGTCCTCAACCGCGACGACGACGACCTCGAAGACGACACCGAGGACGTCAAGATCCTCTCCGGCTCGCTGGACACCGCGCCCGACCGTGACCGCACCGACGACCCGCTGACGCTGGCCGACACCTCCGCCGGCGACCTCTACGACGACGAGGGCAACCCGCTGACCGCAGAAGAAGCTGCCGCGCGGCACGAGCTGCTGCTGGAAACAGACCTCATGCCGACCGATTCCGACGACGTCATCGACGAGGACACCCCCGGTGACGACGACGATGACGCCGCGGCCACCACCGCCGGAACCGATTCCGGGGGTGAGCGATGACCCCCCAGCAATCGTGGCTGCCGGTACTGATCACGCTGCCCACGCTCGTCCCGATGCTCGCCGCGGCGCTCACCCTGCTGCGCGGTCGCAGTCCCCGTTTCCAGCGCGCGATCGCGACCGGCGCCATCGGCGTCGCGTTCATCGCGTCGTGCCTGATGCTGTACCTGACCAACCGGTACGGCACCTGGTCACTGACCATCGGCGGCTGGGGCGACAAGGGTTTCGGCAACGGCCCGCTCGGCATCACGCTGGTGGTCGATCAACTCGCCGCGCTGATGCTGGTGGTGGCCGTCGGCGTGCTGCTGTGCGTCGTCGTCTACGCGATCGGCCAGGGTATCCGCGACGGCACCACCCATCAGCCTGTGTCGATCTTTCTGCCGTCGTATCTCATCCTCACCGCGGGCGTGTGCAACGCCTTCCTCGCCGGCGACCTGTTCAACCTCTACGTGTCCTTCGAGGTACTGCTCGCGGCCAGCTTCGTGCTGCTCACGCTCGGGGCCAGCGCCGAACGTGTCCGCGCGGGTGCGTCGTACGTGATGGTCTCGATGGTGTCGTCGCTGATCTTCCTCTCCGGCATCGCCTTCGCCTATGCGACGACGGGCACGCTGAACCTGGCGGAGATGGCCCTGCGCCTCGATGACGTCCCCGACGGCACCCGCAACGCGCTGTATGCGGTGCTGCTGGTGGCCTTCGGCATCAAGGCGGCGGTGTTCCCGCTGTCGGCGTGGTTGCCCGACTCCTATCCGACGGCCCCGGCCCCGGTCACCGCGGTGTTCGCCGGCTTGCTGACCAAGGTCGGTGTGTACGCGATCATCCGTGCGCACACGCTGCTGTTCCCCGGCGGATCGATGGACGACATGCTGCTCATCGCCGGCTTGCTCACCATGCTGATCGGCATCTTCGGCGCGATCGCCCAGTCCGACATCAAACGATTGTTGTCGTTCACCCTGGTCAGCCACATCGGCTACATGGTGTTCGGTATCGCGTTGTCCTCGGAGCTGGGGATGTCGGCGGCCATCTACTACGTCGCCCATCACATCCTGGTGCAGACCACCCTGTTCCTGGTGGTGGGTCTGATCGAGCGGCAGGCCGGTTCCGCGTCGTTGCGGCGGCTCGGCGGGCTCATCGCCAGCCCGGTGCTGGCCGCCCTGTTCCTGATACCGGCGCTGAATCTGGGTGGCATCCCACCGTTCTCGGGCTTCATCGGCAAGGTGGCACTGCTGGAGGCGGGTGCCCAGAACGGGTCGGTGCTGGCCTGGTTCCTGGTCGCGGGTTCGGTGGTGACCAGCCTGCTCACGCTGTACGTGGTGGCGCGCATCTGGACCAAAGGCTTCTGGCGCCCGCGCGCCGACGCCCCCGAAGGCGACATGGCCGACCGCGGCCCCTCGGCACTGATCGACGAGAGTTCCGACATCGCCTTCGACGACCGCGCCGACGTGGGCCGCATGCCGGTCGCGATGGTGGTCCCCACAGCCATCATGGTGGCGGCCGGCCTGGTGCTGACGCTGTGGGCCGGACCGATCATCGACTTCACCGATCGCGCCGCCACCGACCTCGTCAATCGCACCGTCTACATCGACGCCGTGCTGGGTGAAGGGAGTGGGTCACGGTGAGCCCCATCGGACGAGCACCGGTGGTCTCCACCAAGGGACCCGTGCGCTCCTTCATCATCAACGTGTGGCGGGTGTCGCTGCTGTTCATCTTCTGGCACTTCGTCGGTGCGCTCGTGTGGATTCGCGGGCACGTGCGGCTGCCCGCCTGGCTGGGCACCGACAGCCGCGAGGTGGCGGTCCGGCTGTGGACCATCGCGTGGCTGACGTTCGTGTGGGTTCTGTTGTGGGGCACCGTTTCCTGGGCCAACGTGCTCGGCGGCCTGGTGCTGGCCGTGGCGATCCTCACGCTGCTGCCGCTGCCGCGGGTACCTGTCGAGGGGCGAATTCACCCGCTCACACTGTTGCGTCTGGTGCTCCGGCTCATCTTCGACTTCATCGTGTCCAGCGCCCAGGTGGGATGGATGGCGATCCGGCCGGGGCGTCCGCCGCTCGGCGCGGTCATCCGGATGCGCGTGGCGATCAAATCCGACATGGTTCTCACCCTGGCCGTCGACTACCTGAACCTGGTGCCCGGCACCATGGTGCTCGAGATCGACCACCGTCGGCGCATGCTCTACATCCACGTCTTCGACGTGCGGTCGGAGAAGAAGGTCCGCGCCTTCTACGCCCAGGTCGCCTACGTGGAGCGCATGTTCATCAAAGCCTTCGAGCGGGACAGCGAGTGGCATCCGAGCCCGTACCACGGCATCGACGACGATTATCACGGCGTCAAGGCGAGCGAACGGGAGCGGGTCATGAGTCGCGAACGGGGCCGGTCATGAGTGTCGTGTGGTCGCTCGTCGCCGCGATGTTGCTGATCTCGGCGGTGCTGACGACGATCCGCATCCTGCGCGGCCCCACCACGCTGGACCGTCTCGTCGCGCTCGACGTGCTGATCGCGCTGTGCATGTGCGGGCTCGGCCTGTGGGCCGCCTACAGCCGGGATTCGACGGTGGTTCCGGCCATCGTCGCCCTCTCGCTGCTGAGCTTCACCGGTTCGGTGGCCATCGCCCGTTTCCGAGTCCGGGACGACCAGACATGATCCTCGACATCATCAGTGCCGCTCTGCTGCTGCTCGGCGGGGTCATGGCGCTGACCGCAGCTATCGGCATCGTCCGCTTCCCGGACACGCTGAGCCGCATGCACGCGGCGACCAAACCGCAGACCTTCGGCTTGCTGCTGGTGCTGCTCGGCGCGATGCTGCGGCTCGGCGACAACGTGGACGTAGGCATGCTCATCCTGGCCGGTCTGTTCGCGCTGATGACCGCCCCGGTGGTGGCCCATCGCATCGGCCGGCTCGTCTACCAGGAGCAGCGCGCCCGGGACGGGTTGATGGATCGTGCGGACATGGAGGCCGGGGATCACGACTGATGCGTTCATCGTGCGCCCAAATGCGTCGACCGGCCAGGCAGACTCGTTCATCGTGCGGACGTCGCCCCGACGCCCCGCCCGGTCAACGGTTTTCGACGCACGATCAACGGGTCAACCCGCCGCGTCCAACTCCCCCACCACCGACGCCACCACGTCTCGCATCGTGCCGCCACCGGCGTGCACGGCCCGCTGCCGCTGATAGCTACCGCCGCTCTCGATGATGCTCGTCACCCCGGCCAGCTCGTCGATGCAGTCGAGGTCGCGGGCGATCGGCGCGAGTCGGTCGAGGACGCCGGCGAGATCCTCGGTGACCAGCCGCTCAGCGCAGTTGCCGTCGGTGATGACAATGGCGTCGAGGCCGTAACGCGCTGCGCGCCACTTGTTTTCCTGCACCAGCCACGGGGCCATCGTCGGCAGCGTTTCACCCGCCTCCAGCCGCCGATCCAGATCGACGACGAGGCAGTGGATCAGCGCGACCGCCGCCGACAGTTCGCGCAGATTGGTCATGCCGTCACACACCCGCACCTCGATGGTGCCCAGGTGCGGTGACGGCCGGATGTCCCACCGGATCTCGTTGAGGTGATCGATGATGCCGGTCGTCTTCTGGTCGGCGACAAAGGATTCGAACTCGTCCCACCGCGCGAACTGGAACGGCAGACCCGCGGTGGGCAACTGCTGGAACATCATCGCCCGGTTGCTGGCGTACCCAGTGTCCTGACCCGCCCACATCGGCGACGACGCCGAGATCGCCAGCAGATGCGGGTAGTAGTTGAGCAGCGCGTCGAGGATGGGTAACACCTTGTCGCGGTGGCTGATACCGACGTGGACATGCACGCCCCAGATGAGCATCTGACGTCCCCACCACTGGGTCCGTTCGATCAGTTCGGCGTACCGGTGCCCCTCGGTGAGCAGCTGAGTGGACCATTCCGCGAACGGGTGCGTACCCGCGCCGTACAGGTCGACGCCGAGTTCGTCGGCGATGCCACGCACCACCCCGAGCGTGCCGGACAGGTCGTCGAGCGCCTCGGCCGTGGTCCGGCAGACCCCGGTGACGAGTTCGACGGTGTTGCGCAGCAACTCCTTGTGCACCTGACCGGCATGCTCAGGATGTCGCTGCTCGACGGCGGCGAACAACGCGGCCGCCGAGTTCGACAGGTCGCCGCTCTGTTTGTCGGTGAGCGCGAACTCCCACTCCACGCCCAGTGACGGTGTCGGTGACCCCCGGAACGGGATCGACGGGATGGAGGTCACACACACCTCGCCTCTGGCCGAGACAGCGCCGGTGCTCGCCTACTGCTCGAGTGAGATGACGCCGCACGCGACCCGCGCTCCGGCATCGCCGGTCATCAGCGTCTTCTCACTGGGGTTGGGCACATTGCCGAAGTTGTCCGGCTTCTCGTGGATGATGATCGACTTGTCGACGATCTGCGAGAGCTTCACCCGGTCGGTGGTGGTGACGGTCTCGCCGGTGTGATCGTTGAGAATGTTGATCGATACCAGGTCACCGCTGGACGGATGGGCGTTGGCGGCACCGACCTGCAGGTGGCCGCCCGCGGCACCGAAGTCCTCGCCGTCCTTCGGCGCGCACTGGCCGTTGGCGTGGATGTGCATGCCGTGGAAGCCCGGTGCGATGTCCCCGCCGGTCACCCTGACGTTCACCGTCACCGGGCCGTCGGGGTTGCGCGCGGTGAAGGTGGCCTCGCCGACGACCTCGCCGTCCGGATTCTTGATCTCGGCCTTCGCCTGCTGGCCGGTCGGGACGTCGTCCTCGTTCTGCACCGACCCCGGCGGCAGCGGCGGCCCGGAGATCACCGACGGCGTGGTGCCCTTCGCGTCGGTCGGCGGCTCGTCGGGGGTACAGCCGGCCAGCACCGCGCCGATCGCCCCCGCGGAGGCCAGCGCTGCGATCACGCGCAGGGTGGTCGGGCGGTGTGTGGTGGCGGTCATGAGAACTCCTTGATCGGTCCGGTGCGGCTGATGAGAAAAGTCAGAACGGGCGGGCGGTGCGGCTCATTGCGCGCGCTCGATGGCGATCACGGCGATCCCGGTGCGGCACATGGTGAAACTCGACGGCCGCTCCTCGACCGAATAGCTACCACCGAGTGCCTGGTTGACCTTGTCCGCCTGTGCTTTGTCGGCGTCGTCGGCGTAGAAGATCGTGTTCTCGCTAAACCCGCCGCCGGTGTAGTTCTGTGGCCTGGCGGTTCGGAACTGCTGCGCCTTGAGCTGGTCGGTGACCTCCTGCGCGAGACCGCTGATGTCTCCGGCGTTGATCACGCACACCAGTTTGGCGTTCGACGCCACGCTGCTCGTCGTCGGCGCAGGCGCAGACGTGGTGGCCGTCTGCCGGTTGGCGGCTTCCAGGGCCTTCTCCGGGTCGTTCCCCGAAGTCGCCGCCGAGTGCCATCCCAGGCCGACGAAGACCACGGCGACGGCGAACAGCAGCATGGCCCCGGCACGCAACGGCAGGCGATTGGGCTCACGATCTGCATTCATCACCGACGACCTTAACGCACTTGCACCGGGCTGCCCGGGGCCAGCCGTCAGGTGATCTCGAAGCCGAGGCGCCGCGCCGCGCGGGCCTTCTGCCGCGAGGCGCGCAGCCGGCGCAGCCGCTTGACGAGCATCGGGTCGGCTGCGAGCGCCTCCGGCCGATCGACCAGCGCATTGAGGACCTGGTAGTAGCGGGTCGCCGACAACCCGAACAGCTCTTTGATGGCTTCTTCCTTGGCCCCCGCGTACTTCCACCACTGACGCTCGAAGGCCAGGATGTCGTGTTCCCGTCGTGACAACCCGTCCGCCCCTACCTCGTGCGGGTCCACCGCCGATTGATCGGCGGCGGCGTTCTCGGGGGTGGGTTGATCGCCCTGCTTCTGGCTACGCGCAGCTGCGCCGTCCATCTCGCTCCCTCACGATTACCCTCATCGATCCTCACACCACCGGTGTCCGCACCCGAATCACAGTGGTGTGGTTCGTGATCATCTAACCACGGTGCGCGGCCGCCGAGGCGGTGTGACTCGCCCGGTTCGGCGCCTCGCCGGACTTCTCGCAGGTCGGCCGGTGCACGCCGATCGCGCAGAATGTTGGCCTCACCAAAGTCCGTCGTCGCGCAGATAAGGGGGGGATGCGCATCCACAGCAGGGTTGGAACGCTGATCGCGGGAGCCGCGATCGCACTCGGGGTGACCATCGCACCACTGGCGACGACCACGGCCACCGCCGCGCCGAAGCCGGCCGGCGAGAAGGTCGTGTTCCTCATCCCGGGTCAGCAGGTGACCTCGTCGCCGCGCGCCTACGAGCAGGCCTACGGCGCCCTCGCCACGTCGCTGCGCACCGCCGGGTACCGCGTGACCTACATCCCCGCCGGCGGGCTGAACGTCGCCGCCGACGC
The DNA here is from genome assembly GCF_000024785.1 of Gordonia bronchialis DSM 43247. Lineage (NCBI taxonomy): Bacteria > Bacillati > Actinomycetota > Actinomycetes > Mycobacteriales > Gordoniaceae > Gordonia > Gordonia bronchialis. The sequence goes on along the minus strand of NC_013441.1, from coordinate 720,693 downwards.
CGCGCTGATCAAACGGACCATCGACCCGGTCGCCAAGCGCGCCTCCTTCGTCGGCATCGTCGCGCACAGTGCGGGCGGCCTCGGCGGGCGCTACTACCTCAAGTTCCTCGACGGTGCCGCCAACGTGAACCAGTACGTCGCGATCGGCACCGCCCAGTACGGGTCGCCAGGCGGATGCTCGCAACCGGTCCGGGGCGGCTTCGACACCTGCATGTACTCCGACGTCATCAAACGCCTCAACAAGGGCCCCGACGCCCCCGGACCGACGCGCTACTCGGTGGTGCAGTCCGACGGCGAGTGGACCGACGGCCGTCTGGACGGCACCCCGCAGTGCCGGTCGTACTCCCCGGTTCCGCTGGCCAACACCGGGTTCGACCACACCATCGAACCCACCCAGCCGGTGATCATCGCCAACACCATCACCTCGCTGCGCGGTGGCTGCGCCGGCAACGTGGTCACCGACAAGGTGGACAGCTTCACCTGGCAGTCCACCCTGTTCCCCGGTTTCCCGCCCCCGGCCCGCGACCTGCTGCGCGATCAGATGCCGCGGATCGTCCCCGCGCCCCGGTGAGCCCGCGCCGCGCAGTAATCTGACCCGCATGGCCATTCTCCCCATCTGCATCATCGGCGAGCCGGTGCTGCATCGTCGCACCGAGCCGGTGCCGCTCGACGATGCGGGCAAGCCGTCGGCCGAGGTCATCGCCCTGCTCGACGACATGTACGACACGATGGACGCCGCCCACGGCGTGGGCCTGGCGGCCAATCAGGTCGGCGTCGGACTGCGCATGTTCGTTTACGACTGCCCCGAGGGTGAGCGGTATGTGCCCGAGCGCCGCCGCGGCGAGGTGATCAATCCGGTGCTGGAGACCTCGGAGATCCCCGAGACCATGCCCGATCCCGACGACAACGACGAAGGCTGCCTGTCGGTGCCGGGTGAACAGTTCCCGACGGGCCGCGCAGACTGGGCCCGGGTGACCGGGGTGGATCGCACCGGCGCGGAGGTCGTGGTCGAGGGCACCGGCTTCTTTGCCCGCATGCTGCAGCACGAGACCGGTCACCTCGACGGCTTCCTCTACGTCGACGTCCTCGTCGGACGCAACGCCCGCGCGGCCAAGAAGGCCATCAAGAAGAACAAGTGGGGTGTGCCCGGCCTGACCTGGACACCGGGCGAGGTCGAGGATCCCTTCGGCCACGACGACTGACGAGCACACCTGGTGACCGACGCTGCCCCCGGCTTGTTCATCGGTGATCGCGTCGTCGTGCGGTACCTGCTCGGCGACGCCACGCCCGCCGACTGGCGCGGCGATCCGCGGGCGGCACGGTCGGATGTGACCGGCATCCTGGTCGCCGCCGGTGATCCCGGCACGGGCGAACCCCTACAACTCGACCGCGACGGTGTCACCGAGTCGATCCCGCACGACGCCATCACCTCGATCCGACTGCTGTCGGCGAAACCGGTGCGCAACAGCGAGATCCGGGCCGTCGAGCATGCCGCCGCACTCGCCTGGCCGGGTGTCGAGTCGGCGTGGATCGACGGCTGGCTGGTGCGGGCCGGGGGCGGATTCACCCGTCGCGCGAATTGCGCTCTGCCACTGGAACCCTCGGCACGGTCGGCGACGAGCCTGCCGCGGATCGCCGAGTGGTACCGCCGACGCGACCTGCCGGTGTTGCTGGCCCTGCCCGATCGTCTCATCACGCCCGGTGCATTCAGTGGCGTCCCCGGCGTCGAGGTGCAGTTCCTCACCGCCGATCTCCAGACCCTCTCAGGCCCTGCATCTTCCGGGTCGGCATCGTCGGGCGCCGTCCCCGACATCAGGCTCGACGACGCGCCGTCAGCAGCCTGGTTGCGCGCCTACGGCGGTGATCGGTCCGACGACCGCCCCGAGATCGACGTCGAGCCGGCCGCCGCCGTGATCGGCGCCGCCCGCGGTCCGCTCACCTTCGCGACCATCGGCACCGACGAGGTGATCGCGACCGGTCGCGCGGCCGTCACCGAGGGACCCGACGGTGTCCGACGTCTGGGCCTGACCGCATTGTGGACGCAGGCGGCGCATCGCCGCCGCGGACTGTCCGCCGCGATCCTCGATCGGCTCGTCGCCTGGGGTGCGCAGCAGGGGGCCACCTCGGCCTACGTTCAGGTGGAGACCACCAATCAGGTTGCCGGCGCCTGGTATCGGCGCCGCGGCTTCGGACTCCACCACACCATGCACTACCTCACCGTGCCATCGAATCCGGCGCCCTGAGCAGAGAAGGAGTTCGATGCCCAGCCGTTCCGGGTCGCCGTCATCGCGATCGCGTACGCCGTCACCGGCCGCACGCCGCCGACAGGCCGTCATCACCGCCGTCGCGCTGGCCGTGATCGGGGCCGTTTTCGTCGTGACGTGGCTGATCAACCATCGCGGCGACGACGCGTCGTCGGCGTCGAAGGCGGCCACCTCCACGTCCGCCGCGTCCACATCGGCCACCGTTGCGGCCGAGAAGGATTCGGCGACATCGTCGTCGAAGACGTCCGGCTCGCGTCGGCCGTCCGCACGCCCCCGTAGCACCCGCGCGTCGTCGCAGCCTGCCGAGAGCATCCCCGCCCGGGTCCGCACGACCCTCGCACTCATCGACGCCGGCAAGTGGCCGGCCGCCGCCAACGCGCCGGGCACCCACGGCGGAGATGTGTTCCGCAACAACGAACGTCAGCTGCCGGTCACCGACGTGTCGGGTGCCCGCATCACCTATCGGGAGTGGGATGTGAACCCCAAACGCCGCGGTTCGGGCCGTGACGCCGAACGAATCGTCACCGGCAGTGACGGATCCGCGTGGTACACCGCCGATCACTACCGCACCTTCGTCGTCGTGCGAGGGCCGCGATGACCCCGTTGGCGAAGTTCCTCACCGAGGCCGGCGGCCGCGGACCGGTGGTGGGGCTGTTGCCCGCCGACCGCCTGATCGACGTCCCGCCCGGCATCCGCCACCGTCGGGTCGACGGCGCCGAGGCCACCACGCTCGGCGGGCTCTACACCGCGTTCGCCGAGGCGTGGGACTTCCCGGAGTACTTCGGACGCAACAAGTCCGCCTTTGACGACTGCATGCGCGACCTCGACGGCGCCGACGACCCGGACACCGCCCCGCGCGGCTTCCTCACCCACATCCGCAACGCCCAGCGGCTGCTCACCGACGCCGAGGCCGACTTCGATTGGTTCGCCGAGTCGCTGCCGTTCTATCGCGATCACTACCGGGATCACTTCGGCCAGTCGGTGTCCGGGCGGGCCGCGGTGTTCGCGGTGGTCCTCTCCGCGCCCCGGCGGTCGCATGAGGCGGTGCGCGCCCGCTGGCGAGCGGCGGGTGTGCCGGTCACGGAGATCGACTGACGTGCGGATCGCGACCTGGAACGTGAACTCGATCCGTGCTCGCTCGGAGACGGTGGTCGCGTGGATGGAACACCACGACGTCGACGTCCTGGCCATGCAGGAGACCAAATGCCACGACGACGCGTTCCCGCTGATGAGTTTCCTGGTCGCCGGCTACGACGTCACCCACGTGGGCCAGGGCGCCTACAACGGGGTGGCGATCGCCTCCCGGGTGGGCCTCGACGAGATCGAGGTCGGCTTCGAGGGGATGCCGCCGCTGAGCGTCGACGGACGCGAGATCGTCGAGGCCCGGGCGATTTCCGCCCGATGCGCGGGGGTGCGCGTATGGAGTCTGTACGTGCCCAACGGGCGAGCGATCGACGATCCGCACTATCGGTACAAACTCGCCTGGCTCGAAGCCCTCGCCGACCGTTCCGCGTTGTGGCTGGCGCACGACCCGGCTGCGCAGATCATGCTCGCCGGTGACTGGAATGTCGCCCAGCGCGACACCGACGTCTGGGACCCCGGCTTCTTTGCCGGCAAACCCCACGTCTCCGACGCCGAACGCGCCGCCATCGCGGCGTTCCTCGACGCCGGACTCACCGACTCGGCCCTCCCCTACGCCGACGGCTACACCTTCTGGGATTACACGTCGCTGCGCTTCCCCCGCAACGAGGGGATGCGCATCGATTACGCGCTGTGTTCCCCCGCGCTCGACACCCGGGTGCTGGGCGCGACGGTGGACCGCGATGCCCGAAAACCCAAGGGTGCCAGCGATCACGCCCCGGTTATCGTCGACCTCGCGGATTGAGTGTCAATCCCCTTGCACCGCACGCCTATACCCGCGTACGGCGAGCACGCCGAAGACGACTGACAGCCCGACCGACCACACCAGGGTGCCGATCAACGCGTCACGGACCGGGCCGCCCTCGGTGAGGCCGGACATGGTATCGATGGCCAGACTCATCGGCTGATACCGCACCACCGGTTCCAGCCACCCCGGATACTCCTCGACGGGCGCGAATCCGGTGTTGAAGAACAACATCAGCAGGAACAGGATGCTGAGTTGCTGGATCACGGCCTTGCCGGAGACGATGGCCACCGCGATGACGAGGAACGCCACTCCCACCCCGAGCAGTACCGGGACCACCAGCGCGCCCAGGCCGGCGAGCCACCCCTGGGTGAATCGGAAACCCAAGGGGACGGCGACCGCGAACAGGATCACCGTGCCGGCGAACATCCGCACCACCTCGGCGACGATCCGGCCGATCAGATACCCCGATCGGGCTACCGGCAGCGTCCAGAGCCGTTGCAGCAGACCGGTGTCGCGTTCTTCGATGAACTGCAGTCCGGCCATCGCGGTGCCGAACATCGCGCCCACCAGCGCGACCAGCCCGGTGGTCCCGAAAATGCTGTCCCCCAGTCCGATCGCGGTGGTCGACTCGCCGAAGACGAGGTGGAACATCGCCAGCATGAATGCCGGGAAGACAAGTGACTGGACAATGATGCCGGGGTCACGCACCCAGGCTCGCAGCAATGCACCGGTATACGACGCCACCTGCGCGCCCAGGCCGACAGCCCGGCGCGAGGACACCGTCGCGGCCGGCGTACCGGGCTGGATGTCGTTGTGGCTCATCGGGTCACCTGCCTGCGCGCCACCAGAACCGAGCATGCCACGCCCACCGCGAGGAGACCGACGGCCCAGCCGATCACCCCGGCGGCATCGGGATCGGCACCCACGGACAGTTCACGCATCGCGTCGGCGAACACCGACACCGGACTGTTGCGCACCACCGGCTGTATCCACTCCGGGAACTGCTGGGCCGGAACGAGCCCGGTGGACACCATGATCAGCAGGAGCTGGGGAAGCATCAGCATCTGCGCCACACTGTCGGGATGGTCCACCACGGAGGCCAGGGCGTCGGTCATCAGACTGAGCGCCAGCGCGAAGGCGATCGCGATCGTCACGAAACCCGCGGTGTCCCACCATGAGCCGCGGAATCCGAAACCGAATGCCCACGCGATGAGGCAGGCGGCGGCGATCGACGCCGCCATCCGCACCAGCGCGCTGATCATCCGACTGCACAGGGGCGCGGTCCGCGGGATCGGGAGTGACGCCAGCCGATCGCGCACCCCGCTCTGCGCCTGGGTGCCGGCGATCTCGCAGGAGACGATCGCCACGAAGATCGCGGCCTGCATGATGATGAGCGGCAACAGGTACTGCGCGTAGTCGACACCGGTCCGGTCGAACCGGGCGTGCAGCGGGACGTAGAAGCAGACGAAGAACGCGATCGGCGATCCGATGGCCGAGATCACATACCCCTCGCGGGCAGCGGCTTTCAGTCCGCGGGCGGCCAGTTCGGGAACCGCCACCCACAACGGCACAGCGGTGCGCGGGGGTGACGTGGCCCTCGAGCGTGCATCGGTGAGCGCGTCGGTGCTCATCCGGCCAGTTCCGCCGCGCCGGAGGGGGTCTCGTCGACCGGACGCTCCCCGGTCAGCGCGAAGAACACCTCGTCGAGTGATGGTCTGCGCAACCCGATGTCGAAGACCGGGATCTCGTTGCGGCGCAGTTCCTCCACCACGCCCGCGACGGTGCCGAGTTCGTCGGGCGCGGCGATGGACAGCTTCGGCCGTTGCTCACCGGCGGCCACGTCGAGTTCGTCGAAGCCCGCCAGCGCGGCACGGGTTCGGGTGAGATCGGCGGCGTCGAGCAGCGTCACCTCGCAGACCGCTGATCCGGCACGGTGTTTCAGTTGCTCCGGCGTGCCGTGCGCGACGATGCGGCCGTGGTCGAGCATCACGATCGAATCGGCGAGCCGGTCGGCCTCCTCGAGATATTGGGTGGTGAGCAGCACGGTGATGCCGTCGTTGCGCAACGCGGCGATGGTGTCCCACACCGCCGCCCGGCTGCGCGGGTCGCGGCTCGTAGAGGAACAGCACCCGCGGCCGGGTGATGAGCGCGCAGGCGATGTCGACGCGGCGCCGCATGCCGCCGGACAGATCGGCGACCTTGCGATCGATGAACTCGTCGAGGCCGAAATCGCGTGCGACGACACCGATTCGCGCGGTGACATCGCGGCGCGAGAGGCCGGTGAGCCGGCCGAACATGCTGACGTTCTCCCGCGCGGTCAGCTTTGCGTCGAGCGAGGCGTACTGCCCGGTGAGGGAGATGATCTCGCGGACCTGCGCGGCGTCGGCGACGACGTCGTATCCGGCGATCCGTGCCCGCCCGGCCGTGGGGCGCTGCAGCGTGGACAGGATCGACACGGTGGTCGTCTTGCCGCTGCCGTTGGGTCCGAGCAGCCCGAGGATCGAGCCCTCGGGTATCTCGAATCCGACGCCGTCGAGGGCGCGGACCTCCCCGAAGGACTTGACCAGGTCTTCGATCACCACCAGGGACATGACAGCCTCTCGTCGACTCGTGAGCAACACCCACCGATCGCGAGTAAGGGTAACCTAATCAGCCGTTCGGGGACATCCCCCGACGTCGGCGGTCAGCCCCAGGCGCGGCCGTGCACCCAGTAGGCCTGGGCTTTCACCGCCTTCTTGCCGAGCTTGAAATCGTTCTTGAACACCGCCGACACCGCCCGGGTGCTTGCCGAATCCAGTGCCACCCAACCGTATTGGCCGGTGGCGTCGAAGGCTGCCGCCTTGACCGCATCGACGAGCGCGGCCCCGTCACGTTCCCGCGGAATCCAGTGGACGGTGTCCTGCGGGCGCAACCGCAGCGGCAGGTCCTTGTCGCTGTCGTGCTGATACTCGAACCAGATCGTCGCCGGCGTCAGGGGATTCGACGACGCCGAGATCGCGTCGAGCAGCGAATTGATCGCGGCCATCGACGCGGTGTCCCCGGCGATCAGGAACGCCTGCGCAGACTCGGGCATCTCGAACTTGGAGCCCATCGCGGTGGCGTTGATGACGTCGCCGGGCCGAGCCTGCTGCGCCCAGCGCGCTGCCGGACCGTCGTGGATCGCGAACTCGATCGAGAAGGTGTCGGCGGCGGGATCGGGGTCGACCAGTGTGTATCCGCGCTGATGCAGCTTGCCGTCGGACTCAAACCACAGCCGCACCCACATCGTCGGATGAACCGTGCGTTTGGTGAACAGACCTCCGCCGGTGAAGCCGAGGCGCAGGTAGTGATCGGTCACCGCCTCGGTGCTGGTGACCGTCAGCGCGACGTCGTCGGCACCCAGCAGCTTGAGCACCGCACCCTGCCAGCCGCGGCCTTTCGTGGACACCTCAGACATCGTTTGACCTCCCGTCGACAACATGTGCCGCCAGGATAGCCTGGGCTAACTTCTTACCGGTCTCGCGTCAGGCCGGAGCCACCGCGACGATCCCCGGGTGCGCGTCGAGGTAGTGCTTGGTGAAGGTGCACACGGGCCGCAGCCGAGCGCCCTGGTCGCGGGCGTAGGCGATCGCGGTGCGGGTCAGTCGGGTGCCGAGGCCATGCCCGGAGTACTCGTCGTAGAGCACCGTGTGCAGCACGGTGACGGTGGTCTGACCGTCGACGGTCTCGGTGGAATACCCGAGCACTCCGACGAGGTCACCGGCCACCCACAGCTCGAACCGATCCCGATCGGGATTGTGGACGACCTGCGAGATCTGCTGCAATATGGCCTGGGCCGACTGCGGCGGCCGTTGCCGGTGTTTCCTGTTCACGTGTTCCCTCCGGACAGCTTGAAGCGCGCGATCACGACCTGTCACCTGGTTCCCCAAACAGGCGGCATCCTTCGATCTGTGATCCCGGTCACACACTACCCTACGGAACCGTAGGCACGGCAAGGACACGGTCAGCGTGAGCGCAATCCGCCCGATCGGACAGGCCGTCGCGACGCCGTGCGGACCGGCGTAGTGTGTCGGTGGCAACAACCACATATCGCGGGGGCTCTCACGACACCGAGGGCTGAGATGGCGGAGGGCGGCCGCCGACCGCCTGAACCTGTCCGGGTAATGCCGGCGTAGGGAGCCTCTCATGGACACACGTGTATCTGCTGGTCGTCGTTCTGCCGGCGAAGACTTCACTGTCGACGCCGACATCCTCACCACCGGCCCCATCGAGGGAAGCCGTAAGCACTACCTCGAACTCGAGCACCTCCGCATCCCGCAGCGACGCATCCACCTCACCAACGGTGAGCATCTCGACGTCTACGACACGTCGGGCCCCTACACCGACGACGCCGCGGACATCGACGTCGAGCGCGGACTCCCACGAATGCGGGACAGCTGGCAGCGACCCGAGCCGGTGGACGGGGCATCGACGCAACTCGCCTGGGCGCGGGCCGGCGTCGTCACCGACGAGATGCGGTTCGTGGCCGCCCGCGAGAATGTCGACGTGGAGCTGGTGCGCTCCGAAGTCGCCGCCGGGCGCGCGGTCATCCCGGTCAATCACCGCCATCCCGAGTCCGAACCGATGATCATCGGCAAGGCGTTCGCGGTGAAGGTCAACGCCAACATCGGCAACTCGGCGGTGACCAGTTCCATCGCCGAGGAGGTGGAGAAAATGGTGTGGGCCACCCGGTGGGGTGCCGACACCATCATGGATCTGTCCACCGGCAAAGACATCCACATGACCCGCGAATGGATCATGCGTAACTCGCCGGTGCCGGTGGGAACCGTCCCGATCTATCAGGCGCTGGAGAAGGTCAACGGTGACCCGACGCGGCTCACCTGGGAGATCTACCGCGACACCGTGATCGAGCAGGCCGAGCAGGGCGTCGACTACATGACCGTGCACGCCGGTGTGCTGCTGCGCTACGTTCCGCTCACCGCGCGCCGGGTCACCGGGATCGTGTCGCGCGGCGGTTCGATCATGGCAGCCTGGTGTCTGGCGCATCATCAGGAATCGTTCCTGTACACCAACTTCGACGAGCTGTGCGAGATCTTCCGCCGCTACGACATCACCTTCTCCCTCGGCGACGGCCTGCGCCCGGGCTCCATCGCCGACGCCAACGACGAAGCCCAGTTCGCTGAACTCCGCACTCTGGGTGAGCTCACCACGATCGCCAAATCCTATGGCGTGCAGGTGATGATCGAGGGGCCCGGTCACGTGCCGATGCACAAGATCGCCGAGAACGTCCGCCTCGAGGAGGAGTACTGCGAGGAGGCGCCGTTCTACACCCTGGGCCCGCTGGCCACCGACATCGCACCGGCCTATGACCACATCACCTCGGCGATCGGTGCGGCGATGATCGCGCAGGCCGGCACCGCGATGCTCTGTTACGTCACCCCCAAAGAGCATCTGGGACTTCCCAATCGGGACGATGTGAAGGTCGGCGTGATCACCTACAAGATCGCCGCCCACTCCGCCGACCTATCCAAGGGCCACCCGCGCGCGCAGGAGCGCGACGACGCATTGTCCAAGGCGCGCTTCGAGTTCCGCTGGACCGACCAGTTCAACCTCGCACTCGACCCGGATACCGCGCGCGAATACCACGACGAGACGCTGCCCGCCGAGCCGGCCAAGACCGCCCACTTCTGCTCGATGTGCGGGCCCAAATTCTGCTCGATGCGGATCTCCGCGGACGTCCGCGCCTACGCCGAGGAGAACAACCTCGTCACCGCCGAGGACATCGACCGCAAGATCGCCGAGGAGATGGCGGCGAAGTCGGCCGAGTTCGCGGAGTCGGGCAACCGGGTCTACCTTCCGCTCGAGACTGCCGGGAGCACCACCGACCGATGACCGATCTACCGCTGTTACCGACTGCCGCACCGGGTTCGACGCCGACACGGGTGATGACCATCGCCGGGTCGGACTCGGGCGGCGGAGCGGGCATCCAGGCCGACATGCGCACCTTCGCACTGCTCGGCCTGCACGCCTGCGTCGCGGTGACAGCGGTGACGGTACAGAACTCGCTGGGCGTCAGCGGGTTTCAGGAGATCGCCCCCGATGTGGTCGCCGCCCAGATGCGCTGCGTCATCGATGACATCGGCGTCAGCGCCGCCAAGACCGGGATGCTGGCGTCGGCGCCGATCATCGACGCCGTCGTCGCCCAGTGCCACGATTCCGGACTGGGCCGCGACGCGGCGGTCCCGCTGGTCGTCGACCCGGTGTGCGCCTCCATGCACGGCGACCCACTTCTCGCCGTGGAGGCGCTGGACACCCTGCGCACCAAGCTCATTCCCATCGCCACCGTCGTCACACCCAACCTCGACGAGGTGCGGCTGATCACCGGGATCGACGTGGTCGACGACGCAACCCAGCGCGACGCCGCACGCGCTCTGCACGATCTGGGGGCGAAGTGGGCGCTGGTGAAGGGCGGCCACCTGCGCAGTTCCGATCACAGCACCGATCTCCTCTACGACGGCAACGACTTCCACGAGTTCGAGCACGCGCGTATCGACACCGGGCACGACCACGGCGCCGGAGACACCCTGGCCGCCGCCATCGCCGCTGCCCTGGCCCACGGCTATCCGGTACCCGATGCGGTCACCTTCGCCAAACGCTGGGTGTCGCGCGGACTGGCCGCGGCCTACCCCCTGGGCACCGGCCACGGCGCGGTCAACCCTTTGTGGCGGGTTTCGGAAACACCGAGTCCCCCGGGCGGTTGAGACATCACAGCCGTACGCGATGAGCTCAACCAGCGTGCGGAACCGAACGGGCTGATACCGTCCAGCAGGTGGCCACCCCGACGACCCCTGATCTGACCCACCTGCGCGACATCCGCCGCGATCTGCACGCGCACCCCGAACTCGCCTTCGCCGAAACCCGCACCGCAGCGGTGGTCGCCGACCGGTTGCGAGAGCTCAACATCGAGGTGACCACGGGTGTGGGCGGCACCGGGGTCGTCGGTGTCATCCGGGGCGGATCCGGCGGCCCGATCGTCGGCCTGCGCGCCGACATGGATGCCCTGCCGATCACCGAGGTGCGCGATCTGCCGTACCGCTCGCGAAACGACGGCGTCATGCACGCGTGCGGGCACGACGGCCACGTCGCCATGCTGCTCGGTGCGGCCCAACTCCTCAGTGCACGCGACGATCTCGCCGGTACCGTGGTCCTCGTCTTTCAGCCCGCCGAAGAGGGGGCCGCCGGAGCGCCGGCCATGCTCGACGACGGACTCCTCGAGCGGTTCGGCATTCAGGAGATCTACGGAATCCACAACATTCCCGGCATTCCGGCCGGGGATTTCGCGATCCGGCCGGGCACCATCCTCGCCTCCTTCGACGACATCACCATCACCATCACCGCCGAGGGCGGACACGCGATGGCCCCGGACCGGACCGGTGATGTGGTCGCGGCGGGCGCCTACCTCGTGACGCAGGTGCAGACCATCGTCGCGCGTCGTCTCGATCCCCTTGTGCCCGCGGTGGTTTCCATCACCGCGTTCCACGCGGGAACCACCAACAACGTGTTGCCGACGCGCGCGGAGCTGCTCGGCACCGCTCGTTGTCTCGACGCGGACTCCCGCGAACGTATCGAGAACCAGATCCGGCGCATCTGTACGGCGACAGCCGATGTGCACGGCGTCGACGTCGAGCTGGACTTCGTGCACCGCTACCCGTGCACCGTCAACGACCCCGACCGTGCGGAGCGGGCCGCCCGCGCGGCCATCGGTGTCGCCGGCCGCGATCACGTCGACGCCAACTGCGCGGGACTGCTTGCCGCCGAGGACTTCTCCTTCTATCTGGAGCGTATCCCGGGCGCCTACGGGTTCATCGGGAACGGACCGGTCACCGACGAGGCCGGGCCGGTGCACAACCCGACCTACGACTTCAACGACGAGATCCTCACCCGCGGCGCGCATTACCTCGCCGAGATGGCCCGCACGGCCATCGCCGAGATCAGCGGCGCATCAGCCTGAGCACGGTGAGCTTGCCGCTCTGATGCTGTGTCCCATACACCGTTCCGTCCTTCGGGTCCACCACGATGTCGCTGATGGCGCTGCCCGCCGGGACGGTGGCGAGGATCGGTGCCGTGCCCGCCGCGTACGTCACCGCCCACCGCCGAAACCGGCCGCCACCCGCGGAACGATCAGCGGCGTATGTGACTGCGGGTCGTCGATGATCTGGCAGCGCAGCCCGAAGACCTCTTCCACCAGGGTCTCCGTGACGATCTCGGCGGGTGGTCCGGCCGCCACGATCTGTCCCTTGTTCATCGCGATGATGTGATCGGCGTACCGGCATGCCTGATTGAGGTCGTGCAGAACCGCCACCACGGTGCGGCCGCGATCCCGGTTGAGGTCACGGCAGAGGTCGAGGAGCTCTACCTGAAAAGCAATGTCGAGGAACGTGGTCGGCTCGTCGAGCAGCACGAGCGGCGTGTCCTGCGCGAGTACGAGCGCCACCCAGACACGCTGGCGTTGACCACCGGAGAGCCGGTCCACTCGTTCGCCGGCCAGGTGTTCGACGCCGGTGGCGGCCATCGCCGCGGCCACCGCCTCCTCGTCGGCGTGCGACCACTGCCGGAGAAATCGCTGATGCGGGTACCGTCCGCGCGAGACCAGTTCGGCCACCCGGATGTCCTCGGGCGGAATCGACGACTGCGGCAGCAGGGCCAGTCGCCGGGCGACGTCCTTCGCTGGGTAGTCACCGATGGCCTTGCCGTCGAGGATGATCGTCCCGGCCGTGGGCGCCAGCAGCCGCGACAACGCCCGCAGCAGAGTCGATTTCCCGCATGCGTTGGGGCCGATGATCACCGTGAACTCGTTGTCCGGGATCTGCACGGTGAGGTCTCGGGAGATCGGCGCACCACCGTAGGCCAGGGTGACCCCGTCGGCGCCGAGTCGGGAGGTGATCGTCGTCATCGGTCCTGCCTCAATTCGCGATACAACAGGTAGCACAGATAGCAGCCGCCCAGGCACACAGTCACCACACCGACCGGCAGCACCTTCGGCGAGAAGGCGCGGGCCGCAATGAGATCGCTGATCAACAACAACGACGACCCGGTGAGCGCGGTGGCGGCCAGCGGGGTCTGTCCACCTCCGACGAGCCGGCGCGCGATGTGTGGTGACGACAACGCGATGAACGCGATCGGCCCGGCCACCGCTGTCGCCGCTGCGGTCAAAGCCACCCCCAGCGTTGGGAGCAGGATCTGCACAGCACGGGTCTGCGCACCCAGCGTCTGCCCGAGATCGGGCCCGAGTTCGAGGATCGGATTTCGGCGCGCCAGCATCGCCACGCCGACGATGAGCACCGCGATCACGGCGAGCGCCGGGGTGAGCAGATCCCAGGTGACAGTGCTCAGATTGCCTGCGCCCCACTGGGCGGCATTCATGGCGTCGGTGAGTTCGGCACGCAGGATCAGCCAATAGTTGGCGGCCGACAGCATGGCGCTGATCGCGACACCGATGATGACCAGCCGAAAACCGCTCACCCCCTGCCGGAACGCCAACGCGTACACCACCACCGCGGTCAGCAGCCCGCCGGCCAGCGCCCCGGCCGCGGTCATCAGATACGTCCCGGACAGCACCACCGACACCACCAGGGCGCCGGTGTAGGAGCCGACGCCGAAGCCGATGATGTCCGGGCTGCCCAACGGGTTGCGGGTCAGCAGCTGAAAGATGGCCCCGGACAACGCCAGTGCCGCGCCGAAGGCGAGTGCTGCCACCACCCGCGGTGCCTGCCACTCGCGGATCGCGAGTTGTGCGGCCGGGTCGCCGGCGCCGAAGGCGGCCCGGATCACGTCGAGCGGTGACACGGTGTAATCCCCTGCGCCCAGCGCGATCACCGTCGTGACGACGGTGATGATCGCCAGCGCGGTGGCCACCACGAACGCCCGCCGGTCGGTGCGTAGCGAGTACCCGCGCCAGCGCCACCGCAGCGTCGCCCGCCCGAAGTCGATGCTCTCCGCCGGCGTCGGGGATGAGTCGATGTGCCCGCTCATCGCGTCCCGACCGACAGTCGGCGGACCAGCAGGATCAGGATCGGTGCTCCCACAAAGGCGGTCACGATGCCGACGGGCACCTCGTCGGGCCGCACGATGACCCGGCCGACGATGTCAGAGACCAGGACGAGCGCCGCACCACCGAGCATCGAGAACGCGGTGAGCCACCAGCCACCGACCCCGAGGAGCATCCGGATGGCGTGCGGGACCATCAATCCCACGAATCCGATCGGCCCGGCGGCCGCGGTCGCCGCACCGCACAGCAGGGTGATCGCCAGCAGCGAGAGCGTGCGAACCCGCGGCACCCGCACACCCATGGCCACCGCGAGGTCGTCGCCCATGGCGATGGCGTCGAGCGACCGGGACAGGCCGAGCGCCAGGACGATTCCGACGACGACGAACGGGGTGACCGCGGCCAGTACCGTGGTGTCCCGCCCGACGAGTGAGCCGACCTCCCAGTTGCGCAGCGCATCAAAGGCATCCGGCTTGACCAGGGCGATGCCGCGCACCGCGCCGGTGAACACGGCGGTCACCGCGATTCCCGCCATGGTCACCCGCACCGGGGTCATCGGCCCGCGGCCCGCGGTCCCCAGCCCGTACACGACGGCCATCGCGACCACGGCCCCGGCGAAGGCGAACCACACGTATCCCCAGACGCTGGTCATCCCGAAGAAACCCACCGCGACGGCCACCGCGAGCGAGGCACCGGCGTTGACGCCCAGGATCTGCGGATCTCCCAGCGGGTTTCGCATCAGCCGCTGGATCAGCGAGCCGGCGACCCCGAGTGCGGCGCCCACCACGATCGCCAGCAACGCTCGCGGAACCCGATATCCGGTGACCACCTCCTGATCCCACTTGCCGGCGTAGTCGAAGACCGCATCCCACACGTCGGACGCCGACACCGGTCGCGCTCCTACGAACAGACTCGCCCAGGCCAGCGCCACCACGCCGAGCGCCAGCACACACCACCACAGCGCGTTGGTCGCGGCGCGCCGGCGCGTCGCCTCAGCTGCCACGTCGGGCATGGGCCGCGAGTACTCCCGCGATCAGGTCGTCGACGGTCTCCGCGGTCGCGAGTTCCTCGAAGTCGAGGCCCGCCGCGCCCTGCGCCCGCCACTTGTCCAGCAACGCCATCAGTGCCAGCGAGTCGATCCCGGTGTCGGCCAACGGGATTGTGCCCGAAAGTGCGGCGGGGCCGAGTCCGAGTTTCTCTGCGACGTCGGCCAGAATGGTGTCCCGGTCGACACCCGCGTCCGGTGCGGGCGCGGAAGTGTCGGCGCGTTGCGCGTTCTTGCTCACCTTGCCCACGGGCGTCGTCGGGAACTCGTCGACCACCAGGATCTCGTCGGGGATCTTGAACGCGGCCAGCCCGCGTTCGCGGAGATACCCGCGGATACCCACCTCGTCGGGCAATTCCTGTCCGGCGCTCGACGCGGGGATGACGTAGGCACGGATGTGTTCACCGAGCCGGTCGTCGGGGACGCCCACCACCGACGCGTCCCGCACCGCCGGGTGGCTCAGCAGATGGTTCTCCACCTCCTCGGGCGCGATCTTCTCGCCGGCCCGGTTGATCTGGTCCTTGTCGCGGCCGACGACCCGTAGGTAGCCGCGCGCATCCCGCACCACGATGTCGCCGGTGATGTAGAAGCCGTCGGGGGTGAACGACTCGGGCGACACTCCGCCCCAATAGTTCCGGATGGTGTACGGCCCACGGGTCTGCAACGCCCCCGCGCTACCGTCGGGAACCTCGCCACCGTCGGGCCCCACCACCCGGATCTCGTCGTCGGGACTGATCGGGCGCCCCTGCGTGTCGACGATGGTCTCCGCGTCGTCGTCGAGCCGGGTGTAGTTCACCAGTCCCTCGGCCATCCCGAAGACCTGCTGCAGACACACGCCGAATGCGTCGGGCACCCGCTCGGCCAACGCCCGCGACAGCTTGGCCCCGCCGACCTGGAGGACCTGCAACGACGACACGTCGTGTGCGGTGCGCGCCGGCGAGTCCAGCCAGGCGGCCACCAGCGGCGGCACCGCGGACAGATGGGTGATCCGATGCCTCGCAACAGCACCGAAGACGGTGCCGGCGTCGGGTGAACCCACCATGACGATCCTCGCGCCGGCGTGGATCGCGCCGAGCACACCCGGTGAGCTCATCGTGAAGTTGTGCGAGACCGGCAGGACCACCCCGAACACCGATTCGGGCGACAATCCGCTGATCCGGGCGCTCTCCCGGACCGAATAAAGGTAGTCGTCGTGGGTACGGCCGATGAGCTTCGGCACGCCCGTCGTCCCGCCGGAGAGCTGCAAGAACGCGATGTCGGCCGGACTCGACGACCGTCCCGTGCTGCCGGCGGTGCCGGTACGGAGGTCGTCGAGGCCGATAACACCGTCCGGGAGCGGCGAGTCGGAACCACCGAGCGGGGCGACCACGACCGCGACACTCTGATGGGCGGTCTGGATCGCCGCAGCGATGTCGGCGTACCGCGTGGCCGAGAAGGCGTCGACGGTCACATATGCCGACGCTTCGGCGCGGGTCACCAGGTCATCGATCTCGGCGCGGCCGTGCGAGGCGAGTGCGAACACCGGGATCAGACCGGCGTCGAACAGGGCGAACACCACCTCGAGGTACTCGCCGACATTCGGCATCTGCACCACGACACGCGCGCCGGGGTCCAGGCCGAGCCCGGTGAATCCGTGCGCCAGGGAACGGGACGAGTCGAGGAGTTGCCGGTAGGTCAGCGTCCGGCGATCGTCGATCACCGCAACCCGGTCGGGGTGGGCGTCCGCAGCCGATTCGAGGAGCGCGGTGTGGGTCTGCCCTATCCAGTAACCACGCTCGCGGTAACGCCGAGCGAAGTCAGGCGGATATCCAGTCACGCGAGCGAGTCTATAGTCTGGGTACCCTAAGTGGTTGCCACCGGTGGAGACCACCGCGCTCGATCACCTCCGAGTAGTGAGGCCACGTATCGCACCAATGCCACAGCACCCCGACGCAACAGCGCTCTCCGCTGCGCAGGCCGCCATGTGGTTCGGCCAGCAGCAGGTCCCGCATTCGGTGGTCTACCAATGTGCCGAGCGCATCGACATCCGTGGCGACTTCGACGCCACCCTGTTCGCCGAGGTACTAGCCTCGGCGCTGGCGGCGATCCCGGCTCTCAACGCCTGCTATTCCGCCGGACCGGACGGACCGTACCGGAGGCCCGATTCCCGCCTGCATGAACTGAGGCGAGTCGAGTCCTCGGACGCCGACGAGATCGCGCGGATCGTCGACGATCTGATGGCCGGCGGCGTCCCCGGTGCCGGGCAGACATCGGGCGCCGAGGTCATCGACGGTGCCACGCTGAGTGATCAATGCCTGATCCGGGTGTCGCCCACCCATCACATCTGGGTGCAACGGATTCATCACCTGTGCATCGACGGTTACTCGTTTGCGGCCCTGCTGCGCTGGGTGGCCGCGTCCTACACCGCGGCAGTCGACGGCGGGCCGCGCCCGGACAGTCCGTTCACCCCGGAAGCACCCGAGGTCGAGGTCGACGGCGACGCCGAGTTCTGGCGGGACCGTTGCGAAGACGACGATCATCCGCCGAGCCTCGCCGACGCCCCGCATGAGCCTGCCCGGGACCGCGCACATCGCACCACCCGACGGCTCACCGGACGCGCCGAGATGCGCTACGGCTGGGCCGAATCGGTGACCGGGGCCGTCGCCATGTACACCTCCACGTTGTCCGCCGAGAACGATGTGATCCTCGGAATGCCGTGGGCCAATCGGAAGCTGGGTGCCCGGCCGGCCGTCGAACCACAGGTGAACATCCTGCCGCTGCACCTGCGTATCCGGCCCACCGACTCGATCGACGATCTGATGACGTCGGTGACCACCGAAATCCGGGAGGTACGCCCGCACAGCCGCTATCGCGCCGATCAACTGCGACGCGACCTGGGCGCCCTCGACGCCGATCACGCACTGTACGGGCCCGTCGTCAACGTCAAGTTCTTCACTCCCGAACTGCATTTCGGTTCCGCGGTGGGCACCGTCACCAACATCGCGATGGGCCCGGTGGACGATGTGACCGTCACGGCGTCGCCGCAACCCGACGGCGGGCTGATCCTGGAGGTCGAAACCAATCCGCGGCGCTACACCGCGGCCGACGCCGAACGCCATGCCGACCGGTTGACCGCGCTGCTGGACGCGGTGACCACCCGGGAGCCGTCGACGCCGTTGGGTGCGCTGCCGGTGGCCGACGCCGACGACCGCAGCGAACAGATCGTCACCCACAACGCCACCGCGCATCCGGTGCCCGACGCCACCCTGGCCGACTTGCTGACCGGTGCGGCCACCACCCACACCGACCGGACCGCGCTGGTCTGGGATGACGGAACCCTCACCTACCGTGAGCTTTTCGCGGCTGCCGCCGACCTGGCCCAGCACCTGCGGGGCCGGGGCGCCGGTCCCGGTGAGATCGTGGCCCTGCGACTGAGCCGATCCCCGGAGACCGTCGTCGCGATACTCGCGACCATCCTGGCCGGCGGCGCCTACCTGCCGATCGATCCCGACCTGCCGGCCGACCGCATCACCTCGATCCTCGACGACGCCGCACCGGTGGTGATCGTGACGGCGACGGACGACACCTCCGACGTGTGGCGGCACGGCAGGCTGTCGGCGGGGATGATCGAGCACCGCACCGTGATTGAGCCCTCCGACCGCCCGCTTCGCCCGCAGGACGCCGTCTACGTCATCTTCACGTCCGGGTCGACGGGTCGTCCCAAGGGCGTGGTGATCGAGCACCGCAGCATCGTCAACCGTCTGTGCTGGATGGACGACACCTATCACCTCACCCCTGCGGATCGTGTGCTGCAGAAGACCCCCTACTCCTTCGACGTGTCGGTGTGGGAGTTCTTCTGGCCGTTGCTCACCGGCGCCACACTGGTTCTCGCCGCCCCGGGGGCCGAACGCGACTCGGGTGCACTGGCGGCCACCGTCGCCCGGCAGGCGATCACGGTGTGCCACTTCGTCCCGTCGGCTTTCGCCGCGTACCTCGCCGAGCCCGCAGCCGCGTCGACACCGACACTGCGGTTGGTGATCTGCTCCGGTGAGGCGCTGCCGCCGGCCACCCTCGCCCGCGCCATCGAGGTCCTCGGCGAAGGCAAGGTACACAATCTATACGGGCCCACCGAGGCGGCTGTCGACATCACCGCCTGGGCTCCCGGCCCGGGGTGGGATCACACCACGGTCCCCATCGGCCTGCCGGTGCACAACAGCGCGGTCTACGTCCTCGACAACGCCCTGCGCCCACTGCCCACCGGCTGTATCGGCGAGTTGTACCTCGCCGGAACGCAACTCGCCCGCGGATATCTGCGGCGCAGCGGATTGACGTCGACCCGGTTCGTGGCCGACCCGTTCCGAGCGGGCGAACGGATGTACGCCACCGGCGATCTGGTGCGGCGCCGCGCCGACGGCAACATCGTCTACGTGGGCCGCGTCGACGATCAGGTCAAGATCCGGGGTCGCCGAATCGAACTCGGTGAGATCGCCACCGCGCTTCGCCAGCTCTCCGGCGTGGCGCACGCGCAGGTCGTGGTCCGCGGGTCGGGCGAATCGGCCCTGCTGGTCGGATACACGGTCCTCTCCGGCCCCGAGGTGCTCGACGAACTCACCATCCGGGCCCGTCTCGCGCGTCGGTTGCCGGGTTACATGCTGCCCGACGCGATCGTCATCCTCGACGCCATGCCGGTCACGTCCAACGGCAAGCTGGATCGCCGCCGCCTCCCGGAACCACGCCTCGGATCCGCGACGGTCGACAGCCCCACCAATCCGCTGGAGATGTCGCTGGTCACCGTGTTCGCCGAGGTGATCGGGCATGCCGAGGTGTCGGTCACGGACAGTTTCTTCGAACTCGGCGGCAACTCGCTGCTCGCGGCCCGGCTCGCCGCGCGGATCTCCGAGTCCCTCAACCGGTCGGTCGCCGTCTCGGACATCTTTGCCGCGCCGTCGGTGTCCGCGCTGGCCAGCCGCCTCACCGGTGACACCGCGGTCGATCCGTTCGGGACGCTGCTCACCTTGCGCGAATCCGGTTCGGGCACATCGCTGTTCTGCATCCACCCGGCCGGTGGCCTGGGCTGGTGCTACACCGGCCTACTGGCCGAACTCGACCGCGAGTGCGGCGTCTTCGCGCTCCAGGCCCGCGGATTGCACGGTGAACCGATGGCCACCAGTCTGCGGCAGATCGCCGAGAACTACCTCACCGAGGTGGAACGTGTGGTGCCGCACGGCCCCATTCGTCTGCTGGGATGGTCGGTCGGCGGGGTGATCGCCCACGAGATGGCCGTCATGGCACAGGCGCGCGGTCGCACGGTGAGTCAGCTGTGCCTGCTCGACGCCTACCCGAGTGAACTGTGGCGCAACCAGCCACCGCCGACGGACGCCGAAGTCCGACGCGCCTTCCTCATCATGGCCGGAATCGACGAGACCACACTGGATTCCGACGGAGATCTCCTCGCCGCCCTGCGCGTCGCACACACCGCGTTCGGGACTTTGTCGGCCTCACAGATCGCGGCGATCGCCGACGTCGTCACGCATCTCGCGGCGTTGATGCGCGCCCACAGCACCTCCGTCGTCGACGGTGACATCCTGCTGTTCCGCGCCGCCGAGGACGCTGAAGACTTCCTCGATCCCCGCGCATGGGCGTCCCACCTGACCGGCGATCTCCGCCAGATCGATGTTCCCACAACACATCCACGCATGATCCGGCCGGCCACGCTGGCGATGATCGCCGACGCACTCAACCGGGGCACCGCCGTCCGGTCGGATGCCGAGGTCGTGCGGTGACCTTTTCCGCCACCGACTTTCGGCGCCTCATCGTCGACGACGACCGTTCCGTCGACATGAGTGAGGTGTCGGCTCTGCTCGATTCGCACGGCACGCCGATCCTCACCGACGATCCCGCCCGACCCGATCATCAACGGGCGCTGTTCCTCTGGGTCGCCGACCCGGCGGACCGTCTCGATGGTGTCTATGTGTGGGTCAACCGGCTCACCGACAAGCGACACGTCGACGCCGGGGTGATGCGGCGGCGTCCCGGGTCGAGTATCTGGTGGACCGAGCTCACCGTGCCCCGCGGCACCATGGCCGGCTATCGGATCTACCCGTTCACCGTGTCGTCCCCGGGCATCCGGGATGGGCGGGTGGAGTACTCCCGCGAGATCGTCCGGCAGGCCAGACCCGATCCGCACAACCTTCTCGTCCGCGCCGGATCATCCTTCGCATCGGTGCTCCGCACCGACGGATCACCCGACTTGTCCATGTTCACAACAGGTTCCGACGGCCATGTGGCCGAGATACAGACCGGTGCCCTCGACGTCGACGGCACCGTGTTGCGGTACCGCATCGTCGGAGCCGACACCCCCGCACCGACGGACCTGCTGCTCGTCTTCGACGCCGAGAAGTGGTTCGACCGCCATCACCTTCCTGCGGTGCTGACCGCAGCGAACGACGGATCGGGACGTTCCTTCACCGTCATCGGCGTCGACTCGCCCGCGGACAGTTCGGAGCGGCTGCGGGTACTCGGCGGCAATCGTCCGGTCATCGACGCGATCGCCGGGCTCGTCGGCCGCTCTATCCACGAGATGCCCACCACGCCAACGCGAATCGTGGTTGCCGGACAGAGTCTCGGCGGATTGGCCGCGCTGACCCTGGCCGCGTGGCATCCCGGCCTCGTCGACGAGGTGCTCGCCTACTCGCCGTCGGTCTGGTGGCGTCCGGGGCTGCGATCGCGCCCGGCCCAGGTGAGTGATCCGCAGCGGTGGATTCACGACCAGCTGCGGCAGGCAGCAGACTCCTCCGCCGAGATCCGTTTGGCAGCAGGGCAGTTCGAGGAGGAACTCGCACCCAATGTCGCCGGACTCGCCGAGACCGTCGAGGCGCTCGGGCATCCCACATCGTTTCACCTCTACCCCGGCGGTCACGACGACGCCTGGTGGGCGGCACTGCTGCTCGCTGATCTCACCGCCGTTCCGAACCCCGTCCGTTCCAACCCTTCTCCCCGATAGGAGACCGAATGTCCCAGAGCAGAGTGTCCCAGAGCCGACTTTTCCCGCGCGGACTGTCCGCGCCGCTGCGACGCGTGCTGGGAGCCCTGCTGGCGGCGGTTGCGATCATCGCAGTCGTCACGGCGTGCTCGAGCGATGATTCCCTCGAACAGTCCGGGCCCACACGCGAATACCGCGACGCGAGCGGCGCAACCGTAGCGATCCCGGAGAAGCCGACCAAGATCGTGACACTGTCCGAGATCTCCCTCGACGGCGCCCTGGCACTCGACGTCACCCCCGTCGGCACCACCAGCGCCCGCGGACAGGAAAAGGCACCGGCCTACCTGGGGGAACGTGCGGCGACCATCCCGATCGTGGCGTCGTCGGGTAGCCCCAACCTCCAGCAGATCCTCAAGCTGCGCCCGGACCTGATCCTCGTCGACGACACCACGGGCGCCCGCAACTCCATCGCCGAACTCACCAAGATCGCCCCGACCGTCCTCGTGGGACGCTATGCGGACGGCTGGGAGAAGTACTTCGCGGCGATGGCCGATGTGCTGAACCGTCCCACCGAGCATGATCGCGTGGTCGCCCAGATCAATCAGCAGGTCGCCACCACCCGCGCAGCCGTCACCGCCCGCAAGCCCGCCGACCGTCAGCTCACGGCGAGCGTCGTGCGCTGGACGGCCGGTAGCCCCACCCTGGTCGGCGCACCGTCGCTGTCGGCCTGGGCGCTCGAACAGGTCGGCATGACGCGCCCGGCGTCGCAGCAATCCATCAACTCGCAGAACCGATCCGGCCAGCACGTGAGCTTGGAGAATCTTGACCTGATCGACGCCGACTACATCTTCTTCGGCGCGCTCGCCGGCAAGGATCAGGCTGCACGCGATCTCGCCGCCGCCAGGAACCTCCCCGGTTTCTCCGCTCTCGGTGCGGCCCGGGCGAATCACATCTATCCGGTCGACGGCGTCCCGTGGACCAGTGCCTCCGGACCGCTCGGCGTGGAGCTGATCCTGAACGACATCGCCGAGGCCATGCGCTGATGCCGATACCTCCGATCCGGCCGTACGAGATCCCCGATCCCGCCGACCTGCCGCCCCGGCGCGACGGCTGGTCCACCGACCCGCAGCGCTCGATCCTGCTGATCCACGACATGCAGTCGTATTTCGTCGACGCCTTCGAGGGGGCGCCGCTGCCCGATGTGGTCGCCAACATCCGGGCGATCCGGGACACCTGCGACCGGCTCTCGATCCCCACCGTCTACTCGGCGCAACCACCGCGCCAGGACCCCGAGGTACGCGGGCTGCTGACCGAGCGGTGGGGAACCGGCATCGCGACCGACGACGAGGCGGCCATCGTCGCACCGCTCGCGCCGCGGCCCGACGACCTGCACACGGTGAAGTGGCGCTACTCGGCCTTCGTGCGATCGGATCTCGGCCAGACGATGCAGGAGCTGGGCCGTGACCACCTCATCATCACCGGGATCTACGCCCACATCGGCTGCATGCTGACCGCCGCCGACGCGTTCATGCGCGACATCCGCCCGTTCCTCGTCTCCGACGCGGTGGCCGACTTCTCCGCTGCCGAGCATCGCCACACCGTGAAGTACGTCAACGAGGCGTGCGGTGCGGCATTGACGACGGCGGAGTTGCTCAAGGATCTGGGCGGGACGACGGTAGACCCCGCTTGCTGAGACGCGAGGAGGAGCACACGCCGCCGGGCTGAGGAGGCCCTGCGACCAACGAGCATGGAGCGTCTCGAAGTCGACGGCCTCCATCCACATCTGCGGCGTGACGAGTGGGGCTGCTGTTCACCACGGTTCACTGCAGTTCACCGCTGAGGCTCATGGGTTCTGACCTGCAAAAACATCCCTTGACACGAACACATGTGCGAGTAATGTGGAACGCATGAAGCAGATCGAACACCTGGTCGAGCACCTGGCCAACCACACCTGGGACGACACCACCGGACCCGAGGCCCACACCGCGTTGCAGATGGTGCTGCGGCTACGCAACCTCGTCGAACACCACGCCGCCCTGCTCGTCACGCGACTGACCACACTCGGCGTCGCCAAGAAACAGGGCCGCACCATGCGCGAACTACTGATCGTGATGGGCTGCGCCCCCGCCGTCGCATCACGGTTGATACGCGTCGCCGGGAACCTGACGCCCCTGCCGCGGCTGGCCGGACACACCGCCGACGGCACAGTGTCCGGCGAGCATGCCGACGCGGTGGTCCGCGGGATGACCCACATCTGCTCCCGCAACGGGCAACCCCTGTCCGACGAGCAGCGTCAAAGTATGGTGACCGATCTGCTCGCCCACACCTTCTCCGGTGCCACCCCCTCGGAGATCACCAACCGCGCCCGCGCATTAGGCAATCAACTCGCCGACGCCTCCGACGTCGGGTTGCCTGCCGCGGAGGATCGTGCCATCAACGACTTCACCGTCACCGTCAACGAACCGAAAACCGGTGGGGATGGGCGCACCATCGTGCGCGGTGACCTCGACGCCGTCATCGGAGAGAAACTGCACACCCTGATCGACGCGTTCGCCGCACCCGTCCCGAATCCGACGGCTCTGCTGACCCCCGCCCAGTGGGGCGACGCAAATCGGAGGCATTGGAACGCATCCTCGACGCCGCCATGACCGCCGCCGACCACGGCCTCCTACCCGGCGCACCCCACCAAACCGTGCTGCTGACCATGCCCGCCGACGCCGACGGCCGCGGCGTCCTCGCCTTCACCGGCCCCATCTCCGGAGCCACCACCAGCCTGCTCGCCTGCGACTCCACCATCACCGACATCATCATCAACGGCGACCGTGTCCCCCTCGCCGTCGGCCAAGACGACCGACTCTTCGGACCCAAACTGCGCAAAGCACTCATCGTGCGGGACCAGTGCTGCATCAAATGCGGCGCACCCGCCGGCTGGACCCACGCCCACCACATCACGTTCTACTCCCACGGAGGCACAACCGTATTGGACAACGGATGTCTGCTCTGTCCGTCGTGTCACACCGACGTCCACCACAACGGCTGGGATGTCGTGATGGGCGATGACCGACACCCCTGGCTCATCCCACCCGCCACCGTCGACCCGAGACGCCGACCACTACCCGCCTACAACCGGCGCACCATGCGACTCGACGACATCGCCGCATGAGAACCGGCGGTGATCGCCCAATGTGCTTGTGTCACCAAGTACTTCGGGGCTCGACCGACCCGGCAATCTCAGCACCTCACCGCATCATGAACTAGACCAACCACACACCGCACCCGGCCCAGCCGGGACCGCATCAGTCCTTTGAGAACTCCATAGCGTGAAACGGCGCCACGCGAGCTGCTGCTGCGCAACCCGGGAAGGCCACCCGGGTTGGGCGGCAGCGGCCACACGGGCACCTCCCGGCCGACGGGACGCGGGTTAGGCTGACCTCATGACTGCGGGGACGGCCACCGGACTCACGACCACCTATTCCTTCACCGACGGCGCGCGCTGCATGGTGGGCAAGGGGCGGATCGCCATCATCCTGCCGGCCAAGGTCCGTATCGACGGCCTCGACGACGCGCAGGTCTCGTTGCTGCGCAACCTCGATCAGGGTTCGGCGTCCGTCCCTGACGATGCCGGCGACAGCGTCGACACCCTTTTGGTGCGGCTCCTGGGCATGGGTGCGGTAGGTCTGACCGTGTCCGTCGACGACAAGCCGGTCTACACCGTCAAACCCTTCCGGGCTCCCCCGACGTCGCGCCCGGATCCCGGCACGGTGACGGAGAGCGTCCTGTCGCGGTTCACCGTCTGCCATCGCATCGACGGTGAACTCGTCGCGGAGAACCCACGCGCCTGGGCCGACGTCGTCCTGCACGATCCGTCGGTCCTCGCCGGTCTCACCGATCCGTCCGCCGACACGATCAGCCCATCGGTGCTGCGTGATCGGCTACGGGCCGACCTCGGGTGGGCGGGTCATCTCACCCCGGCCGGAGTCGAGGAGTCCAGCTTCGAGACCCGCAGCTGGAATCCGCACGAGCTGTGGTTTCACCGTCGCAGCACGGTCGGTGACCGCGGCACCAGTTGGGCCGGTTTCGGGCCGACGCGGTGGGCGGACGGCCAGTTCGAACCTCTGCCGGCCTGTCCCGCCGAGTACCCCGGTGAACCGCTGCCCCTTCCGAAACCCGACCTCGCGCGGCTGCGCACGCAGGACGTCCCTCTCGCTGCGGTCGTGGAGGACCGCCGATCGCACCGCAGCTTCGACGACGACTATCCGATCACCGCAGAACAACTGGGCGAGTTGCTGTTTCGCTGTGCACGAGTTCGCGGGGTGCGCACCACCAACACGAAACGCACTGTGCCCGAAGAACTCCCGTCGAAGCCCTTCCCGTCCGGGGGATCGCTCTACGAGCTCGAGATCTACCCGGTGGTGCGCACCGCGGCCGGCCTGTCCCCTGGTATGTACCACTACGACGCGTATGAGCACGCATTGCGCCCGGTGGCCGATTACGCCGATCCCGCCGTCGAGAAGCTCATCGCCCCGGCCGCACTCACCCTGGAAGGCCGGCTCCCCCAGGTCCTGCTGGTGCTCGCCGCACGAACCGGCCGGATCAGCTGGACCTATGAGCAGATGCCCTACGCGGTGATCCTCAAGCATGTGGGCGTGCTCACCCAGAATCTCTATCTCGCCGCCACCGCCATGGGCCTGGGCGGCGTGGCCCAGGGCTACGGCGACACCGCAGCATTCGCGGCCGCCACCGGCCGTGATGAGCTGGTCGAATGCAACGTCGGGACCTTCGTGGTGGGTGCCATCGCGACCGGTTCGGGACCGTCGTGACCGTCTCGCGGGCCCGATTCTCGCACCGCGGCCACGTCTTGTCTCGTCCCGTGACGACGGGTACTGTTCAAACTGACTTAGGCCAGGCTAACTATTCGTACAGCCAGGCGTCGATGGACGGCGCGCGTGACGTCGGGCATCGGTCGCCCATCGGATGGAGCCTCGACGCGGTGCCAGAGGAGTGACATGACCGACGCCACAACGACGGATCCCACAGCGCCTACTGCTGAACCCGATCCCGTCGTGGTGGTCGGTATGGCGGTCGAAGCGCCCGGCGGAATCGACACGCTGGCCGGGTACTGGGAGGCGTTGGCCGACGGTCGCGACCTCATCTCGCCGTTCCCCCGCGATCGAGGCTGGGATGTCGAGGAACTCCTGTCGCTGTCCACCGACCATGGTTGGGCCCCGGTCGCCGACGCCGGCGGGTTCCTCGACGGTGCGGGTGCCTTCGATCCCCTGTTCTTCGGTATCTCGCCACGAGAAGCCGTGGCGATGGACCCGCAGCAGCGCGTGGTCCTGCGCACCGCGTGGCATGCGGTCGAGAATGCGGGCATCAACCCGGCAAGCCTGTCCGGACGCGAGGTCGGCGTGTATGTCGGCGGTTCCATCAACGAGTACGGGCCGCGCGCCGCCGAGGTCAACGAATACTCGGGCTACCGCGCGTCGGGTACGGCCCTCGGCGCACTCGCGGGCCGGATCTCGCGCTGTCTGGAGCTGACCGGACCGTCGTTGACGGTCGACACGGCGTGTGCGTCCTCGCTCACCGCCCTCGATCTTGCCGTGCGGTCCTTGCGCGACGACGAGAGTGAGCTCGCGCTGGCCGGCGGGGTCTGCGTCATGGGATCGGCGGCCGCGTTCTACGAGTTCTCCAAGAACAACGCGCTCGCCGGTGGCGGACAGTGCCGGCCGTACTCGTCGTTCGCCGACGGCACCCTCTGGGGTGAGGGCGCCGGCGTGGTGGTACTCGAACGCCGCTCTCGTGCGCTCGCGAACAATCGGCGCATCTACGGCGAGATCGCGGCCACCGGCGTCAACCACAACGGCGGTGGCGTCGGCATCGCGTTGCCGAGTGCGACGGCCCAGCAACGACTCATGGCGCGCGTGCGGGACAGATCCGGCCTGCCGGGTGTCGATCTCATCGAAGGTCACGGCACCGGCACCGCCGTCGGCGACCCGTTGGAATTGACTGCGCTCAGCGCGGTCTACGGCGCCGGCTCGGCCGGCGAGCCGACGGTCATCGGATCGGTGAAATCCAATCTCGGGCATGCGCAGGCCGCCGCCGGCATGCTGGGCCTGATCAAGGTCCTGCTCTGCGGTCTGCACGGGCAGATCGCGCCGACCCGGCACGCCGAGTCGCCGACTACCGAGATCGACTGGGACACATCTGGATTGCGGCTGGCCGCCAAACTCGAGGACTGGCCTGACCGCGACGGTGCGCGGCACGCCGCGGTGTCGTCGTTCGGAATCGCCGGAACGAATGCGCACGCCATTGTGACGATGCCCGCGACCACACCGCACACCGCCGACGCGCGATCCGGTGGCGAGGCGTGAGGAGCATTCATCTGCCGGACGGAACGGTCGCGCTGCCGATCTCGTCCGAGCACCCGGCCGGGCTCGCCGACGAGGCGACCGCCGTCGCCGGCTACCTCGAGACCCACCCGGACGCCGATCCGGCCGCGGTGTCACGAATGCTGTTGCGCACCAGATCGCTTCGTCGTCATCGTGTCATCGTCCGGGCCCATGGCGACCGCACCCGCAATGACGCCACCATCGCGGCATTGCGCGCCGCCGCCGCGGGCAGCGCACACCCCGACGTGATCCGGCCCGGCCCGGCGCGACGCCTCGCGGTCGCCATGGTGTTCCCCGGCCAGGGCAGTCAGACCGCCGGCATGGGAATCGAATTCCACCGGCACTGCGCCTCCTACCGGCGACACGTCGAGGACGTGAACTCCGAATTCGGCCGTGTCGTGGGCATTTCGCCGTTGGATTATCTGCTCGACGACGACCACCCCGAGGACGTGCGCTCGGTGCAACCGGCGATCTTTCTGCATACCCTCGGACTCGCCCGGATGTGGCGGGACGCCGGCTTACGCCCGGCGGCCACCATCGGTCACTCGCAGGGTGAGTTCGCGGCCGCCGTCGAATCCGGTCATCTCAGTCTGCGTGACGGCATCATGCTGGTCACCGACCGCGCGGTCGGCATCGAGAAGGTCGAGACGAGCGGACGGCACGAACCGAGTGCGATGGCGGTCATCGGCGCCACTCGTGACGCCGTCGAGGACCGATTGGCCCGCCAGACCGGGTGGGTGGAACTCGCCGTGGTCAATTCCACCACCATCCAGGCGATCTCGGGGGAACGCACCGCCGTCGACGACGTGGTCGCCGACTTCACCGCGGCCGGTGTCTTCGCGCGCCGCATCAGAGTGGACCACGCCGGGCATTCGTCCCTGCTCCGCCACTACGCCGACGAATTCACCCTCTCGGCAGCCCATCTCGATGCCACCGAGTTCCATGATGGCGAAATACCCTGTATCGGAGGCACGCTCGGCGAACCCATCACCCGTGATCTCCCCCTCGCCGCGTACTGGTACTGGAACCTGCGCAACACCGTGCGCTTCGATCTGGCCATCGCGACCGCGGTGCGCAGCGGGATCACCGGCTTCGTCGAGATGTCCGAACATCCCACCATGTTGTTGTCCATCGGGGAGACCGTGGCCGAGCAGGGTGCCGACGCCGTCATCGTCGGCACCGGCAAGAAGAGAACCGATCCGCTTGCCGAGTTCACCGCGAATGCGCTGAGCGTCTTCGGCGCGGACAGCGACTTCCATTGGGATGCTGATGGATTGGTTGATCAGATCCCGCTGCCTGATTTTCCGCACAGCCGATTCGACGCCACGGTGTACTGGGCGCCGCCCGTAGCGGCGTCCCCGAGTCCGGTGGTCGCCGGATGAGCGCCGCGACGACGCCCGATCGGCTGGTCGTCATCGGCGCCGGCCCCAAGGCCATCGCGGTGGCCGCCAAAGCACACGCCCTCCGGTCGGCCGGCCTGCCCGCCCCCCGGGTCACCGTCGTAGAGGCAACCACGGTGGGCGGCAACTGGCTCGAGGACGGCGGATGGACCAACGGACGGCACCGGCTGGGCACCAGCCCGGAGAAGGACCTCGGTTTCCCCTACCATTCGACGGCGATCCGCGGCCACAACGCCGAGATCAACGACCGGATGCGGGCATTCAGCTGGGCGACCTTCCTCATCGAACGCGGCACCTACGCGGAGTGGGTGGATCGCGGCCGGCCGAGTCCGGAACACCACCTGTGGGCCAAGTATCTGCAGTGGGCGGCACAGAAGGTCGATCTCGACCTGGTGATCGGCCGCGCTCGGACCATCAGCTGCGCAACCGACGGCAAACCTGACCCGCACTGGCGGATCGAGATCGCCGAACCGACATCCGGCGGTGACGCTTCGCAGTCCTGCTCGCCGGTACGGGTGCTCGACGCCGAGCGGTTGATGATCACCGGACCGGGCAGCAGCACCCGAACACTCACCCGGCATCCGCGCGTGCTCAGCATCGCCGAGTTCTGGCGACTCGCTGCACGGTCGGAGATCCCCGCGTCGTCACGGGCGGCGGTGATCGGCGGTGGCGAGACAGCCGGATCGGCACTCGACGAACTGATGCGGCACAACGTGCTGACCGTCTCGGTGATCTCGCCGGGCGCCACCATCTACACCCGCGGCGAGAGCTACTTCGAGAACTCGCTGTACAGCAACCCCCTCAAGTGGCGCGGCCTGAGCCTGGCCGAACGCCGAGATGTGGTACGCCGCACCGACCGTGGCGTGTTCTCCGTCCGGGTGCAGGAGTCCTTGCTGAGCGACGAGCGGGTCGCCCATCTGCAGGGACGGGTCATCCGGGTGGTCCCCGACGGCGACGGCGTCTCTCTGACGTTGCGCAACGAGTTCCGGCCGGATCAGGTGCACGCCTTCGACCTCGTCATCGACGCGACCGGCGGACAACCACTGTGGTTCTTCGAGCTGTTCGACGAACCGGCCTCGGACCTCGTCGAACTCGCGCTCGGCGGACCCATCACGCATGCCCGGGTCGAGTCCGCGATCGGTTACGACCTGGCACTGGAGAACCTCACTCCGACGCTGTACCTACCCAACCTCGCCGGTCTTGCCCAGGGCCCCGGGTTCCCGAATCTCAGTTGCCTGGGCGAACTCTCCGACCGCGTCCTCGCGCCGACGACGCGGCCGACAGCAGTCACCACCCGACCGACGACCGTCCCATCCACAACCGCCCAAACCACAAACGCGAGGAACTAGACACGACCATGCGCATCGTCTCATTCGGCTACCAGACCTGGGGCCGACGAACCCTGCAGGCCCTCCTCGATTCCCCCCACGAGGTGGTTCTGGCCGTGACGCATCCGGCCAGTGACGATCCCTACAAGGGCATCTGGTCGGATTCCGTCGAGGAACTCGCCCGCGAGAACAACATTCCGGTCCACCTCACCGAGCGTGCCGACCCGGAGACCATCGAGTTGGTGCAGCGAGCCGCACCCGACGTCATCGTGGTCAACAGCTGGTACACCTGGATGCCCAAGGAGCTCTACGACTTTCCCCGCCACGGCACGCTGAACCTGCACGATTCACTGTTGCCGAAGTTCACCGGATTCTCCCCGGTGCTGTGGGCGCTGATCTCCGGGGCCGACGAGATCGGATTGACGGTGCACCGGATGGACGAGCAACTCGACACCGGGGACATCCTGGTGCAGCATTCGCTGCCCATCGAGCCGGGTATCACCGGCACCGAACTCGTCCTCGCCGGAATGGAATTGATCCCCGGCGCGGTCAACGAGGCGCTGGCCGCGCTGGAATCCGGCAATCCTCAGTGGCGGCCGCAGGACAAGTCGGCGCGCACGTACTTCCACAAGCGCTCCGAGCGCGACGGTCTCATCGACTGGCGCAGCGACGCCGCCGATATCGAACGCCTGATCCGGGCGCTCTCGGCACCGTATCCGCCGGCGTTCACCCATTATCGAGGGGAGCGCATCGAGGTGCTCGCGTCCCGTGTCTCCGAGGCGCGTTACGGCGGTACTGCGGGCCGGGTGATCGTGCAGGAGGATGGCGGCACCGTGGTGTGCGGTCCGGATGCCTTGCGCGGCAACAATTTCGGCCTGGTCATCACCCGCGTTCGGACGCCGGACGGCGTCGAACACGACGGGGCGGCCTTCTTCCGGCGCGGCGGATACCTGACCGACGCACCGTGATCGCCCGCTGATCGATCCCAGCGGGATTCTGGCCCAGACGATCCCACACATCAGACTTCCGAACCGACGATTCCGCACAGACGAGGGGGTGTCATGACGATCTCGGTCCCGAACGGGCACCACACCGGCACCTCGCCGCGCCGGGAACTGTCCGCTGCGGAACGTCGGATCTGGTTCGATCGCAGTCGCACCCGCGCCGGATCGGATAGCGGGATTCTGTGTTCGGTGGTGTCGTTCGACGGTCTGCCGGACGTCTCCCGGTTGCGCGAGGCGATGGCCGGGGTGTGGCGGCGGCACGAGGTGTTGACCAGTACCCACCACGTCGGGCCCGACGGTGAGCCCTACCGGTTGCGTTCCGGTGTCGAACCGGAGTGGATAGAGCATGACCTCACGGCGCTCGACCCTGCTGCCGCGGAGCGCCGCATCGACGTGGTCCGGCAGCGTCTCGCGGCGCGACCGTTCGAGTTGGCGGACCAGGCGCCGCTGCGGGTCGCGGTGCTGCGCGTCGACGCCGACCGACACGTCATGATCGTGGCCGCCCATGCCATCGCCTGGGACGACGATTCGCTGGGCATCCTGCTGCACGATGTGGCATCCGAACTCGACAACCGGGCTCACACAATCGATTCGGCGCCCACGGCCACGTCCGGCATCGGTGCGACCGATATCGGGTTCTGGCAAACGGAGCTCGCCGACCTCCCCGACGCCGCCCTCAACCCGAGAGCCCAGAACCCGATGACCCCGGGCCCGGCCGCCTCCGGCGAATCAGTCACTGCCACCATCGACGTCGATCCCGCGCTGCTGTGCGCCGCGGACGAGTTCGCACGCCGCCGACGGATGTCCCTCGTCGACGTCCTGTTGGCGGCACACAGCGCATTCATGCTGCGCTGCACCGGCATCACCGATCTCGTCACCACTGTCCCGGCCGCCACGATCGCCGCCCGCACACTCGCTGCCCACACACCGATGTCCCGGGCGCCGATCGGCCAATACGGCAACGCGATGCTGGTGCGCTCGCACCCCGATCCGGGCGCCACCTTCGACGATCAGGTGAGTGCCGTGGCGGCCACCCTGGACCGGGTGGCGCGTCACCTCGACGACGGTCTCGACGACGTGCTCGAGGCCACCCGGCCCGCGCGCGGCGCCCATGGACTGACGCGAGTCTCCCGCGTCGGCTTCGCCGTCCACCCGGCGGTGCCCGCGCCCGGCGCGGTGGTCTCCGCCGCGAGTCACGCTGGTGCCGCCACCATTCGGGTCATCCGGGCGGATCGGCCGAAACCGCCGGTGCCGTGGCATCTCGCCGTCGAACTCGACGGCATACGCCCGCAGGTGCGCATGACGATGACCGGCTCCGACGCCGAATCCGCCACCGAAACGGGCCGGCGATACCTGACCCTGCTCGCCGGTGCGATCGCCGAGCCGGCAACCACGCTGGGCCGGCTACCCCTGCTGCCACCGGAGCGGCGGGATGCCGTGCTGGCGGCCGCGTACGGACCGCGTGCGTCCCACCCGCCGACAACGCTGTGCGCCGTGGTGGAGAGGATCGTCGCAACCAGGCCGCAGCGTCCGGCACTGATCGCCGATCGCGCCGGTACCGTCGCGGAGATCGCCTACCGTGAGATGAACGCACGCGCCAATCGTGTTGCACGTCAGCTGATCTCTTCCGGAGTGGGAACCGAGGTCGTCGTCGGTCTGCGTATGCCGCCATCGGTCGAGTTCGTCGTGGCGGCGCTGGCGGTCCTCAAGGCCGGCGGCGCCTATCTGCCGATCGACCCCGGTTATCCCGCCGAACGGGTCCGCACCCTGACCGACGACGCGAAGCCGGCGCTGGTGTGGGACGCCGACGATCTGCGCGGTGCGGAAACTGCAGGCCGACAACTGGATTCGGCCGACATCACCGACGCCGACCGGCTTCGCCCGTTGCGGCCGGACAATCTTGCCTACGTGATGTACACGTCGGGTTCCACCGGGACGCCCAAGGGGGTGCCCGTCGCACATGCCGCCATCGCCGACCACGTGCTCGGTTTCATTGCGCAGTGGCCGATTCCATCCGAGTCGCGGGTGCTGCTGACGTCGTCGGTCGGATTCGACGCCTCCTTCCTGGACATCTTTGTCACGCTGAGCACCGGGGCGAGCATTGTCGTCCCCGATCCGCGACGCGCGCGCGACCTCGGCTATCTGGCCGCCCTGATCGCGGACCGTCGGGTCACCCTGCTCCACCTCGTGCCGTCGCTGCTCCGCGAGCTCGTCATGTTGCCGCACCGCGCGGAATGGCATGCCCTGACCCATGTTGCGGTCGGCGGGGATCGGTTACCCGGTGAGGTCGCCGACCGCGCGCTGAGCACCCTGGATGTGGAATTGCGCAACTACTACGGCCCCACCGAGGCCGTGGTCTCGGCCACCCACCATCCGGTGGTGCCGGCGTCCGGCCATCCGATCGAACCCATCGGCCGGCCGAACACCAATGTCGACGCCCATGTCCTCGACGATCGGCTCGAGGTGGTCGCGGACGGTCTCGTCGGGGAGCTGTATCTCGGCGGAAAGCAGCTCGCGCGAGGCTATCTCGATCGTGCGGCGATGACGGCCGCCCACTTCGTCGCCGACCCGTTCGGTGTCGGCGGGCGACTCTACCGTACGGGTGATCTGGTGCGACGCAACCGGTCCGGCGTTCTGGAATTCATCGGCCGTGCCGACGATCAGGTGAAGATCCGGGGGCACCGGATCGAGCTGGGCGAGGTGACTGCCACCCTGCTCCGGCATCCCGACGTCGACGACTGCCTGGTGTGCGCGGCGCCCACTGCGGATGGCGACAACGCCGTGCACGCCTATCTGGTCACGGCGAATCCCGATGCGCTCGATGTAGCGGCCGTACGCCGGTTTGCCGCCCACCAGCTGCCGGAGGTCATGGTGCCCACCGCGTTTGCCACGCTGGCATCTCTGCCGCGCACCGCTGCCGGCAAGGTCGACGCGGCGTCGCTTCCCTCGGCACGACCGGTCGGAGCGGGCATCCAACGGCGACCGCGGAGTGTCACCGAGACACGCGTGGCCAACCTGTACGCCGAGTTCTTCGGCGTCGACGACGTGTACGCCGACGACTCGTTCTTCGACCTCGGTGGCCATTCGCTCACCGCCCACCGGTTTCTCGCCGCCCTGCGCGAGCACCTGGGCGTGCGGCTCGACGTCGAGCAGTTGTACGGCCTACCCACGGTCACCGGCGTCGCCGACACCGTCGATGCCACGCGGGGCCGTCGGCCCGGCTTCGACGTCGCCGGCCGATCCGATGATGCGCTGATCGAACCGACCGCCGCCCAGATCCTCGCCGTCCGTCGCGGGACCACGCATGTGGTGTGCGCCATGACACGTCTGCGTGGCCCGATCGATCCGGAGGCATTGACCGCGGCCGTCATCGAGGTGGCCGGCCGACATGATGCGATGCGGCTCACGACAGCAGACGCGACGAGCCTCACGTTCACCGTTCTCGATGGCGTCGAACTCGAGGTGGATCTCACGGGTCCCCCGGACGCACCCGGACGTGTCCTGGCTGTTGACCTCACCCCGGGTGCCCCGCTGTGGCGTATCCGGCTGCGCGGATCGGCGGAGGCGCCGACTCTGGAGGTGTTCGCCCATCGTGCCGCCGGCGACGAGTTCTCGGTGCGTGCGATCGTTGCCGAGATCGCCGATACCTACAGTGGCCGTGGCCATTCACCGGTCTCCGGCCGATTCGGTGACTACGCACGCTGGTACGCCGCGACCGCGACGGCCGATGCCGCGTCCATCGCGTGGTGGCGCTCCGCCTACGACGGTCTGCCGCTCACCCGCCGGGTCACCACCATCACGCAACCCCAGGTGTCGGCATCCATCACCGTTGCCCCCGGCATCCGCCGCCGCGCGCAGGCGGTTGCCGTCGGAGCCGGGCTCTCCGAGTCGGCCCTGTACGCCGCGGCGACCGCTGTCGTCGCCCATCGACTCGGCCACGCCGCCCCGGGAGACGACCTGCTCCTGGGAACCCTGACCGGACGCGAATCCCCCTCCAGCGCAACGCTGATCGGGCCGCTGACCGCACCCGCCGTACTCCGCTATGATCTGTCGGGCGATCTGAGGCTGACGTCGGTGCTCGATCAGGCACGGTTCGCCGCCCACGGTGCGGATACCGCGGTGGACGTCCCGGTGGAGGTCCACCGCACCGTCGCACTTGCCGATCTCCCGGGCGAGCCGGCCCTCGCCGCCACGATCCGGTTCATACCCGCCACACCCGACACCGTCCAGTTCGGCGACACACTCGCCGACGTAGCGGTCGCCGACGTCCCTGCCCCCGACGCCCCAGCCCCCGACGGCGTGCTCGTCACCTGCCGGCCGGTCGACGGGACCATCGCGGTCACCGCCGCCGCACCCGCCGATCGGTTCGGGCAGGATGAGATCGGGGCGTGGACCACCACCATCGGCCACGTCCTCGACCAGTTCGTGACCGCCTCCGACCGACGGTTGTCCGAGCTCTTTCCGGCGGCCGATCCGACCAGCAGAGGACA
Source organism: Gordonia bronchialis DSM 43247 (assembly GCF_000024785.1). Taxonomy (NCBI): domain Bacteria; kingdom Bacillati; phylum Actinomycetota; class Actinomycetes; order Mycobacteriales; family Gordoniaceae; genus Gordonia; species Gordonia bronchialis. Next base: position 683,900 of record NC_013441.1, on the reverse strand, counting down.
CCAGTGAGCGGTATCGACGACGTCATCGCCCTCAGCCCCCTGCAGGAGGGCCTGTTCTCCCTTGCCCGGCTGGCAACCGAACGAGATGGCCCCGGTGGTGATGACGCCGAGGGAGATGTGTACACGATCCCGCTGATCGTGGACATCTCCGGCCCACTGGACCGCGCCGCACTGCGCACCGCGTGCGAGAACATCCTCATCCGCCACCCCAATCTGCGAGCTGTGTTCTGGGACAAGGACGTTCCTAAGCCGGTGCAGATCGTGCCCACCGAGGTGAGCATGCCGTGGGCAGACCACGAGCTGTCCGAGGAGGCCGCAGATGCGTTCACCGAGCGGGAGGTCCGTCGGGTCTTCGATCTGCGTGACGGACCGTCGTTGCGATTCACCCTGATCCGCATCACCGATGTCCCCGCACCCCGTCACCGGCTGATCGTGACCGTGCACCACATCCTGATGGACGGCTGGTCGGTGGGAGTCTTCTTCGCCGAACTGCTGCAGATGTACCGGGCCGGTGGCAGCGCCGACGCCCTCGGCCCGGTCCGCCCGTACCGCGACTACATCGCCTGGCTCAACGCCCAGGACCAGGCCGCCATGATCGCGCGCTGGTCCGCGGTGCTCGGTCAGTTGTCGGGGCCGCTGATGTTCGCCGAGGTGGCCAGTACCGGACTCGACGCCACCGACACCCGCACCCCGGTGGCCTGGCATTACACCGTGGATGCCGAACGAACCGCCCGCCTCATCGATTGGTCACGCGCACAGGGCATCACGCTCAACACCGCGGTCCAGTTCGCGTGGACACTCGTGCTCTCGCGTCTGATGGACCGTCGCGACGTGGTGTACGGCACGGTCGTGACCGGGCGACCCCATCAGGTGACCGACGCCGACCGGATGATCGGCTTGTTCCTCAACACCATCCCGGTGGCGTTCACGCTCGATCCGGATGCCGACGTGGCCGCGGAATGCCGTCGCCTGCAACGAGAGTCGGCCGAGCTCCGCGACATCGGCTATCTGAGTTTGTCGGCTGTGCAACGCGCGGCCGGGCATTCGGCGCTTTTCGACACGATGTTCGTCTTCCAGAACGCACCGATGGATCAGGCCGGGGACACCACCACTCCCGACGGTGTCACCTTTGCACCGGCCATGGCCCAGAACCTGACTCATTACCCACTGACCGTGGTCGCCTATCTGCACAGTGATGAGTTGTTGGTCGCGGTCGAGGCCATCGAGAGCGTCCTGCCGGTCGACTCAGACGCGCTGGCCGCGCTTCTCCTCGACACACTGGACCGCCTGCCGGTGTCCGGTGAGCGCAGTGTCGGTGACGTCGACATCGTCGGTCCCGAGCGACGCCGCGCCCTGATCGCCGAATCCACCACACCCCCGACGCCGGGAACAGGCACCGAGGACATCGTCGAACTCTTTGTTCGTCAGGTGAATTCGACGCCGGGTGCGATTGCCCTCACCGACGGGCACACACGGCTGACGTACCGGGAAGTGCTCGACGACGCACTGTCGTTGGCGGACGTGCTGCGGTCCGCGGGAGTCGGCCCGGAGGACTTCGTGGCGATCTGTCTGCCGCGAGGCGTCGACTCGATCGTGTCCATCCTGGCCTCCCTGGCAGCGGGCGGTGCGTACGTACCGGTCGACATCACCTTGCCGGCGGAGCGGATCTCCTCGATCCTCACCCAGGTACGTCCCGCCGCGATCATCATCAACACCTCGACCGACCCGGGTCATGTTGCGCTGCAACCAGACGCGGCCACCATCGTCGACCTCGGTGACCCCGTGATCCGGGACCGCGCACGCAGTCCGATGACCGGGTTGCCGACGCGGCGGCAGCCGGCCCAGGCCGCCTACGCGATTTTCACCTCCGGCTCCACCGGAGAGCCCAAGGGTGTCGTCAATTCCGATGCGGCACTGGCGAGTTACTTCGCCGACCATCGGGAGCGAGTATATCGGCCGGCGCGGGCGCGACTCGGTCGTCCGTTGCGCATCGCCCATGCCTGGTCACTGTCCTTCGACGCGTCGTGGCAGCCGATGATCGGCTTGTTCGACGGACACACGATCCATCTCTTCGACGACGACGCGATGCGCGACACCGACCTACTGGTGACCGGCATCCGCGACCAGCGCATCGACATGATCGACACCACGCCGTCGATGTTCCGGCAACTCGCCCATGCCGGTCTGGTCGACGGCTACACGATGTCCACCGCCGGCACCGACGACGCGCCCCTGTCCGTGCTGGCGCTCGGTGGTGAGGCCATCGACGACGCCCTCTGGGACCGGCTGCGCTCACTGACCGGCGTGGCGGTGCACAACTGTTACGGCCCCACCGAGACCACCGTGGAGGCGGTGGTGGCCGACGTGACCGGTGCCGACGCCTCCTCGCCGACGGCCACCATCGGCCGACCGACCGCCGCCATGAGCGGATACGTGCTCGATTCCGGGTTGCGTCAGGTGCCCGACGGCGTCACCGGCGAGCTGTATCTCGCCGGGCCGCAGGTCACCCGCGGCTATCTGGGCAGGTTCTCCCAGACCGCGGAACGGTTTGTGGCCGACCCGTTCGGGCCGCCCGGCCGGCGGATGTATCGGACCGGCGACCTGGTGCGCCGCCGCCCCGGTGGCGCGCTGCACTACCTGGGACGGGCCGACGATCAGGTGAAGGTGCGCGGTTACCGGGTGGAGATCGGCGAAATCGAGAAGGCGTTGCGCGGTGCGGCGTGCGTGCGCGATGCGGCTGCTGTTGTGGTGCGCCGTCCCGTCGGCGCCGTTCTCGTGGGTTTTGTCGTCCCGGTCGCCGACGGGTCCGCGGATCCGATCGCCATCCGCACCGGAATGGCCGATCGTCTGCCGTCGTACATGATTCCGGCGCGGCTGCTCGTGGTGGCGGAGTTGCCGGTGACCGTCAACGGCAAGTTGGACTCGCACGCGCTGACGAACCTCGCCCGCACCGCGCTGGAATCCCGTTCGGACACAGACGAACCGGAGACGGAGACGCAGCGTACCCTGGCCGATGCCCTCGCCGAGGTCTTCGGCGGGGTGTCCCCCGGCATCGACGACGACTTCTTCGATCTGGGACTCGACAGCATCGTCGCCATCGCGCTGGCCGCGGCGGCTCGCGCGCGGGGCCTGGGGGTCAGTGTCCGGATGATCGCGTCGTCGCCGACCATCCGGGACCTCGCCGCCGCGATCGACGCGGGTGGCGACGAGACCGACGAGGCCGACGGGACCGACGACCTCGGTGAGATCACACCACTGCCCTACCCGGCGTGGATGTTCCGTCAGGGGAGCCATCGCCGGTTGTCGCACACCGTACTGCTGTGTGCCCCGGCCGATCTCACGGTGGACGTCCTGGAGACGATCATTCAGACCCTGCTGGACACGCACCCCGTGTTGCGGTCCTCGGTGATCGACACCGAGCGCGGCCCGCGGCAGGTGATCGGCGCGCGAGGCACGGTGGCGGCGAGTGGCATCGTGCGTGAGGTGCCGGCCGGCGACATCGCCGAGGTGCGCCGGCGGGTGTTGTTCGCCGCGGACGAAATCGACCCGCGCACCGGCGATGTCATGCGGGTCGGTCTGTTGCGTGGTGTCCCGGGCGGCGACCTCGTTGCCATCACGATCCATCACCTCGCCATCGACGTCGTGTCATGGAGCCTGGTGATCCCGGAACTCGCACAGCGCTATCAGCAGGTGTGTTCCGGTGGTGACATCAGCGTCGGCAGACCGGTCGGGACGTCGTACCGTCGGTGGTGTGCGGTGCTCGACGAGTATGCACGCTCGCCGGAACTGGCTGCCCAGGAAGCGTTCTGGACCGCGCAGCTCGACGACGCCGCGACGGCCACCGAGACGTCCGGTCCGCTGCGGTGGGGAGACGTCCGGACCACCGAAGCGGGCAGCACGCCGGCCGAGACGGCAGCACTGTTGGCGGCGGCCGGTCCCGGCGGAATCCGCGAATTGCTGCTCACCGCACTCACGTTGACGCTGACCACCTGGCGTCGACAGCAGGGCGTCCACGGTGGCGGCGTGACAGTGGCCCTGGAATCGCATGGACGCGGCGGCATCGAGGCACTCGACGTCTCCGGCACCGTCGGTTGGTTCACCACCGTCTACCCGGTTCGGCTCGGTGACCTCACCGGCGTCGCGCAGGTCGACGCGACCGACGGGTCCGAGGTTCGCGCACTGCATGATTCGGTGTGCGCGGCACTCGCCGCGGTACCCGGCGACGGACTGGGTTACGGGCTGTTGCGGGACATCGCCGGGGTGGAGTCGTTGTGCTCGGCGCCCGAGCCGCAGGTCGAGTTCAACTATCTGGGCCGCTTCGACCTCGGGCTCGGCACCGGCGGCGACTGGTCACCGGTCACCGATCCCGAACTGAGCAACGCCATCCCGTCGTCTCCGGAACCGGATCTGACACTGCGCTTTCCGCTCAATCTGGTCACCGCCGTGCAGGCCGGTGATGACGGCCCACAACTGGTGACCACCTGGCGGTGGAGTTCGGTGTTGTTCGACGCGGAGCAGATCGATGACCTGGCCCGGCTGTGGCGGACCCATGTGTCCGCGGTGGCCTCGGCATTCGAGAAGAACAAGCCCTGAGATGGGTGAGAAAGGGAGTTCCTGATGGCCAAGCCCGGCTGGATTCGTAAGTTCCACAAGACATCACCCGAGGTCACCACTCCGATGCTGATCTTCCCGCATGCGGGGGCAGGGGCGTCGACGTACCGTGAGTTGTCCAAACTGCTGTCCACGGACTTCGACGTGATCGTCTTTCAGTACCCGGGACGGCAGGATCGGGTCGCGGAGCCCCCGATGACCGATCTGGCCGACATCGCTGCGGGCGCCTTCACCGAGTTCGAGGCGTCGGAGTACAACAACGGTGTCCCGTTCATGACCTTCGGGCATTCCCTCGGCGGGGTGACGTCCTTCGAGTTCGCGCGTCTGGCCGAGGCGGCCGGTCTGCCGCAGCATCAGGCGACGATCTCGGCCGCCGTGGCACCGTCCCGGGGCGCGTTCCGGCCGCCTGCCCCCACCGATGACGAGGAGCTCCTCGATCATCTTGCGAGCCTGGAGGGTACCGGTGCCGACGTCCTCGCCAGCCGCGAACTCATGCGCCTGACCCTGCCGGTCCTGAAAGCCGACCACGCCGCCGCGGACGCATACCGGTGTCCGCAGGATGTGCGCATCTCCACCCGGATTCACGCGCTCGGTGGGGACTCCGATCCGCTCGTCGGCCTCGCCGATCTGAACGCGTGGCGCAACCACAGCCCCGATGTGGAGGTGACCGTCTTCGACGGCGGGCACTTCTATGTGAACGACCATCTCCGCGACGTCGCCGACCTGCTCGTGGCTGACGCGGCCACCCCCGCCCGCCGGTGAGGACCACGATGGCCACCCTGCGACTCCCGGACGGAACGAGTCCAGTAGTGGTGTCCGCCGACACCCCTGCGCTGTTGCGGGCCGAGGGCGCATCCCTCGCCGACTATCTGACCCGGGCGCCGCATGTCAGCCCGGATCAGCTGAGCCGCATGCTGTTTCGATCGCGGCCAGTCCGGCGGTTCCGGGCGCTGGTGTCGGCCCGGGACGCTGCCGCGCTCGTCGAGGGACTGCGGGCCGTCGCCACCGGAACCGACCACCCGGCCGTCGTACGCTCCGACGGTCCGGCGCGGCGGTCGCGCATCGCCCTGGTCTTTCCGGGGCAGGGCGGACAGCGGCCCGGTATGGGTGCGCTGTATCACCGGCACAGCGCGGCCTTCGCCGCGGAGGTCGAACGTCTCCACGCGGTCTTCGAGGAAGTTGCCGGGTGCTCCCCGCGGTCGTATCTCCTCGACGACGATCCCGATCGCGACACATCCGCCGACGACACCGCTGCGCTGATACAGCCCGCGTTGTTCATGCAGATGGCTGCGCTCGCGGCGATGTGGCGCTCCTTCGGTGTGGTGCCCGAGATCGTCGTCGGGCATTCCCAGGGCGAGATCGCCGCGTGCTATGTCGCCGGCGTGATGGACCTGCACGACGCGATCACCGTACTGACCACCCGCGCGCGATCCGTCGACACCACTGCCTCACAACAATATTCGATGGCCGTCCTCGATACCGACCGCGCCGAGGCGGAATCGTTGCTGGCCCGGCGGTCCGGGTGGGCGGAGATCTCGGTGATCAATTCGCCGCGGATGACCGGGGTGTCCGGCGACACGCCCATCATCACCAGCGTCGTCGACCAACTGGCGGAGGCCGGGCGATTCAGCCGCGTCATCGCCGTCCGTTACCCGGCGCACACCGCCGTCATGCACGAGGTCGCCCGCACCATCCTGGACGCCACGGGTGAACGCCTGAGCGACAAGGGTTTCACCGCCACCCCGATCACCTGCATCGGTTCCACACTCGGGGAGGAGATCACCCCCGATCTTCCACTGGGCGAGTACTGGTTCTGGAATCTGCGCAACGTCGTCCGATTCGACAAGGCTGTTGCGCGTGCCGTTGCGTTGGGCGCCAACACATTCGTGGAATTGTCCGAGCACCCGACGCTGCAGCTGCCGATCGGCGAGACGCTCGAGTCGATCGCGGACGCGACGGCAACAGTGGTCGGGACATCGCGGCGCCAGGCGGAGGACATGTCGGTCATCGCCCGGAACCTCGTGCTGATCGCGGTCGGCGACCTCGACTTCGACTGGACGAGTCTCCTCGTCGAGGACGACACCGCCCGCGGGTCTGCTGCGCTGCCGCTTCCCGACTTTCCGCATACGATCACCAACGATTCGTTCCTGTGGATGACCTATGCGACGAACCGGCCGGAGGTCTCGCCGCCGCACGCCGGGACCAGTGCGCCTGCGACGCCCGCCGCCGTACCCGATCCGACGATGACGGTGGCGCAGCGGTGGGTCCGCATCCCCCGCCGATCCATGGTGGCGCCGCAGACGATGGGCATCGTCGATCTCGGTGCACTCCCCGGGCTCGCCGACGCAATCGTCGAGCACGCACCTGACTTCGGCGCCGCGGCGCGTCGGATCGATGTCGCAGCCGAATCATCGGATGATGCAACGCTGTTGGACGGCGTCGACACGGTGGTCGTGCTGGGACCGGCCGGTGCGCGTGAGCCGCGGGCCGACGCGCGTACACGGGAGGCGATCGGGCAGGCCGCCGACTTCTTCGGTGAGCGCCGCTGGTGGTCGGCGGCTGACCCGCCGCGCGACCACTGGTTGGTGACCGTCGGCGGTGAGGCCGTGACGGACAACGAGTCACCCGAGATCGGGGCGGCCGGTATCGCGGCCGGATTCCGTTGTCTGGGTGCGGAGTACCCGAACGCGTCCTTCGGCCATCTCGATCTCGATCCGGCTCTCCTCGAGACCGGCACCGTGGATGCGGCCGTCGCCGACAAGATCGTGGCGGCCCTGCACATCGCCCGCGAACCCGACATCGCGCTACGCGGCAAGGATCTGTTCGTCAAACGACTCACACCCGCCGACGACACGGCCACCGCCGAAACCCCGGCCGCCGGCCGACATGTGCTGATCACCGGTGGCACCGGTAAGGTCGGCCTGGAGTTCGCCGATCATTTTGCCGCCCAGGGTGTTACGCGGCTGACGCTGGTGAGCCGACGCGGCGCGACCCCCGAGGTGCAGCGTCGGCTGGATGCTCTGCGGCGCAACGGAACCGAGGTCGTCGTCCAGCGCTGCGACATCACCGACGACGCCCAGGTCCGGGCCCTGGGCGAATCGTTGGCCGACGCACCGGTCGACGTGGCGATCCACGCCGCCGCCGACCTGCCACCCGGCACCGGCGGCATCGGTCTCGAGGACATCACCGGCGACGTCGTGTCACGGCTGTGCGACGCGAAAGTGGCTGGCGTGCACCGCATCCTGGGCGCCGTGCCCACCTCCGACGACGTGCGGGTCCTGCTGTGCTCGTCGTTCGCCGCGACGATCGGCGGGCGGGGCACCATCGTCTATTCCGCGGCCAATCGCATGCTCGACGCGGTGGCGACGGCTCTGCGTGCCGACGGCGTCGACTGCGCATCCGTGCAGTGGGGTCAGTGGGCGGTTCACGACGGCTCGGGGGCGGCCGACGCTGCCACCCTGGCCGCCGTCGGCTACCGGACGATGCCGTCCGAATCCGCCATCCGTGCCGGACTCGCGGTGCGCCACAACGCGATCGTCGCCGCTTTCGACTGGCAGCGCGGACACGAGGTCCTCCGCGACTTCGGGTACGGACCGTTGCTGTCCGACCTCGCGTCGGCTGAACCCGCACCACCACGACCATCCACTCGGCCGGCCGCCGACTCCACCCCCGGACCCGCAGCACCGCAACCCGTTCGGGACCTACGTACCGCAGCGTTGGCGGTGGTCGCCGACGTGATCGGCGCCGCCGACGTCGACGCCATCGACACCACCCGCCCGCTGGTCGCGCTGGGCCTGGACTCCCTGCAGGCACTCGACCTGCGACGCAAGGTCACCGAGCAGTTCGGCTACGAGCTTCCCGTCACCGAACTCGTAGGCGGCGCCAGCCTCGACGACGTCACCGCGCTCCTCGGACAGCACGCCGCGACTCCGGTCAGTACCGAATCCAACAGCAGCGAGCCCACGTGGCCCACGACGGGTCCCGCGACAACCGCACCGACGGTGTCACCGGGACAGCGGATTCCGGCACTCGTCGCCGAGGTCATCGGCGCGACCGACGTCGACGCCATCGACACGACGCGACCACTGGTCGCGCTGGGCCTGGACTCCCTGCAGGCACTCGACCTGCGACGCAAGGTCACCGAGGAATTCGGCTACGAACTCCCCGTCACCGAACTCGTCGGTGGTGCCAGCCTCGACGACGTCATCGCACTCCTCGGCGATCGAGCCGCCCTCACCGCCACCGCACCGAGTCTCGCGGCTGCCGGCCCGCCACCGCCGAAACCGGCAGTCGGACAACCCGCGCCGCCACCCGAGGCGGGCACGTCCCTCGCCGAACACACCGAGACGGTCGCCGAGCGGCTCGTGCCCGACACCGTCGACTATCGCCGCGTGCAGGCCGCCCGCGTCGACATCGACCGCATCGGACTCGACGCCATGCTGCGGGCGCTTCGCCCGGCATTCACCGGCGCCGACGCCCGCAGCGCCGACGAGATCGCCGCCGGCCTCGGATTCGCACCACGCCATCACTGGCTGCTGCGGCAGTGGCTGCTCGCATTGGAGACCGCCGGCGTCCTCGTCCGCACCGCAGAGGATCGGTACCGGATCGCGCAATCGGTACCCCCGCCCGAGGAAACCGACTTGGAAAAGGTCTGCGCGGTCATGGGATACCGGCCCGTGCTGGCCGAGTTCCTGCGCGGCTGCAACGAGAACCTCACCGCCCTCGCCCGAGACGAGATGCGGGTGCAGGAGTTGCTGTTCGTCGGCGGCGGCACCGACACCGCCGAGGCGGCCTACCGCGAGAACCTGGTGAGCGCCTACCTGAACCGGGCGGCGCGTGCCGCCGTCGTCGACCTCACCGGCACCATCGGCGCGCGTCGACAGCCGGTGCGCATCCTCGAACTCGGCGCCGGTGTCGGTGGCACCACCACCGACGTCGTCGACGGGCTGGCCGAGCTGAGCGTGCCCCTCGACTACCACTTCACCGACGTCTCCGAGTTCTTCCTGTCGGCCGCCCGCGAGCACTACGCCGGATTCGGTTGGATGCGTTACGGATTGCTGGACATGAACGCCGATCTCCGCGCGCTGTCCGCGTCTTCCGCGCGCTACGACATCGTCATCGCGTCGAATGTGCTCCACAATGCGCACCACATCGGGCGGACGCTGACCGAACTGCACGACCTCCTCGACCCCGGCGGTGCCGTGGTCATCATCGAGTCGACGCGTGCCTACGCACAGTTGCTCACCTCGGTGCAGTTCCTGATGTCCCCGGCGGTGGGTCAACCACACGCCGGCGCCGACGACGTCCGCGCCGGCCGCCGGATCTTCCTCACCGACGACGAATGGACCGACGAACTACGGGCAGCGGGACTGCGGCCGGCGGTCACCCTGCCCCGGCCGGGCCACCCGCTGACCCTGCTCGAGCAGCGCCTCCTCGTCGCGATCAAAGAGTGACCGCACTGCTCCTCGAGCCGCCTGCTTCGATCGCAGAGTGTAGGTATGCGTATCCCGCTCGCGCGCCGCGGGTCTTCGCGCGGGCGGCGGCCCTGGCCTCGGGGCTGTTCTTCCCGTGCACTCGCCAGCCGCCGCCGTCGGGGATGCGCCCGACCTTCTTCACGTCCAGGTGCACCATGTGCCCGGGATGCTTGGCGGTGATGGTCTTGATCTCTCGGGTTCTCGCCGTTGGGGTCGATGAACCGACGGCGGTTCAAGCCGAGCTGAGCCAGGTGGCGGGTGATCGTGCGCCGACTGACGGTGGTGCCGTCCGCGTGAAGCTCGAATGCGATGCGGGACGCCGACCATTTCTTCTCGCGTCGTAGCTGCTCGGTCCTCGCCACCGTCTGGCCGGGTGTCGCGGTTGACTGTCGGACCGGAGCAGACGAGCGATCAAGCAGCCCGAGTTCGCCGAACTTCCGGTAGCGGTTCACCCACTTCGATGCGGTCGCCCGCGAGATGCCGATCTCGGCCGCCACGTGCGCGATCGGCCGGGTGCGGCATCGCTCCACGAGACGTCGGCGACCCTCGGGCGTGAGTGGCGCATTCTTGTGGCTGCGCGTGCCCATCGTCCCGTCATGGATCGACCTGCCTAGAACAGACCCAGCACAAGCGTGATCGCCAGGAATAGCGCGAGCTGATAGCCGGTGTTGATGATCGTCAGCTTCAGAGGCTTCTGCTCGAACGAGTTGTGCTGGAGAAGAGTCGATGCGGACAGCGTCAGCCAGGCGACGAACCCAACCACCACCGCCAGCCACACGGAGTCGTTGCCGGTGGCCGCCGACGTGAGCCCGACGGCGAACGCCAGTCCGAAAGTGGTCGCCGCGTTGGACACGGCGAGCAGGACGAGGTTCCGTGTTCGGACGGGTCTGTTCTTCTCCGGTGTGATGCCCGTGAGTCCTTCCCAGGCGTCCGCGATGGCTCCCTTTGAGTACCAGGCCATCGCGACGACCATCCCCGCGACGAACGCGAGGAGCACACCAATCCAGCTGATCTCCATGCTCATACCTCCTTGACGGCCGGAGCACGGACAGCCCTGGCAACGACGACGGTACATTGATACCATCAAGCATGGTTGAAAATGTCAATCGTGCATCATCACGTCGATCCTACGGTCAGTTCTGCGGGCTGGCGCGCGCGCTCGACGTCGTCGGAGACCGCTGGAACCTCCTGATCGTGCGCGAGCTGCTGCCCGGACCCCTGCGATACGGCGAGCTCAAAGCATCCCTGCCGGGCGTGGCGAGCAACCTCCTCGCCGAGCGGTTGCGGACGATGGAGGAGACCGGCGTTGTGGAGCGAGCGCTGGGAGACACAGGCGTCGTCTACGGACTGACGCGATGGGGCACGGAGCTCAAGGAGCCGATGGAGGCCCTGGGCCGGTGGGGCGTGCCTCTGCTGGCCGCCGGGCGCGGTGATGACGAGTTCCGGCCCCGGTGGCTGACGCTCGCCCTGCCCGCCATTCTCCACGGGAGGACGGCAGCGCCGCCCGTCGAGATCGGCTTTGAGGTGGAGGGTCTGCTCATCGTTCTCCGCATCGACGAGGGTGGTCCGAGCGCGCGGATCGGTGACAAGAATCGACCGAACACCGTCCTAGCGGCCGAGGCCGATACCGTTGTCGGCTTCGTCGCCGGCGCTCTCACCACCGACCAAGCGCTCGATGCAGGAGAACTCCGCGGAGACGCGGCCCCCCTTCGGCAAGCGTTCGCCTAAGACGCCACCTCCAAGGCAGCGGATCGGAGGGATCCGTAGTCGGTGCGACGCCGTCAACAACCTCATGGCCAGCAACAGCTAGCATCCGGTATATGAAAATGCACCTGAACCGTGTCCGCAACGTCATGGGAGTCGCGGCGGTCGCCACCGCGACCACGCTCGCGCTCGTCGCACCGGCTGCGGCGCATGCCGCGCCGACATCGGGCTGGACCTTCACGGTCTCCTCGGCGCCCGCCGGGCTCAAGAGCGGAAGTGAACTCGCACTCGACAGTGGCTCGCACGATCTGTTCATCACCGACGCCGACTCGGCCATCGGGTCCCGCGGCGGAACCAACTTCAGCATCAATACCAAGCCGACCAATCCCAAGGTCGCCGTCTTCGACATCGACACGCGCCGCACCACGCGAACCATCTCCTTCGCCGGTCAGCCCCTGGGCGTGCTCTACGCCGGTCCGGTCCCGCTGATGCCGATCAACCAGGTTCCCGACGGCATCGCCCTCGACACCAAACGCCACCGGGTGGTGACGTCCAACTCGCACGCCAACGGCATCAGCATCTTCCCGATGAATGCCCGCACCACGGGCCCCGCGAACCTCATCTCGGTACCGGGCGGCCATCCGATGGGCATCGCCATCAACGAGGCCAACGGCATCGCGTACGTCGCACTGAACTACATCAACCAACTCGCGATCGTGGACACCAACACTCGCCGCGAGATCCGGCGTATCCCCACGTTCGCACCGTCCTTCGTCGACCTGGACACCGCGAGGCACCGCCTCTACATCGGTAACGCCGACAACGACAAGCGCAACAACTACCTCGCGGTCCTCGATATCCGCACCAACACCATCATCAAGAAGATCCCCACCCCGGCGAACGCACGCCCCAAGGTGGATCCGGTCACCGGCCGCATCTACGCCGGTAGCTTCGACACCGGCAAGGTCCTCGTCATCGACCCGCAGACCCTGCGCGTCATCAAGACCATCGAGACCAACGGCTCACCCAACAAGCTCGCGATCGACGCACAGCGCCGCCTCATCTACCTGTCCAACCTGCAGAAGCGTTCGCTCACCGTGATCAGCCTGGACACCAACCAGGTCATCACCACCGTGCCGGTCAACGCACCGATCCACAGCATCGTCGTCGACCCACGGACGGGCACCGTCTACGGAACGCAGCACCAGGCCGGCAACCTGAGCATCATCAAGCCGGTTCGACGCTGAGCGTCCGCCCGGCCTGCTGGTTGAGCCGGCCACCCACCCCCGCTGGTTGAGCCGACCGCCCATCCTGCTGGTTGAGCCGCGACGGACGAGCGAAGCGACGTCCGCCGCGTGTCGAAACCACCTGCGAGACAACGATGTCGGCACCCACCGACATCCCGTAGCGCGAATACAGCTGTCTCACTACGGGTTTCGACGCGCAGCCGTCTCGCTACGCTCGCCGGTCGCGGCTCAACCAACAGAGGTCGCGGCTCAACCAACAGCGGTCGCGGCTCAACCAACAGAGGAGAACCGGACTTGGGTCACCCTCGGGCGGCCCACGAATCCTTCAGTGCGGCAAGGGCATCGTCACCCAAACCGGAGACCGACATGGGTGCGGATTCGGCGGGCGCGGTCTCATCGGAGGTCCCGTCGGGTTCGGGCGGGTTGGCGATGGCATCGTCCACGGCGGCGGCCAGTTCGAACATGGTGAAGTGTTCGAAGACCATCTGCGGGGTGAGTGGCAGCCCGACAGCTGCGGCGCGGCCTGCCCACTGAATCGCGATCACGCTGTCCCCGCCGAGCGCAAAGAAGCCATCTTCACGTTCTACGTCCTCGATGTCGAGAAGCTCCTCCAGCAGGGCGATCAGCGTGCGTTCGGTCTCGGTCACCGGGGTGTCGGCAGACAACTCGGGTCCTGCCGAATCCGGCGTCGCCGAAGCATGTTTGACGACGCAGCGGGACGTGTCCCAGCCGTCCGGAAGGACGTCGAGTGCGCTCAGAGGCGCGTCGACCCGGTTCGCAAAGGCCTCGAGGACGCCCACGGTGACATCGGCGAAGACCTCGCCGGTCGCGGCGTCGTAGAGGTCGGGGTTGACGACGATCCGCAGGATGAGGTCTCCGTTGACGTCGACGGTGTAGTCGAAGTGGAAGTCCATGAACGAGACCTCGTAGAACTTCGCGACGTCCCGGAACGTGGTGGAACCGTCTTCGCTGAACGGTTCCGGCGTCGCCCGATGACGCACATGCATCATGACCTGGAACAACGGGTTCCGGGCCAACGACCGCGGCGGATTCAGGGTCTCGACGAGCCGTTCGAAGGGCACACCCTGATGAGTGATGGCGTCGAGTGCCGAGTTGCGCACCCGCTCGAGGACAGTCCGCGGCGTCGGATCACCCGACAGGTCGCTGCGCAGCACGACGACGTTGGCGAACAGACCGATCACCTGGTCGGTCGCCTCACCGAGGCGATTGGCCACCGCAGCGCCGATCGCGAGATCGTCACCGGCACCGAGCGCGTTCAGCACACTCGCCCCCACCGACTGGCACAGCATGAACTCGGTGGCGCCCACGCTCTCGGCGTTGGTGATGGCCCGGTTCCAGATCTCCGCCGGAACCCGCCGCGCGGTGCTGATCCCGTTGTGCCCCAGGATCTGTGGTCGAGGATGGTCGTGCGCGACATTGATCTCGTCGGGTAGACCGGCCAGCGCCTCGCGCCAGTAGTCCAGTTGCCGGCGGCCGACGTCGCTCAGCTCGCGACCCGGCCCGCGGTCGAAAGCCGCCCGCTGCCAGATGGCGAAGTCGGCGAACCCGATGGGCAGGGCCGGCCACTCGGGTGCCTGGCCGCGCACCCGCGCCCGGTAGGCGGTGATCAGATCGGCGGCAAAGATCTCGCAGGAACTGCGATCGGCGATGATGTGATGCAGCAGGACCGACAGCACACAGTCCTGCTCGTGGAGAACAAGAAGCCTTACCCGCAACAGCGTTTCGGCCGCCAGGTCGAAGACGTAGCCGGCGTCGGCATCCAGCTCGCGGTCGAGGCGCTCCTCGCTGCCGTCGAGTTCCACCACCGGCACCTCGATCGGCTGGGCGGGATGGATCAGCTGATAGGGCGTCGCATTGTGCTCGGGGAACGTCGTCCTCAGCGACTCATGCCGGGCCACAACATCATTCACCGCTGCGATGAGTGCTTCACGGTCGATCGGACCTTCGAGACGCAACGGATAGGTCACGTTCTCGCCGTCGACGGCCCCCTCCATGCGACGCTGCATCCAGTAGGCACGCTGGGAATACGACAACGGGATGTACTCGGAACGCGTCTGCGGAGTCGGCACCATCCCCACCGCCGGCGCAGCATCGGCGTCGGCTGTGGCCGCACCGTACGCACCCGTGTCGACGTCGAGTTCCGGGTCACCGTCGAATTCGTCGAGGGAGATCCCGAATTCATCGAAGAAGGCCTCACCGATGGCCGCGGCGAGTGCCGTGACCGTCGGACTGTCGAACGGGACCCGCATGTCGAGTTCCACGCCGAACTCGGCGCGGACCATGGTGATCAGCCGGGCCGCGAGCAATGAATGTCCGCCGAGGGTGAAGAACGAGTCGTCGGCACCCACCTGATCGCGCTGGAACAGACTGCCCAGCAGCGCAGCCACCCGTTTCTCGGCCGACGTCGTCGGCTCCCGATACTCCGGTGCGGCAACCGCTTCCGGCGCGGGTAGGGCACGCTTGTCCAGCTTTCCGTGCGCGGTGAGCGGCACCTCCTCGATGACGGTGAAAGTGGCGGGAACCATGTGCGCGGGCAGTCGACCGGCGACATACGAACGGATCGCCTCGACGTCGGGGGACGAGTCCGGCCCGGCGACCAGGTAGGCGGCGAGCGCCGGTCCGGCCACCGGGTCGTCGACCACGATGACGACGGCGTGCGCGACGTCGTCATGCTCGGTGATCGTCGTCTCCACCTCGCCCAGTTCGATTCGGAACCCGCGGACCTTGACCTGCTCGTCGGCGCGGCCGAGAAAGTCGATCTCGCCGGAGGGTTTGCGGCGCACCAGGTCACCGGTTCGGTACAGGCGGGCACCGGGTCGGAACGGGTCGGCGACAAAGCGTTGGGCGGTCAGGCCCGCCCGATGCAGATAGCCACGTGCCAGCTGATTTCCACCCAGGTAGATCTCGCCGGCCACGCCGTCGGGAACCAGCCGCAGAGCGTCGTCGAGGATGTAGAGATCGACGTTCTGGTTGGGGATTCCGATCGGGACCACGCCCGCCCCCTGCGGCCCCTCGACCTCCATGTGCGTGGAGGAGACCACGGCTTCGGTGGGGCCGTAGTGGTTTCGGAGATGCGCGTCGAACTGTGTGGCGAATCGGTCCGCGATCTCACCCACGAGCGCCTCACCTCCCACCGGCACATGACGCAGGGTGCTCCAGTCGGCCGCCTCGGGCAGCATGAGGAAGGTGGCGAGCATCGACGGCACCATGTGCAGCACCGTGACACCTTGCCGGGACACGAGATCGGCCACGTACGGGATGTCGCGGTACGCGTTGGCCTTGGGCACCACCACGCACGCACCGGCGGTCAGTGTCACGTAGATGTCGAGCAGCGACGCGTCGAAGCTCACCGATGTCGACTGCAGCACCCGGTCGTCGGTGGTGAGTGCCCATTCGTC
Organism: Gordonia bronchialis DSM 43247; assembly: GCF_000024785.1. Classification (NCBI taxonomy): domain Bacteria; kingdom Bacillati; phylum Actinomycetota; class Actinomycetes; order Mycobacteriales; family Gordoniaceae; genus Gordonia; species Gordonia bronchialis. The sequence goes on along the minus strand of NC_013441.1, from coordinate 667,445 downwards.
GTTGAAGCCGAGCAGGTGTTCGGCAATCGCGTTGTGCGGTACCGGCACTCCCTTCGGCTGACCGGTGGAACCGGAGGTGTAGATCACATAGGCGGTGTTCGCGGGCCGCAGGGGCCGCACCCGATCGGCGTCGACGGGATCGGTGGCCGGATACGCCGACGCCGATGTCACGGCGTGTCCGTAGCCGTCGAAGTCGAGTTCGAGTGCGGGCCGGGCGTCAGCGCGCAGATAGTCGATGCGATCGGCCGGATAGGCCGGGTCCATCGGCAGGTAGGCGGCACCGGCCTTGAGGACCGCCAGGGAGGCGACGATGAATTCCACCGAGGTGGTCATCCGCAGGGCGACGATGTCCTCGGTCCCGATGCCCTGACCGATCATCCAGTGCGCCAGCCGGTTCGCCCTCGTATCGAGATCGGCGAAGGTGAGGTGATCGGTGTCGGAGATGACGGCATCATTCGTCGGCGTCGACGCCGCCTGGGATTCGACGAGCGCGACCATCGTGGTCGCCGGGGTGTCCACCTGCCGGCCGTGTGAGGCCGCCGACAGTCGCGCACGCTCCGCCTCCCCCAGAATGTCGATGTCGCGCAACGGCGTCGACGGATCACCGACGGCGGCCGTCAGCAGCCGCAGGTAGTGATCGAGGAACTGCTCCACGAGTTCCGGTGTCAGCGCGGCGGTCTGATATGTCGCCTCGACCCGCAGCCCCCCTGAGCCGTCGCCGACGATCAGCAGCCCGAGATCCTCGGGGGCCACCGCCGAATGCCAGGGCAGTTCGGCCACGTCGACGCCGTCGAGGTCGAATCCGCCTGCGGCGCTGCGGCTGCTGAAACTGACCTGCACGAGCTGAGTCAGGGCGTCACCACCCCCGGACCGCGGCGGGCTCACTTCTCGTACAACGCGATCGAGGCCGACGTTCTGGTGGGCGAAGGCAGCCGACGATGCGTCCCGCACCCGGTCGAGAAGTGCCGCGAAGTCCGAGGTCGGCTCGGGTTGTGCGCGGAGCAGGACGGCGTTGCCGAAGTAACCGATCAGTTTCTCCGCGTTCGCGCCGCGGTTGACCACCGGCACCGAGACCAGGAAATCGGTCGCGCCCGAGTAGAACTGGATGGCAGCCTCGAAGGCGGTGAGCAGCACGGTGAACGGCGTGGTGGCATGTGCACGCGCCAGTCCTACGATCTGCTCGGTGAGTGCGGGTGACACCTGCCTGCTCGCACAGCCGGCATCCCGGGACCGCGCCGTACCGGGTTGTGTGCGCCCAAACTCCACCCGGCCCGGTGGCGGGGAGAGTTCCCCACGCCAGAAGTCGAGTTCGGCGTCGTCGGCCGGTCGGTTCCCCAGCGCGGCGTCGACGTACTGCACCGGCGGCACCGGCACCTGCTCACCACGGTAGGCGGCGTTGACCTCGGTGAAGAACACCGGCCACGACTCGTCGTCCCAGCCGACATGATGGACCACCAGAACCAGGATGTGTTCTTCGTCGGCGATGCGCAGCAGGCTCACCCTGATGGGGATGTCGGCGGTAAGGTCGAACGGCCGGGCGAACTCGCGGCGCGCCCACTCGTGTGCCTGCGACTCTCGCCGATCGACCGGAAGCTCCCGGAGATCGTCCTGTTGCCAGGGCAATTCGACGGCCGCGGCCGATACCTGGAACGGTTCGCCATTCTCGTCCACGCCATAGGTGGAGCGCAGGATCTCGTGCCGTGCGACCACATCGGCACACGCCTGATGAAGTCGGGCGGCGTCGAGCGGCCCGGAGAGCCGGTAGGCCACACACACATTGAGCGTGGTGTCGGTGGGATCGAGGTTCTGCACGAACCACATCCGGCGCTGCGCGTCCGACAGCGGGCTCGGCGTACCCGGCTCATTGGCCACCACCGGTTCCGGGCTCGACGACTTCACATTCCTCTCCCGCAATCGCTCCTCGAGCAGTTGCTTGCGGCGTTCGGTCATGGCGTCGGTCATCATCGTCCTTCGATGGTCGGTTGGTCCGGGGTCGGACCGAGCGGGTCGGCTGCACAGGGTCGTAGAGGTCACCGCGACTAGTGTCCCGTGTTGGAAATTCGTTTGCGCGAGTCCGGCGATCCAGGTGGATGCATCGCAAGGCGGCGGAGGACGCAGCTACTGGATGTACCTGCGACGACGCCAACGCAGCGCGGCGCCGCCTGGGCGTCGGAATCGTCAACGAATTTCCAACACGGGACACTAGTGGTCCGGGGGATAAAATAGTTTACGTTTGATAGTATGTGGGAATGGTGAATCGTGCTGCGGCTCCGCTGTTGTTGGTTGATGGGGATCGGGCACGGTTGGAGGGGTTGGTGCGGGCTTCGACGACGCCGGCCGGTCTGACGCGGCGGGCTCGGATGTGTTTGATGTCAGCCGATGGAACAGCGAAGGCCGACATTGCCGCGGTGGTGGGGGTGTCACGGCCGACGGTCGACAAGTGGCTGCAGCGCTACCGGGTTGGTGGGGTGGAGGCGTTGGTCGATGAGCAGCGCTCGGGGCGCCCGACCGAGATTGACGAGTCCAAGATCATCGCCGCCACCTTGCAGCGGCCACCGAAATCTCTGGGAGTCACCCACTGGTCGGCCCGCTTGTTGGCGCCGCGGGTCGGGGTCGATCACACCACGGTCTCGCGGGTGTGGCGCAAGTACAAGGTCACCCCCTGGCGCAGCGAGACGTTCAAGTTCTCCAACGACCCCGACCTCGACGCCAAGGTGGTCGATGTTGTTGGCCTGTATATGAATCCGCCGGAGAATGCGATCGTGCTCAGCATCGATGAGAAAAGCCAGATCCAGGCTCTCGACCGCACTCAACCGACGTTGCCGATGGCGCCGGGGCACTGCGAGCAACGCACGCATGATTACATTCGTCACGGCACCACGACCTTGTTCGCCGCACTAAACATCGCCACCGGCGAGGTCACCACCCAATGCAAACCGCGTCACCGCCATCAAGAGTTCCTCGCGTTCCTCAAACACGTCGCGAAAACCTATCCCGACCACCACCTGCACCTGGTCATGGACAACTACGGCACCCACAAGAAAGCCGAGGTAAAGGACTGGCTCGCCCAGAACCCCCGGATCACAGTGCATTTCACACCGACTTCCGGATCCTGGATGAACATGATCGAGGCCTGGTTCGCCATCATCGAACGCCAAGCGATCCACCGCGGCACCTTCACCAGCGTTCCCGACCTCGTCGCCGCCATCCGCCGATTCGTCACCAGCTGGAACACCCGCTGCGAACCATTTGTGTGGACCAAACCCGCGAATGAAATACTCGACAAAATCAAACGTAAACGAATTTCAAACACGGGCCACTAGGGCAGGCCACCCACCTCGGCCGCGACGGCCTCGTCATCCATGGCGGCGACCTCGAGGTAGAGCGCAGCCACCTCGGCGAGCCGTCCCGGGCGCTCATCCGTCTCATCGAGTCGTCGGGCGAGGGCACGGATTGTCCTGGTGGCGAACACATCACGCACACCGGCCTGCGGTGCGTCCAGCCATTCCCGGACCCGGGCAACCAGAGTGGTGGCCAACACGGAGTCGCCGCCGATGGCGAAGAAGTCGTCGGTGACACCGATCTCGTCGGCCGGCCGGGAGATCAGCTCGGCGACGACCGCACGCAACGCCTCTTCCAGATCGCCTGCCGGGCCGACGATCTCATTTCTCGCCGTCTGCCGGCTGAGCAGCGTCGTGATGGCGCGCCGATCATGCTTTCCGTTGGAGGTCAACGGGATGGCATCGACGATCACGACGGTGGACGGCACCATGTAGGCGGGCAGGACCGCGCGCAACGCGTCCGCCACGGCCGCCCCATCGGATGGCCCGTCGTCGTCGACGGTGATCACCGCTGCCAGCGACCGGCCACCGTCGGCGACCAGACTCGCGACCGCGGTGCGCACGCCGGGCAGAGCGCGCAGGGCACCCTCGACCTCACCGAGTTCGACTCGGAAGCCACGGATTTTCACCTGGTGATCGGCACGCCCGAGGAACTCGATGGTCCCGTCCGGCCAGTAGCGGGCCAGGTCACCGGTGCGGTACCAACGGATTCCGTCGACGGTGACGAATCGCTGCGCGGTTCGTTCGGGGTCGTTTCGGTAGCCGTGGGCGACGCCGGCGCCGCCCACCCACAGCTCGCCGGTCACCCAGTCGGGACAGTCACGGCCGGCGGCGTCGACCACCCGGCACACCACATTGCGCAACGGCGTGCCGAACGGGATCGCCCGCCAGTGTTCGGGTACCGCCGAGGTCGGCGGCACCTCGCACACGGTGCCGTGGATGGCGATCTCGGTGGCACCGCCGAGGCCGGCGAAGCGCGCCCCCGGGACCAGCGCATGCAACCGCCCGGGCAGGTCGGTGCCCACCCAATCGCCGCCGAGGAGAGTGGCGCGCAACGAATCACCGAGGCCGAGCGGGTCTGTGTGTGCGGCGGTCAGCAACATGTCCAGCGCACTCGGTACGCAGGTGAGGATCGATACCCGGTGCCGCCGAATGAGTTCCGCCCATGCTGCGGGGTCACGTGCGGCGTCACCACTGACGGCGACCACGGCACCGCCCGCGCTGTACAGGCCGAAGATGTCGTAGACGGAGATGTCGAATTCGAGTGCGGCCACGGTGAGGGAGCGGTCGTCGGGTCCGACGCCGAAGCGCTCGTTGACGTCGTCGATGGTGTTCATCGCCGCACGGTGCGGAACCTCGACACCCTTGGGGGTACCGGTGGAGCCGGAGGTGAACAGTACGTAGGCCACATCTTCGGGATCACCGACGACCGGCGCGTCGCGCGGCACCGCGGTACGCGCCGACGCGAGATCGATGACGGTGACCGAATCCGGCACTCCCGCAGGCACATCGACGCCGAGCAGGTGGCGAATCCCTCCGGTGTCCAGGATGGTGGCGCGTCGGGCGGGCGGGTGGTCGTGCGCAATCGGCACCCAGACGCACCCCGCCGCGAACACACCGAGAGTGGCCGCTACCTGATCCGGACCCTTGGGCACCTGCACGGCGACGGCATCACCGACACCCGCGCCGGCCGCATGCAACGCCGCCGCGACCGCGAGCGCGTCGTCGGCGAGTTCCCCATAGGTGGCGCTGCCCCCGTCCCAGAGCAGCGCGGTCCGGTGCGGTTCACGTCCGGCGATGGCGAAGAACTCCTGATGCAGCACACGGCCAGTCGACGGACCGGCGGTGTCGTTGACCCGGTCGCGGACCGCTCGCTGCTCGGCGGGTAGGGCGTCGACGACGGGCCGGTCCCAGCCGCCGTCGGTGCCGATGAGTTCGTCGATCATCGACGTGTAACGGGTGAACATCGCGTCCACCACGCCGTCGGGGAAGGCTGCCGATCGCACATCCCAGTTGAGCAGGAGCCCACCGCGTACCTCGGTCACCTGTGCGTCGAGCGTCACCTGCGGACCCTGCGAGATGATCCACGTCGGCTCACCCAACCGGTCGAGCACGTCGTCGGAGAACAACTCGCCCAGCCCGAGCGCGCTCGTGTAGACGACCGGCGCCAGCACGTGCTCACCGTGCTGCCGGCCGAGATCACGCAGGACGTCGAGAGCACCGTAGCCGGCATGGGACCCGTTGGCGTGCATCGTCTTCTGCATTGCCTGCGCCAGTGACAGCAGCGAATCGGCACTGTCGGCGTCGACGTCGATCAGCACCGAGGAACTGAAATCGCCGGACAGTCTGTCCACGTCCGGGTGGATCTGCTCGCGATGGAACAGCGGGACATTCAGCAGGAATCGGTCCGCGCCGGACCAGCCGCGAATGGTCGCGGCGAAGACCGCGGCGAGGGCGATCGCCGGGGTGATGCCCTGCCGGTGGGCGGCATCGAGCAGTTGCTGTTTGACCGTGGGGTCCAGCCAGCGGTGAAAGCGGACGACCCGTGTGCTGTCGGCGGGACCGCCGGTGCGTGCGGGTAGCGCCGGGCCGAGTGGCAGTTCGGGGAGACGTCGACGCCACCATTGCTGATCGGATTCCCGGTCCGGATCAGGATGGGCGGCACGATGATTCAGGTAATCCCGGTACGTGAACGCCGCGGGTGCCGGTTGGGCGCCGTCGTAGAGTGCGACGAGATCGGCGAGCAGCAACCGGTAGCTCATGGCGTCGGCGGCCAGCATGTCGATGTCGAAGTGGATGCGGTGGCGGCCGTCGGGCAGCAGGGTGACGGTGAGGTCGACAACCTCTCCGGCGGCGACATCGAGAACCTGATGGCTCTTCTCCTCGCGGCGCCGGTCGAGTTCGTCGGCCACCTGTTCGGCGCCGGCTTGGCGCAGATCGTGAACCCGGAACGGATTGTGCGGCAGGTCGTCGAGGACCTGCTGGGTGCCGTCGGGAAGGAACCGGGCCCGGAGCATCGGGTGCAGGCGCACGAGCCTCCGCATGGCCTCGCCGAGTCGTGCCGGATCTATTCCGTCGCCGTCGAATTCGACGTACAGGTGCGCGGCGACACCACCGAGCTCGGCGACGTCGGAACGACCTATCCAGAAGGCGTGCTGCATGGGCGCGAGTGGGAACGGATCGTCGGCCCGGTCGACCGACTCCAGGTCCACCGACTCCTGCGCCGACGGTTCGTGCGCCACGTGAGCCTCGTCCTCAGCGGGCGATGTGGCGGTCTCGGGCCGGGTCTCGTCGAGCCGTGCCGCCCATGCCGCCACGGTCGGTTCGGCGGCGAGTTGCGCGAAGTTCAGGCGGTGCCCTTGTTTGCGCCATCCGCCGGCGATCTTCATGATCCGGATGGAGTCCAGCCCGAGTTCGATGAGGTCATCGGCGTCGCCGATCTCGTATTCTGAGATACCGAGGGCCTCAGCCACTTTCTGGCGGACGTCGGTCTGCGAACTCACTTCCCGGCACCTTCCCGCACCTCGGCGCGGCGCACCAGGAAGGGTGCGACGCTGCTCAGCTTCTCGCAGGTCTCCTCGTACTCACGCTCCGGCGTCGACTGCCCGACGATCCCGGCACCGGCCCGAATCCATGCGCCCTCCGCGGACGCGAAGACGGTGCGCAGTGCCAGGGTCGCCTCGAGTTGCCCCGCCGACGACGCGGTGAGCACGGCACCGGAGTACAGACCTCGGCGGTGCTCCTCGAGTCGGTAGATCGCTTCCAGCGCAGGTGTTTTCGGAATTCCAGAAGCAGTGATGGACGGGAACAGCGCCTCCAGTGCCTGCCACGGATCGTGGTGCGCGGCGAGCTGCCCGCGTACCGTCGACGCCAGATGCTGGACGCTGCCACGACGCCGGATGGCCATGAACTCGGTCACCGCCGTGGTGTCCGGCGCCGCGACCGACTCGATCTCGGAATAGCAGGCCTTGACCGAAATAGCATGTTCGGCAATCTCTTTGGCATCGGTCATCAGCTGCCGTCGATGCCGGGCGTCATCCTCGGCAGAAGCCCCGATCGCCCGGGTTCCGGCCAACGGCTCGGTGGTCACCGAACCGTTGATATCTACGGAGACAACGAGTTCGGGACTGAAACCGGCCGCGGACATGCCGTCGAGCGAGAAGAGGAACGAGCGGGCGGGATTGTTGTGGCGACGGCCGAGGGCATAGGTGGCGGGCAGATCGATGTCATAGGGGACGGCGACCTGCCGGGACAGGATGACCTTCTGGTAATCACCGCGGTCGATCTCAGCCAGGGCGCGGCCCACGCGTTCGGTGAACCCGTCCGCATCGGTCCGCACGTCGACCGGCGACGGTGTGGGTTCAATCCACCCCCGCTCGGCAAGGGCCGTCAGCCGTGCTCGGGTCGCGCTGTCACAGCGTCCGAATCGGATGTCGTCGGCGGTCACGACCACGGTGACCTCGGGGACGATGAGGTGGGCGAGCACCGACCCGGACGGGACGAGGTGGGCCAGGTCGTGGTGGGCCGCGCAGAAGTCGAAGTTGAGATAGCCGAGCGCATCCCAGTTGTCGCTCTCGAGTGCGCCGAGCGCTCTCGACAGCGCAGTGGATGCGCGTCCCGACCACGGCGATTCGACGGTGGTCCCGTCTTCGGTGATCGCGATCGACTCGGCAGTCAGCACCACACGTGCGCGGGCACCGGCGGCAAAGGTCCATTCGCCGTCCCGTTCGTAGGCGACGTAGTCGCTGAAACCTCCGTCGGCCGCCCACCCGGCGATCACCGATGCCGAGTCCCAACGAGCCTCATCGTCCCTGGTGCGATCACCCGCCGCGGCGGCGGCCACCTCGACACCCACTGTCAACGACAAAACGCAGACCTCCGTGCTCGCTCGACCGGTTAAGGTAACCCTAACCGAGGTTGCCGGTCGTGGTAACCCCAGAATTGTGTGCCCCAGCCCACCCGCTGCGGGACGCACACAGGTGAGAGGTCCCATCAATGCCCGATCAACCGACCGTCGAGTCGACGCCGACAGCTGTGACCACCGGTTTCGTCCCCCGTCCCGCCGACTTCATCGACCGGTATCGCGCGCGCGGTTGCTACCTCGACGCCCCACTGTGGCAGTTGTTGGACGACGCCGCGACATCGTCTCCGGACAGCCCCGCCCTCACCGACCCGGGCGCCCAACCGCCACGCACCTTGACCTACGCAGCACTTCTTGCGGCCACCCGCCGTCGTGCCGGGGGTTTCCTGCGCGCCGGGCTGCGGCCGGGGCAGCGCGTCGTGGTGCAACAGAACAACACCGCGGAACTCGTCGTCAACGTGTTCGCCCTGATGCGAGCCGGGTTGCTGCCGGTCATGGCGCTACCGGCGCACCGTCGAGCCGAGATCACCCACCTTGCACGCACCTCCGGTGCCAGCGCCTACGTGACCGAGGACGGTCGGCACGGCTTCGATCATCGAACGCTGGCAACCGATCTCGTCGACGACGTGGAGTCCCTCGCGCACGTCTTCATCGACGGTGACCCAGGCGGGTTCCTGCCCTTGCCGGACGCGGACGGCGTCGAGTTGCCGAGCGCCGACGGGATCGACGCGAATCTGCCGGCTCTCTTCCTGATCTCCGGCGGCACCACGGGCCTGCCCAAGCTGATCCCCCGCACGCACAACGACTACTCGTTCAACGCCCGACGATCCGCCGAGATCGCCGGGTTGGTCGACACCGACGTCTACCTCGTAGCGCTTCCCGGGGCGCATAACTTCCCGCTGTGCTGTCCCGGCATGCTGGGGGTGATCTCGACGGGCGGGCACATCGTGCTGGGAACCGATCCGAGTCCCGACGCCGCCTTCGACCTCATCGAGACCTACGGCGTCACGGTGACCGCCCTCGTCCCCGCCCTTGCCCAGGTCTGGTGTGCTGCAACGGAATGGGAGCCCGCCGACATCAGTTCGCTGCGTTTGTTGCAAGTGGGCGGCGCGAAGCTGGCCGAGCCCGACGCCGTCGCGCTCGACGCCGCACTCGGCGACGTCGTGCAGCAGGTGTTCGGCATGGCCGAGGGACTGATCTGCTACACGCGACTCGACGATCCGCGTGAACTCGTCCACACCACGCAGGGCCGACCCATGTCCGACGACGACGAGTTGCGCGTGGTCGATGAGTCGGGTGTCGACGTGCCGGTGGGCACCGAGGGCGAACTGTTGGTGCGCGGGCCGTACACGATCCGCGGCTACTACCGGGCCGACGACCACAACACCCGGTCGTTCACCGACGACGGCTTCTATCGGTCCGGCGACCGCGTACGCGTCCTGCCGTCCGGACACGTCGCCGTGACCGGGCGCATCAAGGACACCATCGTGCGGGCCGGCGAGAACGTGGCCGCCGACGATGTGGAGGAAAGCCTGCTCGCCCACCCGTCGATTCGCCAGGTGGCGGTCATCGGATTACCCGATGACTCACTCGGAGAACGTATCTGCGCGGTCGTGGTACCCACCGACGGGCCGAAATCGCCGGCCGCCGACCTTCGCACCCTGCGGACCTTCCTCACCGATCAGGGCGTGGCCCCTTTCAAGCTCCCCGATCAGGTGATCGTGGCCACCCGCCTTCCGGTCACACCGGTCGGCAAGATCGACAAACGTGCGCTGGTCGAGGAGTTCACCGCGGCCCCGCCGACCTCCCCTCCTGCCGGTTGAACCCGAACACCCCTCCGGCTGGTTGAGCCGGCACGCACGAGCGACAGCGAGTGCGCGCCGTATCGAAACCACCAGTGAGTCGACATCGCGAGCCCCACCCGCACACATCGCGGTGGCGAACATTGTTGTCTCACTCTAGGTTTCGACGCGCCCTCGCCTAGCGGCTCGGGACGGCTCAACCAGCAGGGGGGCTGGCTCCAACCAGCAAACACTACTTCTGCCAGCCGATATCCTCCACGGGACCGACGTAGAACAGCCCGGCACCGTAGTTCGCGAGCCCCGACTTGACCGCGACCATCGTCGGTCCGTTGGACAGCGGAAGGTTGGAGAACTGAGCGAAAGCCGTGCGCTCCACCTTGTTTCCCTCGGCGATCTGCGCCTGCGGGTCGGCGATCTGCCCGACCCGCCGGATCTCGGCGTCGAGTTCCGGCGATCCGGCACCGGCCTTGTTGAGCTGCGATCCCTTGCACCACACCTGGCAGAAGTACGCCAGTCCGAAGGGATCGCTTGACGAGAACCCCATCATGAACGCGTCGAATTCCTTGTTGGTGATCACCTTTGAGAAGTCCGAGGACGGCCGCTGGACGACGTTGAGGTCGACACCGATGTTCTTCAGGATCGACTGGTAGGCACGGACGATGTTCTGCTGCGTGGGATCGTCGCCGAGGATGGGGAACGTCAGCCGAAGCCGCTGTCCACCTTTGACGCGGATACCGTCGCCCCCGACAACCCAACCGGCTTGGTCGAGAAGCTGTTTCGCCTTCTCCGGGTCGTAGTCGATGACGCCGGCGACGTTGTCGGCATATCCGGGCTGGAATGGATACAGCAGAAACGATCCAGGCAACTGTTCGGAGTAGTTCAGCCCGTTGAACTCGATCTTGGCGAGAGTGGCCCGATCCGTGCCGCGCAGGACCGCCTCGCGGACGCGGCTGTCGGAGAGGATGGCCGCCTGCATGTTGAGCACGAGCAGGGACTGTGCTGGGGTCGCCGATGTCCGGATCTGAATCCCGTCCATGGACTGGACCTGTGCCAGACGGTCCTTGGTGCCCACCCCGCTCGCGTCGATCTCGCCGTTACGGAAGGCGTTGAGTGCTGCCTGCGACTCCATCTGCCGGAACACTCGGCGATCGAGTTTGCCCGGGTTTCCCCACCACTTGGGATTGCGTTCGAAGACCACGGTCCCCTGATTGCGATCATAGGACGCGATCGTGTACGGGCCGGCACCTAGCTCGGGATGCGGATTCTGCAGGTAGCCACTGTTGTACAGCTCCGGATCGGCGGCCTTGGGGTGCAGGACATAGTTGAACAGACCGTCGACCCAGGCATAGACGCCGCGGAAGCGGACCACCACCTGCCGGTCGTTGATGCCGCGGGTCACCGAGGCGATCTGGCGGTAACCGTCGGTGGAACTGACCAGATAGCGAGGATCGGTGCCATTGCTGGTCTTCCAGGTGGCCTCGAAGGCGCGGTAGTCGATGGGTGTGCCGTCGTTGAAGAACGCCTTCGGGTTCAGCGTGTAGGTGACCGTGGTGTTGCCGTCGACGAGTTTCTTGTCGACTCGGGTCACGTAGTCCGGGTTGGGACGGTACTCACCGTCGGGTGAGAAGAACGCGAGAGTCGGGTTGTACCAACGCCACAAGGTCAGCGTGTAGGCGGTGCCATCGGCTTGGAAGGTGTTCCACTGCGGGGACACCTCAACCACGGCGGTCGTCAGGCTTCCGCCATCACGGATGTTGTCTCGCGGTTGCTCGTTGAGGTCGGCGCCGGTCACCTTCACCGGAGCACCCTCGGGGGTGCTCCCACACCCGGCCACCAGGGCGACCGCGAGGCCGATCACCGTGAGAAGTAGCACCAACCGACGTTTCATGCGTCGACCTCCAGATAATGACAGGATGCCACGTGGTCGTCGGCCGGGCCGATCGCACGCAACTCCGGATGAACGCTCCGGCACCGGGATTGGCGCTCGGGATCGAGTGTGACATACAGGGGGCAGCGCCCGGTGAAGCAGCATCCGACGATGTCGTCGGTGGGACTGGGCTGCTCACCGCGCAGCACGATCGGCGTTCGGGCGCGCTCGGCCGCCGGATCGGGGATCGGCACCGCAGACAGTAGCGCCTTGGTGTACGGATGGGCGGGTGCGTCGAAGACCTGCTCGGTCTCCCCCACCTCGACGAACTCGCCCAGATACATCACGGCCACCCGGTCGGCGAGATGCCTGATCACCGAGAGATCGTGGGCGACAACCAAATAGGCAACATCACCGGTCGACTGCAGGCGCCGGATGAGGTTGACGATCTCGGCCTGCACCGATACGTCGAGCGCCGAGAGCGGCTCGTCGAGGATGATCAGCGACGGATCGGTCGCCAACGCCCGCGCGATCGCGAGCCGCTGCCGTTGACCGCCGGAGAACGCCGCCGGGAAGCGATCGGAGTGCACCGGATCGAGCCCGACACGCGCGAGCAGATCGGTCACCTTCTGCGCGGCCTCCGACCGCGGAACCCCCAGGGCGCGAAGCGGTTCGGCAATGATGTCGAAGGCGGTGAAGCGCGGGTCGAGCGCCTCGGCCGGATCCTGGAAGACGATCGAGACGTCTTGGCGCAACGCCCGGGCCGCACGCTTGCGCACCGCCGCCGGGTCCACGCCGCCGATCCGCACGACGCCTGCCGGCTGAGCGAAATCCATCACCTCGAGCAGCGTCGTCGACTTCCCGCTGCCGGATTCGCCGACGATGGCCAACGACTCACCCGCCCGGATGTCGAAGGACACCCCACGCACCGCGCGCACCGTCCCGATCCGTCGCTTGAGTAATCCACTGGTCAGCGGGAAGAGTTTCGTCATCCCGGCGACGTCGAGCACGATGTCCCGTTGCGCTCGCGGTACGGACACGACCTCGGCACGCGCCACCACTTCGGGTTCGGGATACACGGGCCGTTGCGCGCCGGCCGCGTCGACCAGTACGCCGTTGCCGACGATCTCGGCGGAGCGCACGCACGCGGCCGTATGCGCGGCGGCGGTGTGTTCATCGGCGGTGTGCCCACCGGGGCCACCCACATCATGCAAAGCCGGTTCGGCAGAACGACATTCGTCGATCGCGAGGGGACACCGGGGCGCGAACATGCATTGATCGGGCGGGTCGATCAGCACCGGCGGCGAGCCAGGGATCGGCACCAAGGCGTCGACGCGTCGATCCACGCGAGGCACCGCACCGAGAAGCCCGATGGTGTAGGGCATCCGCGGCTCACGGAAAAGGGTGTCGACGTCGGCCTGCTCCACCGGCCGGCCCGCATACATCACCACGACGTCGTCGGCGGTACCGGCCACCACACCGAGATCGTGAGTGATGAGCAGGACCGCGGCACCGGTCTCCCGTTGCGCGGTCGCCAGCAGATCGAGGATCTGCGCCTGGATGGTCACATCCAGAGCGGTGGTCGGTTCGTCGGCGACGATCACGGCCGGGTCATTGGCCATCGCCATCGCGATCATGACTCGCTGGCGCATCCCGCCGGACAGTTCATGCGGGTAGGCCTTGGCTCGGCGCACGGGGTCGGGGATGCCGACGAGCTCGAGCAGTTCCACCGCCCGGTCCCACGCCTGCCGGCTTTCGATGCGCTGATGAGCCGCCAGCGCCTCGACGATCTGCGCGCCGACGGTGAAGACCGGAGTCAGTGACGACAGCGGGTCCTGGAAGATCATCGCGATCTCGTTGCCGCGGATGCGCGACATCTCCTTGTCAGACCGGCCGATGAGTTCACGATCGCCGAGTCGCACCGATCCGCTGATCCGGGCGGAGTCGGGCAGCAGCCCGAGCAGCGCCATCGCCGACACCGACTTACCCGAACCGCTCTCGCCGACGATGGCCGTTGTCCGACCGGCCCGTAATTCATACGACAATCCGCGAACGGCCTGCACGCGGCCGGCTTCGCTGCCGAAGGAGACGTGCAAATCGTCGACGCGCAGGACCACCTCGCCCGGTTCGGCTACCTCGGCGAGAACGTCGTGATCAAGAGCCTCTGTCACGATGCCCCCGTCACGACGCGCCACCGCGGGTCGACGTCGGGTCGAAGGCGTCGCGCAGACCGTCGGCCACCAGGGCCATCGAGATCGTCAGCAGCGCGAGCGCCCCGGCCGGGAACCAGAACAGCCACGGCGAGGCCTCCAGCGATCCGGTCCCCGCCTGCAGCAGCGCACCGAGCGACACGTCGGGGATCTTGACGCCGAATCCGAGGAACGACAGACCCGTCTCGGTGAGCACCGTGGCGACCACACCGAGCGCGAGGTTGATCACCAGCAGCGACGCCATGTTGGGCAGGATATGCCGGACGATGATCACGATCGCCGGCACACCGAGGTAGCGTGCCGCGGTGACGTAATCGCGCTCCTTGATCGACAGGGCCATGGAATGGATGACGCGCGCCAGCATCATCCAGCCGAAGGCGACGAGCACCACGATGAGCCAGCGCCAGTCGCCTCCGGTCTTGTTGGACACCAGCGCAAGGATCAGGAACGACGGCACCACCAGCAGGATGTAGATGGTGCCGAGGATCACGCGTTGCGTCGTCCCGCCGAAGTAGGCCGACAGGCCGCCCAGCAGCGCCGCGATCACCGCCGTGCCGACCGACACCGCCACGGCGATGGTCAGCGAACGCTGCAGCCCGTGGACCACCTGTGCGTAGAGGTCATTGCCCGCGTCGTTGGTGCCGAACCAATGCTCGGGTGACGGCGGATAGCCGATGGCCGCGAAGTCGGTGTCGGTATACGAATACTCGGTGAACATGCCGCCGAACAGGGAGAACAGCACCAACAGCACAAAGATCGCCGATCCGACGAGTGCCGGCCGGTTGCGGGCGAACCGCTTCGCCAGGATCTTGGTGCGACCCGACCGTCGAAGCGCGATCGGCGCCGACGGGTGGTCACTCTCTTCGAAGACCCCGCCGGTCTCACCCATCAGCGGCACCGACGCTGCGTCGTGTGCGCCGGCGCCCGGGCGGGTCGGTTCCGGAGGCATCATGCTCATTCAGCTCACCCGCACTCTCGGATCGAGATAGACCACCACGACGTCGGCCAGGATTGCGCCGATGGCAGTGGCCGTCGCGCCGAAGGCGGCCACCGCGACCACCCCATTGATGTCGTTGGTGTTGATCGAACTCACGAAGTAGCGGCCCATCCCTTCCCACGCGAAGATCGTCTCGGTCAGGACGGCCCCGGTGAAGACCGCGGGGATCGCGAAGGCGATACCCACCGCGACCGGGATGATCGCGGTACGCAGCGCGTGTTTGCGGACGGCGCGGCCCCGGGTGAGGCCTTTGGCGCGGGCGGTGCGGACGTAGTCGGAGTTGATGGTGTCGAGCAGCAGCGACCGCTGCAGCAGGTGCAGCCCGCCATAACCGCTGATCACCAGGGTGAGTGTGGGCAGGATGAGGTGCTGTGCGCGGTCGGCGAGTGAGGCCCAGAATCCCTGCACGTCCACGCTCTCTGACCCCGACACATAGAACGCGGTGTGCCCGAGTGCCTGGTTGAGGTAGATGCCGAGCAACACGATGCCGAGACCGAGGACCGGCACGGGCAGGTTGATCGTGGCCAGCGAGACTAGTTGCCACGCACGGTCGGACAGCTTGTACTGCCGCAACGCGGTGTACACACCGACGGCCAGGCCGAGCAGGATCGAGATGATCGTCGCCGCGGTGAGTAGCTGCACCGACGACCACATCCGGAAGCTGATCTGCTCGTTGACACTGAGCCCGACGGGCGTCTTTCCCCAATCCCAGTGCAGCACAACCCCCGTCAGCCAGGTCCACCAGCGCTCCAGCACTGGGACCTTGTCGTTGAGGTTGTAGGAGCTCAGCGTCGCGTCGACCACGCTGTCGGGTAGCGGGGGCCTGCGCGCCACGTAGTTGGAGCGCGGGTCGAGCATCGCGTTCGCCAGGAAGTACGTCAGATTGGTCGCGACAAACACCAGCACGGCCCACACGGCAAGGCGCTTGCTCAGGTACGCGATCACATCCGCTCCACAGGTCGGTCGGCAGGGCCGTCCGGGGTGGACAGATCTCCTCGACCCCCCGGGCTGAAGGACCATTGTGTCAGTGCGCCGACGGTTGCGCCCTGTTTCCCCGCGCGGTGGCGTGCAATCCCGACCATAATCGGCCTCATGTCCTGGACGTATCTGATGGATATGGACGGTGTGCTGGTCCGCGAAGAGCACCTGATCCCCGGCGCCGACGCCTTCCTCGGTGAGTTACGTGCCACCGGGACCCCATTCACGGTGCTCACCAACAACTCGATCCGCACCCCGCGTGACCTGCGGGCCCGGCTGTTGCGGACCGGACTCGACGTCCCCGAGGAGTCCATCTGGACCTCGGCGCTCGCAACGGCCCGGTTCCTGGAATCACAGCGACCGGAAGGGACCGCATATGTGGTCGGCGAGTCGGGGCTGACGACCGCACTGCACGAGATCGGTTACGTCATCACCGACTCCGACCCCGACTACGTGGTCCTCGGCGAGACGCGCACCTACTCGTTCGAGGCGATCACCACCGCCATCCGCCTTGTCGAGCAGGGTGCCCGGTTCATCGCCACCAACCCCGACGCGACCGGGCCGTCGACCGGCGGCTCGCTACCGGCGACCGGCGCTGTCGCCGCTCTGATCACCCGGGCGACCGGCCGCGAGCCGTATTACGTGGGCAAACCGAACCCGCTGATGATGCGTACCGCCATGCGGCGGATGGGGGCTCATTCGGAGGATTCGCTGATGATCGGCGACCGCATGGACACCGATGTCATCTCCGGTATGGAAGCCGGCATGCACACGATCCTGGTCCTGTCCGGGATCTCGACCGCAGCCTCGGTGGAGCTGTACCCGTACCGTCCGACGCTGGTGATCGAGTCGGTCGCTGATCTCGTCGGGCGCACCGGCGATCCGTTTCCGGTGGAGACGTGAGTCCCGTGGCCGCCGTCGAAAACTGAACCCGGGAGGCCCGCGCGCGGATAGTCCACCCGGTCCGCGGGGGCGTACAGAACTCAGCACCGACGACGACGCCCGCACCGGTTCCGGTGCGGGCGTGTCGTCGAATGAAGGTCAGCTCAGGGCTTTGGCCTTGAGTGCGTCGAATTCGTCCTGCGTGATGGCTCCGGAGTCGAGCAGCGACTTGGCCTCGGAGATCTGCTGCGCGGGCGTCGACCCTGCAACGGACTTGATGTACTCATCCGACGCCTGCTTGGCGTCGGCGTAGGCCTCACGCTGACGCTCGGCCATCCCCTTGCCCTTTGCGAGGAGATACACGATGGCGGTGAGGTACGGGAAGATGATCAGGAAGATCACCCACACCGCCTTGGCCCAGCCGGAGGCCGCCTTGTCGCGGAAGAGGTCGGCGATGATGTGCCATAGGACGATCAGGTAAGCGACGAACGCGAAGATGACGATCGTGTACCAGATGAAATCCCAGAACGAGTCCCACACGGGAGTTCTCCTTCTTAGAAGATGTGAGGCCGCACGCGGCGCTCGTTGACCAGAGCAGCATGTCAAACGTCCGTACCGATCTCTACGACAATGGACCAAGTCAGGACCTTGTGCCCGAGATTTCATCCGGTAAGGGTGAAAGGCATGGATCAGCAACCGGCAGGACCGGCGATCGAACTCGGCCTCGACACCTTCGGCGACGTCACCGTCGACTCCGACGGCACTCCCGTCTCCGGTGCGCAGACCCTACGCAACGTGCTCACGCAGGCAGTGCTCGCCGACGAGGTGGGCGTCGACTTCCTCGGCGTCGGCGAGCATCACCGGGATGACTACGCGGTGTCGGCCCCCGAGGTCGTCCTCGCCGCGATCGCCGCCCGCACGAGTCGCATGCGTCTCGGATCGGCGGTCACCGTGCTCAGCTCCGACGACCCCATCCGAGTGTTCGAACGGTTCGCCACGCTCGACGCGGTGTCGTCGGGACGCGCGGAGGTGATCCTCGGCCGTGGCTCGTTCACCGAGTCCTTCCCGCTCTTCGGCTACGACCTCGCCGACTACGAAGAACTGTTCACCGACAAACTCGCCCTCTTCGATCAGCTCCGCACCGGAGAACCGGTCACCTGGTCCGGGTCGACGCGGAGCCCGCTGTCGGGTCAGGTGGTCTATCCGCGGCTCGAGTCGCCACCGCTGCCGACGTGGATCGCCGTCGGCGGCAGTCCCGAATCGGTGATCCGCGCCGCGGGGTACGGGCTGCCGCTGATGCTGGCTATCATCGGCGGTGAGCCGCTGCGCTTCAAGCCCTACGTCGACCTGTACCACCGTGCCCTGCGGGAGATGGAGCAGCCGTCACAGCCGGTGGGCGTGCACTCCCCCGGCCACGTCGCCGATACCGATGAGCTTGCCCGCGAACAACTCTGGCCGCACTACCGAACCTATGTCGGACGCATCGGTGCCGAGCGCGGGTGGCCGCCACCGACCCGCATCGAGTTCGATCGCTCGACCGGACCGGGCGGATCGCTCTACGCCGGATCACCCGAGACGGTGGCCCGCAAGATCGCCGATACCGTGCGTGCGCTGGGATTGAGCCGCTTCGACCTCAAATACTCGCACGGCACGCTCGGCCACGACGAACTGATGCGCAGCATCGAACTGTATGGGACGCAGGTGATCCCGCGGGTGCGCGAGTTGCTCGCGGAGTAGCGTCCGGCCGGAGTCAGCGACGACACAGGGTGAGTGCGAAGTCGCCCGCCGGATCGGTCCAGCTCTCGACGACGGGCAGGCCCGCGGCGTCGAGTTCGGCGGCGAGGTCGGCGCGAGAGAACTTGGTGCTGATCTCGGTGAGGATCTCGGTACCGGCCGCAACCCGCCAGGTCCGTTGCAGCACAACGAAGTACGCGGCGACGTCCCGTCGGGCCCGTAGCCACATCTCGATGCGGTGCTCGACGGGATTCCACCGCGCGATGTGGTCGAAGTCGTCGGCGTAGAGGCGTTGCGCGTCGAGGCCCGTGCGCAGCACCTCGATCATGTTGCGATTGAAATCGGCTGTCACCCCGGCCTTGTCGTTGTATGCGGCGACGAGGCGGCCGGTGTCCTTGATGAGATCCGCGCCGAGCAGAAAGTAGTCGCCGGGCGAAAGCGACCCCGCCAGCCGACGGTAGAACTCCGTGCGATCGGTGGCCGAGAAGTTGCCGATCGTACCGCCGAGGAAGACGGCCAGCCGCGGCCCGTCAGCGGCCGGCAGCGGCATGTGCGGCTCGGTGAAATCCGCGACGACCGGCACCACGTCGATCGCCGGGTAGTCGACGGACAGGATCTCCGAGGCGGCGGCGAGCATCTCGTCGCTGACGTCCACCGGGACGTAACGCAACCGGGTGGCGCACGTCTCCCAGTGTGCGACAAAGGCATCGAGCAGCAGCCGGGTCTTGGTGGACGTCCCCGAACCCAGCTCGACGATCATCTCCGCCTCGGTCACGGCAGCGATCTCGGCGGCGCGAGCACGTAGGATCGCGGTCTCGCGGCGGGTCGGGTAATACTCGGGCAGCCGGGTGATCTCGTCGAACAGTTTGCTGCCGCGCTCGTCGTACAACCATTTCACCGGCAGTGTCGGTGGGTCGGCCCACAGGCCGGCGAGCGCGTCGGCCGCGAGCGGGTTCTGCGGCGCGGCCGTCTCGAGATCGGCGGTCATGGACTCGGCCGTCACCGGGCCAGCCTCAGACCCGAGAACGCCCAGCGCGCTGCGGCCGGGAAGAAGTTGCGGTAGGTGACCCGCTCGTGCCCGGCCGGGGTGACGGCACTGGCCCCGCGCAGGACGTGCTGATCGCACATGAACTTGCCGTTGTACTCGCCGACCGCACCATTGGCCGGAACGAATCCCGGATACGGCAGGTAGGCGCTGGCCGTCCACTCCCACACGTCGCCGACCATCGACGCACCGGCGCGACCGGGATGACATCGGGCCGGGTCCAGGAGCCCGCCGCGCGCCGAACCCGTTGCCTCCGCGGCGATCTCCCACTCGAATTCGGTGGGCAGCCGCGCGCCGGCCCAGCGCGCGTAGGCGTCGGCCTCGTAGAAGCTCACGTGCACCACGGGTTCGTCGAGGACCACCGGCCGTCTGCCGGACAAGGTGAACGTCGACCACTCGCCGTCCTCGTGGTGCCAGTAACCCGGTGCGTTCCAGCCGGTTTCTCGAATGTGCGCCCAGCCGTCGGACAACCACAACTCGGGCCGCCGGTATCCGTCGTCGGCCATGAACGCCAGCCAGTCACCGTTGGTGACGGCACGATCGGCGATCTCGAAGTCCTCGCAGAACACCCGGTGCCGCGGCCCCTCGTTGTCGTAGGCGAAACCCTCTCCGGCGTGGCCGATTTCGTACACCCCACCGGTGAAGGGTCGCCACGACAGAGGTTGCACCGGCAGCGACTCGTCGACATCACGGTCGACGTAGACCGGCGCGAAGGCATGTGTGGAGAACAGGTGCTTGATGTCCATCAGCAGCAGTTCCTGGTGCTGCTGTTCGTGATTGCAGCCTAGTTCGACGAGTTCGAGGGCGGCGTCGTCGAGGCGGCCGCGTTCCAGTGCGGACACGAGTGCGGCGTCGACATACTCCCGGTACCGGGTGACGTCGGTGACCCCGGGCCGGGTGACCAGACCGCGCTCGGGTCGCGGATGCCGGGCGCCGACAGCCTCGTAATAGCTGTTGAACAGGTAGCGGAAGGTGTCGTCGTAGACGGCATAGTCGGGGTCGGTGCGCAGGATGAACTCCTCGAAGAACCAGGTGACATGCGCCCGATGCCATTTGGCGGGGCTCGCGTCGGTCATCGACTGGGGCGTTTGATCCTCCGGCGACAGACTGCTGGTCAACGTGTCGGTCATCGACCGCACTCGCAGGAATCGCGAGATGACGGGGTCGACGCCACGCGATGTGACGGTGTTCCCGTTGGGTGAAGTGCTGGATACAGGCTCGGTAATGCTCACTGGGTTTCCTCCCGTGGCAAGGGCTGCAGATCGTCGGACGGTGTCGTCATCCTCGGTCGTGATGCGTGGTCTCCATCGTGTCCGCGCGTTCCGGACGTGTCAACGACGGCCGGTTGGCGCGGACGATCGTCGTCGCCACAGTCCTTCAGACGCCACCGACAGAACGAGCTTCGTCAACTCAAGGTTGACGAAGCACAGGCGTCAACCTAGGGTTGACGACATGACCGAACCGACTCGAATCCGCCTCGACGACCTCATCGCCGCCATCCGCAAACAACACGACGATCCGCTCGATCAACTCGCCGACGCGATGGTCGCCGCGGATCACCTCGGCGAGATCGCCGACAGCCTGATCGGCCACTTCGTCGACCAGGCCCGACGAGCAGGCGCGTCGTGGACGTCGATCGGCGCCAGCATGGGCGTCAGCAAACAGGCCGCGCAGAAGCGATTCGTGTCCCGGACGAGCCCGGCCGCGAACGCCGCCAACGATGCCGACAACCCGTTCTCCCGATTCACCCCGCGCGCCGGGAACGTCCTGATGGCCGCGCACTCCCGCGCGGTCGCAGCGAACGCGGCGCAGGTGAGTCCGGCTCACATCGCCGACGCCCTGGCCGCCGAACCCGACGCCCTGGCGATGGCGGTGCTCCGGGACAACGGAATCGGCGTCGACGACCTGCACACCGCACTGGCACCGCTGATGCCGATCGCCCCGGACCGCGGCCCGGATGCGACGAGCCTGCTGCCCTACGACAACGCCGCGAAGGCGGTCATCGAGTCGACGGTCGCGATCGCGGTGGAACTCGGGCACAACTACGTCGGGACCGAGCATCTACTGCTCGGCTTGTTCACCGACGACGGCGTCGCCGAGAAGCTGAGATCGCTCGGCGTCGACTCCGACGGCGCACGGGCGTCGATCACCGCGATGCTCGAGCAACTCGGATCGAAGTGAGGACCTACCGCTCGTCGTCGTCGATGTAGTGGACCGCCGCCTCCTCGGCGGATGCCCCGGCGCCGTCGATTCCGGCGTCGGAGGCGAAGACATCGGATTCGGTGTCGATGCCCGATCCCTCATCCGGTGCGATCAGCCGGCCGGCGCGCGCGGCGCCCACCTCATCAGCACGGTTGGGAAACTCCGCATCCGAGTCGTATTCGTGTGACTGCCAATCGGATTCGCCCGTTTCGGAGGGGTCGGACGCGCCGACGTCGGGTTCCTCCTCGGCCAGCCGCTCGTCCAGGGTCTCTCCCTCACGCATCTCCTGCGCGGTCAGTCCGTGCACCGCGCCCTTGGGTGCGTAGTCGGGCGGCGAATAGCCCTCGTCGAGAACGTCGTCGACGCCGCGGTCGTCGAGGGTGTCCTCGGGTTGCAGCTGATCGTCGTCGTCGAGGCTGTATTCGCCGTCGGAGCCTTCGGGTGTGCTGCCGATGTCGTCACTCATGATTCCAGCGTAGGCGGGCCGAGTGCGTCGCGGCTCGGATCGGTTCGGCGATTCGGGCATCGGCGACACCGCTGATCGGCGACAATGCAGAAGATGATCGAGGAAATGCAGGCCGAGGCCCAGGCTTTGCTCTCCGCCGGCGAGTACACCCACGCCCTGGCGGAATTCTCTGTGCTGCGTGAGATCCGCGCGCGCCGGGAAGGGCCCTACTCGCCCAGATATCTGTCGAATCTGCACGACTGCATCCGCTGCACGTCGCAGCTCGAGATGTGGTCGGACTGCACGCCCTTGTGCAGCGAACTCCACGGCAAATACGTGCGCACGCACGGCCGCGGGGAGGCCGACACCGTCGACGTCGCCAAGCACTGGGCGTGGGCGCTCGTGCATCTGCACGACTATCCGCCCGCGTTGCGGCTCTACCTGACGACGGCCGACGCACTGTGGGACATCGATCCCGCCCAAGCGGTCCGGCTACTCGGCGCGGCGGCCGTCTATCAGGCGGCCTACGACCCACCCAGCCTGATCGACGACGTGAAACTGCGTCACAGCACCGACGTGCTGACGTCGCTGAATCAGATGATCGCCGCCCTGCCCGCTTCCGACGCCGCGATCACGCGGGATGGGCTGGCCATCGCCTGACCGAGGGCGCTACCACGCCCTCGCGTCGCGGCGGATCTGCACGCTCTCACGGTCGAAGTACGCCTTGCTGCTCCGGTTCCAGAGGAGATACCACGGGATCGCGTGGAACACTCCGGCAACCAGGAGCGACACCGCGATCATCAGGATCAGTGCGACGATCTCGTCGTCTCCGCCACCCGAGTCGACGGCACTCACGGTGAACAGGAACAGTGCCATACCGGCGAGAACGAGTGCGGTGCCGATGAATCCGAGGATGTTGAGCACCGAGTACCAGACGTAAGCGCCGCGCGATCCTCGCAGGAAGGCCGATGCGATCCACAGGTTCAGTGCGTTCATCACGATCAGCAAGGCAACTGTCACGATGCCGATCAACACGATCGGACCGCCGTCACGCACAAACTGGTAGTCGATGGCGCTACTCCCGGCCGCGGCGGCCCACACGAGCCCACCGAGCAGTCCGGCAATAGCCGCGACGACCTGCAACCAACCGTAGAGCGTGGTCTGCCACGGCCGATTCAGGGCCGCTGCGACGACCGGGTCCATGACCGGGACGCCGTAGTGGTCGTGACCGCGGGGGTAGCCGACAGACGATCCGTACGACGGCGGCTGATACCGCGGGTCGGAGTACATGCCGAGAGCCTATCGGCCACCCCGGACCCACGATACCCTCCGAACAGACGGTTTGACCTGCGTGAGTTCGCTGTCAGGCCACCGGTTCCCGACGCCGGCGCCGGCGTGCCCACAGATGCGTGTCGGCGGCCCCGAGGCCACCGGAGAATCCGACGGCGAGCAATCCGGCGATCAGCGCGAGCGGCCACTCCCAGCCGACCTTGTCCCCGCCCGCCCAGAAGCCGTTGTCCCAGTGGACGTAGTAGATCGCGCCGATCATGTCGATGATCAGCAGCACCGACACCAGCGGTAGCAACAGTCCGATGATGAGGAGGATGCCGCCGACGAGTTCGAGCCAGGTCACGGCGTACGCGGTGAACTCGGGGAATGGGACGTCGAGCCCCTTGAAGAACGCCTTGGTGGCGTCCATGCCGTTGGTGTGCAGTTTCTGCCAGCCGTGCGCGATGAAGATGATGCCCAGGATGAGACGGGCGAGGAACTGCGGCACTGAACTGAATCCGGCCATGCGTTGGTCTCCTTGCGTGGTAGTCCGACCCGAACAGATACTAACCGGACCGAGGTCCGGATATTCCCCGACAGGTCCTGGCTTGCGCGCGATGTCTTCACGCGTGTCCTCACGGCCAACCGGTGAGATCAACCGTAGGCAGGTAGTGTGAGTGTCCGCGACCGCGCGAACCCTGCACGACGATCTACTCAGATCGAGACGCTGTAGGCGCCAACCGCAACCAAGTCGTAACCGCCGTGGCGTGGATGCACGCCCCGAGACCGATCGGAGTCATCGTCAGTGCCGGGAAAGTCTGGCTCGGGTTCGCGTGGATCGAACACACGACAGCCGGTACTCGGTACCCCCGACGACACCGTCGACCCGTATCTGCCGCACAACGGCAACCTGGGCTACCGCATCTCACGCTATGATCTCGACCTCGAATACAAGGTCGCGAGCAATCGTCTCGCCGGCGTCGCGACACTGACCGCGACCTCGTATGAGGATCTGCACCGCTTCACCCTGGACATGGCGTCGTCGCTGGCGGTGGACCGGATCACCGTGAACGACAAGCGGGTCCGCTACAGCCATCGCCGCAACAAGCTGGCCATCACCCCGGATGCCGGCGTCCCGCCCGGCGGTGCGCTGACCATCGTCATCCGCTACCACGGCACCCCGCGTCCGATCCGCAGCCCGTGGGGTGCGGTCGGTTGGGAAGAGCTGACCGACGGTGCGCTGTGCGCCAATCAGCCCAACGGCGCCGCATCGTGGTTCCCCTGCGACGATCATCCGAGCGCCAAGGCGCCCTACCGGATCTCCATCACCACCGACAGCCCGTACCACGCGCTGGCCAACGGGGTCCTGGAATCCAAGCGGGTGCGCGCCGGGCAGACCACCTGGGTCTATCAGCAGATCGAGCCGATGCCGACCTATCTGGCATCGGTACAGATCGGTCAGTACAAGCAGATCTCGTTGGCCACCAAGCCTTTTCCGGTACGTGCGCTGGTGCCACCGCGCCTGGTACCCACCTTCCGGCACGACTTCGGCCGCCAACTCGAGATGGTGAACGCCTTCGTCGAGATGTTCGGTCCGTATCCGTTTCCGCAGTACTCGGTGGTCGTCACCGATGACGCGCTGGAGATCCCCATCGAGGCCCAGAGCCTGTCGACCTTCGGCGCCAATCACTGCGACGGACATCGCGGCGCCGAACGGCTGATCGCGCACGAACTCGCCCACCAGTGGTTCGGCAACTCGGTGACCCTGGCGCGCTGGCGCGACATCTGGCTACACGAGGGCTTCGCCTGCTATGCCGAGTGGCTGTGGAGCCAACGCTCCGGCGGCCGCAGCGCCGACGAGTGGGCGCGTCACTACTACACCAAGCTGGCGGCGACGCCGGTGCGCGTCCCGCTCGCAGATCCCGGGCCGCGCAAGATGTTCGACGACTGGGTGTACAAACGTGGCGCCCTGACGCTGCACGCACTGCGTCTGACGATCGGCGACGGCAACTTCTTCGCTCTGCTGCAACGCTGGACCGACAAGTACCGGTACGGCTCGGTCAGCACCGAGGATTTCATCGCGCTGGCGGCGAACTACTCCACCACGTCTCTCAAAAACCTATGGGACGCCTGGCTTTTCCGCGCTGCACTGCCGCCGTACCCGACTCCCGCCTGAACGGGCGACGATGACGTCGGAGACGGGCAGCACCACCGGTGAGACCGCAGGCACCCTGGGGCGGGTCACCATCGCGACCATCATCGCGGCGGCGTCGGGCTATCTGGTGTTGCTCATCGCCGCCCGCCATCTCGGTGCCGCGGGCTACGGCGTGTTCGCCGTGTTCTGGGCCGCCTACGGCATGGTGACGGGTGCGCAGAACGGGCAGTTGCAGGAGACCACGCGGGCGATCCGGTCGGCGCGCGGCTCGAAAACCGATGTGCCGCAACCGCTGATGGCGCGCCCGATCAGGGTCAATGCCGTCATCGGGCTCGCGCTCGGGGTTGCGGTGGCCGTCACAGCACCACTGTGGAGCGGGCAGGTCTTCACCACGCAGCGCTGGATGTCGGTGATCCTGCTGGCCATCGGTGTGATCAGCTTCGCCGTCTACGCGCACCTGTGCGGCGCACTCGCGGGCGCCGCGTCGTGGACGGCATTCGCCACGCTGCTCAGCGCCGACGCCCTGATCCGGCTGGCCGGTGCGCTGATCGCCATCCTCGCCGGGTGGGGCCTGGATGCGTTCCTGATCATCACGGTGATCGGCTCGGTGTCGTGGTGTGCGCTGCTGGCGTCGTCGGGTGTGGCGCGGTGGGCCGTCGGACTGCGCGGCGACGTGCCGGCGCGGCGACTGTCCGTCAACACCCTCACCGCGATGACCGCGGCTGCGGCGAGTGCGGTGCTGGTCATGGGGTTCCCGGTGCTGATCAAACTCACCAGCGAACTCGGCCTGTTCGGCGCACCCTCCGACGACGAGCGCGTGGTGGGCGCGCTGATCTTGGCTGTCACGCTGACGCGGGCCCCGCTTCTGGTGCCGTTGAACAGCTTTCAGGGCGTGTTGATCACCCGATTTGTCGAGGCCCGGCATCGGCTCGCCGGAGCGCTGGCCGCGCCGCTGCTGGTGGTCGCCGGGGTGGGAGCTTTCGGGTCGCTGCTGGCCTGGGTGCTCGGTCCGTGGTTGCTCGGGGCCGTCTTCGGCGCCGATTTCCGGCTCGGCGGTGGTGCGGTGGCCGCATTGACCGTCGGCGCCACCTTCCTGGCGCTGCTCACCGTCACCGGGTCGGCGGCGATCGCCGTCGGCGGCCACCGGTGGTATGCCGCGGGCTGGTGGGTGGCGACCCTGGTCTCCATCGTCGTGCTGACCCTGCCCGCCGACGTCACCGTGCGCGTCGGCGCGGCTCTCGTGGTGGGGCCGCTGGCCGGCGTCGTCGTGCATCTGGCCGGTCTGCGCGCCGCCCGCTGACCCATCGATCGGGTCAGCGAAGGTGGCGGACCCGGACGACGGCGGCTCCGAGCCGGGCCTGAGCGTGGTGCAGACGGGATGTCGCATGGAGGCGGGCGGCGCGGGCGGCTTTCGGCCATCCCAGGTCGGCGCAGCGTCGGGCCTCGTCGGCGAAGAAGCGGTTCTCCTCGGCGAAGCGTCGGCCGTCGACGGCCTGCACCGAACTCACCGACGCCCGATGGCGGCGGTATCGGAACACGACGGTCGGGTCGTAGACCAGCGACGCGCCGGTCGCGGCGAGGTCGACGAGGAGCGCGAGGTCGAGGACCACCTCGAGGCCGGTGCGGAATCCGACCGCGCGGACCACCTCGGTGCGCCACAGCAACGACGGGAAGTACGTCCAGTTGCCGTGATAGAGGCTCGTCGCCAGGCGCTCCCCACTCAGCACGCTCGCCCGCGAGGGCGCGAGTACCGATTTCATCCGGTCACCGAGCGGACGAACCGGGCGGTCGGCATCGTCGATCACCTCGACGCCGGGCGCGATCACCGCCGCGTCGGGATGCTGGGTGGCGAGCGCCCGCACCGTCGAGAGATAGTCGCGCAGCATCACGTCATCGCAGCCCATGACCACGAAGTACGGCTGCTTCACGAGCTCGACGCAGCGTCGGAAATTGCCGTTGACGCCCAGATTGTCCTCGTTGCGCAGGTAGCGCACCCGCGGATCGTCGAGGCTCTCGAGCCACTCGCGCGGCTGCGAACTCGGGTAGCAGTCGTCGACGACGGTGAGCGTGAACTCGGGGTCGTCCTGATTCAGCACACTCGTGACGGCCTGCCGGAACTGTGCGACGTCGCCGTAGAAGGGAATCATCACGTCGATCGGCACCCGACCAGCCTACGAGGCCGTCACTTCGACACCCGGGTTAGGGTTTAGCCCATGACAGCGGGCACCACCAACGACGACGTCTGGTTGGTGATCCCCGTGTACAACGAGGCACAGGTCATCCGCGACGTGGTGACCCATGCCCGACAGACCTTCCCCAACATCGTCTGCGTCGACGACGGCAGCTCCGACGACACGGCCGCCGAGATCCGGGCCGCCGGCGTCCATCTGGTCCGGCATCCGGTCAACCTCGGGCAGGGCGCTGCCATCCAGACCGGCGTCGAGTACGCGCGTGCGCAGCCGGGCGCCCGCTTCTTCGTCACCTTCGACGCCGACGGTCAGCATCAGGTCGACGACGTGTCGGCGATGATCGCCCGCCTGCGCACCGAACCCGTCGACATCATCGTCGGGACCCGATTTGCCGAGGGACGCAGCGACTCGGTACCGCCGCTGCGTCGAATCGCGTTGCGCACCATCGTCTTCCTGAGTCCACGCACCCGCCGACTGGGCCTGACCGACGCGCACAACGGGCTACGCGCTTTCAACAAGACGGTCGCCGACCAACTCGATCTGCTGATGAGCGGCATGAGTCACGCGTCGGAGTTCGTGGCGCTGATCGACCATCACCATTGGCGGGTCGCCGAGCAGCCGGTCACGATCCTGTACACCGAGTACTCACGAGCCAAGGGGCAGTCGCTCATCAACGGGGTCAACATCGTCGCCGACGGACTGTTCCACACCAGGATGAGGAAGTGAGGCCGGCGTGATCTGGTTCCAGATTGTCGCGATCCTCGGCATCGTCGCCCTGGTGGCGTTCTTCGTCGTCAACCGGGGCACCGCCCGGGCGTCGGCCGGCGTGAAGCTGTTGTTCGTCGCGTTCGTCGTGTTCGGTGTGTACGCGATGCTCCGGCAGGACGACGTCACGTGGGTGGCCAAGAAGTTCGGTATCGAACGCGGCCTGGACCTGGTCCTGTTCCTGCTGGTCTTGGCGTTCGCATTCACCACCATCTCCACCTATCTGCGGTTCCGCGATCTCGAGGTCCGTTACGCGCGCCTGGCCCGCGCCATCGCGCTGCAGAACGCCGAGAAGCCGTCGGGCGATCCCGAGAGCTGAGGCCGACCGAAACCGGAGGACTCAACGCTCTTGCCTATACGTATACGGCTACGTATATTGGGTTCATGCCCAACAAGACCATCTACGTCGCCGACGAGGATCTGCCGGTCCTCGAGCGCGCCCAGCAGGTCGCCGGCGGCACCATCTCCGGCGCCATCATCGCCGCGCTGCGTGACTACGTTCGCGCCGCCGACTACCGCGACGCCGGATACGAGGAGGTCGTTGTGCGCGACGGCCCCGACGGCGTGCGCCGAAAACGCTTCTTCGGCCGTCCGCTCGCCGACGAGACCGAGTTCGACGACGAGACCGGCAACGCCACCGAACGAGCCATCTATGAGGGCCGGACCGGGCGGATCGTGCTCGCCGTCCACCACGTGGACTGGGAGAAATTTCCGATCCGACGAGACCGCAAGCCCACCGGCAACTGGTTCAAGGACCTCACCGGGATCAGCAGCGTCCGCAGCCTGTTCACCGCAGACCTCCCCGACTGGGGCGACTACGAGGTCCACGTCGTCGACACCGTCGACGAACTGAAAGACCTGGTGCCGCAGCGCCTTCTGGAACGAGCGATCGCCGCGGTGCGACCCGACATCGAAGATCTCGACGTGTAACACCCCGCCTGCCCGACCTACCCACCGACGTCATCCCCACCGGGATGAACGTCTCCCAATCATGCACATACGCGCAAATCTGAATGAATGGAGTTCCCTCCCCGCGGAACCGTCTACGCCCTGTTGGGGCCCAACGGTGCGGGCAAGACCACCACCGTCCGAATCCTGGCCACGCTGGATCGCGCCGACGCCGGCGAGATCCGCGTCGCCGGCTTCGATCCGCAGGCCGACCGCCTGTCCGTCTGCGCCGCCATCGGTCTCACCGGACAGTTCGCCGCCGTCGACACCCAGCTCACCGGCCGCGAGAATCTCGCACTGATCGCCGGTCTGCGACATCTGCCTGGTTCGGTCGCCCGCGGTCGAGTGGAGTCGCTCTTGGCCGACTTCGACCTCGTCGACGCCGCCGACCGGCGCGTCGAGGAGTACTCGGGCGGTATGACGCGACGCCTCGACCTCGCCATGACACTGGTCAGCGATCCACAGATCATCTTCCTCGACGAACCGACCACCGGCCTCGATCCCCGCTCCCGGCATGCGGTCTGGGATCGGGTCCGCGCCCTGGTCGACGGTGGGACCACCGTCTTCCTCACCACCCAGTATCTCGACGAGGCCGATCAGCTCGCCGACCACATCGCCGTCCTCGACCAAGGCCGAATCGTCGCCGAAGGTACTGCGGCACAACTCAAACGCCTCGTCCCGGGCGGACACGTCTCACTCGAATTCGCCGACGCCGAAACAATGGAACGCGCTCGCGAGCAGTTTCCGACGGCGGTCGTCGACACCCGCGCTGGAACCCACGTCCTGGCCGTACCCGGGGACGGCGGCAGCGACGCCCTGCGCGCGATTCTGCAGACCCTCGACACAGCCGGCCTCGAGGCGACCGGATTGTCCGTGCACACACCGGATCTCGACGATGTCTTCCTCACCCTCACCGGCCGCGCCGCGGCCTGATCTCCGCCACTCGAACACCAGGAGCCCGATCATGACCACCACGCTCACCCACACGCTGTCCGACTCGACGCTCATGGTGCGTCGCAACCTGATTCGCCTTCGGCGCTATCCGGCGATGATCTTCTCCGTGATCATCATGCCGGTGGTGGTGCTCGCGATGATGAACCTCTTCTTCGGCGGTGCGATCGGGGCCGGCATCGGCGCCGACAGTCCCCTGCACGGCAACTACATCAACTACCTGCTGCCCGGCATCCTGCTGTTCGTGTCGTCGTTTCTGACCGTGTCGGCGGCCGTCGCGGTCAATCAGGACGTCACCGACGGTTTCATCAACCGACTCCGCTCGCTGGGTACACCGGCGACAGCGATCCTCGCCGGACCTGTTGTGGGAGCGATCATTCAAGGTGCCATCGCCCTGGTCTTCGTGGTGGCCGCCGGGTTCGCCTTCGGCTTCCGCACCGACGCGGGGGTTCTCGATTGGCTCGCGGTGGCCGGTCTGGTGCTGCTGTTGATGGTCGGGCTGGTGTGGGTGGCCGTCGCCCTCGGGGTGCTCGCACCCAATCCCGAAGCGGCCAGCAATCTTCCGGTGCCCTTCCTGCTCCTCCCCTACCTCGGCAGCGGACTGGTCCCCACCGACACGATGCCCGACGGTATCCGGCAGTTCGCCGAGTATCAGCCGTTCAGTCCCATCGCCGACACGGTCCGCGCGTTGCTGATGGGCACCGAACTCGGCGACCGGTGGATCTGGGCGCTGGTCTGGTGCGCGATCTCGTCGGCGGTTACACGGCAGCGGTTCTCGCGTTCCGGCGGTCGACGGCGGGGTAGCGACGAGCGAGCTTGCGAGCCCGACGCCCCACTTGCTGGTTGAGTAGCGACGAGCGAGCTTGCGAGCCCGACGCCTCACTTGCTGGTTGAGTAGCGACGAGCGAGCTTGCGAGCCCGACGCCTCACTTGCTGGTTGAGTAGCGACGAGCGAGCTTGCGAGCCCGACGCGTATCGAAACCACAAGTGAGACACCATTTTTGGTGCCACAACACGACACCGACCGTCGTCGGCCCGGTGGTTGCGGACACGGCGCAAGTCACGACTCGGCAAGTGACCGCAGATATGCGGTCACCTCGTCGTAGGACGGCAACAACCCCGTGTCGCGCGCCTCGAACAGCCCGGGGGCGGCAGTGTCCTTGGCCGACAGCTCGTACTGCAGCGGTGTGCCGTCGCGGCCCGTCGTCGGCCAGTCGATGCCGAGGTCGGGGTCGAGGGGGTTGATGCCGTGTTCGGCGGACGGGTTGTAGCCCGCGGAGCACAGGTAGGTGACCGTGGAGTTGTCCTCCAGCGCACAGATGGCATGCCCGAGTCCCTCGGAGAGGTAGACCGCGCGCCGGTCAGCATCGTCGATGAGGACCGTGTCGTGGGCGCCGAAGGTCGGTGAGCCCACCCTGATGTCGATGATGACGTCGAGAAACGCCCCGCGTGCACAGCTCACGTATTTGGCCTGCCCGGGTGGCACGTCGGCGAAGTGCACCCCGCGCAGGACGCCGGCGGCCGAGACAGACAGGTTGACCTGGGCGAGTTCGAAGCGATGGCCGATCACCTCGGCGAGCAGGTCGGCCTTGAAGGCCTCGGCGAACAGTCCGCGGGCGTCACCGTGCTGGACCGGTGTGAGTTCCCACGCACCGTCGATGGACAGCGGCCGTACTTGCATTCAGAAACCCTTTCCGCGGTGGAGCAACTCGAGCAGATAGTCACCGTACCCGGACTTGCGCAGCTTCTCGGCGCGCACACGCAGCCCGTCGTCGTCGATGAACCCACGGCGCCAGGCGATTTCCTCGGGCACCGCGATCTTGAGACCCTGCCGTTGTTCGACGGTCCGCACGAAATTGCCGGCGTCGAGCAGCGAGTCGAAGGTGCCGGTGTCGAGCCAGGCAGTGCCGCGGGGCAGGACCTTGACCGAGAGTTTGCCGCGGTCGAGATAGTGGGCGTTGACGTCGGTGATCTCGTATTCGCCTCGCGCACTGGGCTTCAGGTTGCGGGCGATCTCGATGACGTCGTTGTCGTAGAAGTACAGGCCGGGCACCGCGAAGTTCGACTTCGGGGCGAGTGGCTTCTCCTCGAGGGAGCGCGCGACCCCGTTCTCGTCGAAGTCGACGACGCCGTAGGCGCTCGGATTGGACACCCAGTAGGCGAAAATCGCTCCGCCGTCGACCTTTTCGAAGCCCTGCAACTGTGAGCCGAGTCCGGGACCGTAGAAGATGTTGTCGCCCAGGACGAGTGCGACCGAGTCGTCGCCGATGTGGTCGGCACCGAGAACGAAGGCCTGCGCGAGCCCGTCGGGGGATTCCTGGGTGACATACGACAGGTTGATACCGAACTGTCCGCCGTCGCCGAGCAGTCCCTGGAACGCGGGTGCGTCTTGGGGAGTGGTGATGATCAGCACGTCGCGGATGCCGGCGAGCATCAGCGTCGAGAGCGGGTAGTAGACCATCGGCTTGTCGTAGACCGGGACGAGCTGCTTGCTGACCCCCTGCGTGATGGGGTGCAGCCGGCTCCCCGTGCCGCCGGCCAGAATGATTCCGCGCATGCGGCTCACAATAGTGGTCGCCGGTAGAGTTGGGCGCCATGCGTGTACTGGTCACCGGCGGCGCCGGCTTCATCGGCGCGAATTTCGTGCTGCGCACCCTGGCCACCCGTCCCGACGTCGAGATTCGCGTGCTCGACAAACTGACGTACGCGGCCAACCCGGCGACCGTGCGGGCGCTCGCCGACCGCGTGGACCTCGTCGAGGGTGACATCGCCGACGTCGAGCTCACCGACCGGCTGATCGCCGACACCGACCTCGTGGTCCACTTTGCCGCCGAGTCACACAACGACAATTCGCTGGCCGATCCGTCGGCCTTTGTGCACACCAACCTGGTGGGCACCTACGCCCTACTGGAGGCCGTCCGACGCCACGGCGTGCGGTATCACCACATCAGCACCGACGAGGTGTACGGCGACCTCAACCTCGATGACCCGGCCCGGTTCACCGAGCAGACCGCCTACAACCCGTCGAGCCCGTACTCGTCCACCAAGGCCGGCAGCGATCTGCTGGTCCGCGCGTGGGTGCGGTCCTTCGGGATCGCGGCGACGATCTCCAACTGCTCCAACAACTACGGGCCGTATCAGCACGTCGAGAAGTTCATTCCGCGGCAGATCACCAACGTGCTCAGCGGAATCCGCCCCAAGCTCTACGGCGACGGTCGCAACGTGCGGGACTGGATTCACGTCGACGACCACAATGACGCGGTGTGGACCATCATCGACCGCGGGCAGATCGGCGAGACCTACCTCATCGGCGCCGACGGCGAGGTGGACAACCGCACCGTCGTGGAAACCGTACTCGAACTCCTGGGTCAACCCGCCGACGCCTTCGACTTCGTCACCGACCGGCCCGGCCACGACCGTCGCTACGCCATCGACTCCACCCGACTTCGCACCGAATTGGGCTGGCGGCCACAGTATGTCGACTTCCGATCCGGTGTGCAGGCGACCATCGACTGGTACCGCGACAACACCGCGTGGTGGCAGCCGGGCAAGCAGGCGGTCGAGGCCGGTTACGCGGCGACCCAGCAGGTCATCAACTGACCCGCACCACGTCGCGCAGGAACGCAATCTGATCGGTGATCACCTGCTCGAAACCGTTGCCGACGTAGATGTCGAAGTGCCCCTCGTCGTAGCGCCGAAGCCGCACGTTGGGGTTCTGCGAGGCGTACTTGACGGTCGCCTTGACCGGCGCGACCGTGTCCCCGTCGCAGGCGCACACCAGCGTCGGACAGGTCAGCCGACGCAGGGCACGCCCCGGGATGTGCAGCGGAATGCTCAGGCCGACGCGCGCAGCGACGGCGTTGGTGAACGGGTACCCGTCGGGCACCAGTGGCAGATAACCGGGCACCACGTCGGGCGCGGTCATCAGCGCCGTCGAACCGGGATCGCCGGCCAAGGCCACCATCACCGGTGCGCGCCGGGTCACCATCGCCGCCACATCGGCCAGCGCCCGACCGGTCACCTTGATCGCGCTGAGCGGTTCCATCGCCAGCGTCGACGACGGTCCGCTGGTGAACGGGCACTGTGCGATCACCGCCGACACCGCACCGTCGCGTTCCCCCGCAACCATCACATGTCCCCCGCCGAACGACGTCCCCCAGAGCACCACACGGCCGGCATCGACCACATCCAGGGACCGGGCATACGCGATGGCGGCCGCCCAGTCGTCGAGCTGCCGGCGGATGGACAACAGTTGCCGCGGCCGGCCGGCGCTGTCGCCGAAATGCCGGTAGTCGAAGACCAGGCACGCGTATCCCGCGGCGGTGAACCGCTCGGCAAAGGCCTCGAGGCGCATGTGCCGGACCGCACCCAGACCGTGCGCCATCACGATGACCGGAGGCGGCGTCGAGGCGTCCTCGGGCAGATACAACCAGGCCGCGCAGCGTGCATTGCCCGAAACGAACCACACATCGGATCGCGCCATCAGCATTCCCACCCCGTCATCGATCATCAACAGTTGCGACGCCCGCCCCCACCGGCCTCCGTACACCCTGCCACTACTCGATCGCGAAGTCACCATGCGGCAATGACGATGTGAGCGGTGCGGCAGAGCACGTGAAACAAGGACGTCAGAGAAGACGGTCTCGTGTTCATCGGGCTGCCTACCCGTGGTAGACGACACACAGCAGCCACATGGTCGACGCCCAGGCCGCCCGCCTACCGTTGTCGGTATGCGTGTTCTCGTGAGTGGTGGCGCCGGCTACATCGGTTCGCACACCGTGATCCGGCTGATCGAGGCCGGTCACGACGTGGTGGTCGTCGACGATTTCAGCAATGCCAAGCCGACGGTGGTGGGGCGCCTCGAGGGGCTCACCGGCACCTCGATCCCGGTCCATGCCTTCGATCTCGCCGACATCGACAAGACCGAACACTTCTTTGCCCACGAGAATGTGGACGCGGTCATCCACTTCGCCGGGTACAAGGCCGTCGGTGAATCGGTCGCCAAGCCGCTCGACTACTACCAGAACAATCTCGGCACGACGTTCTCGCTGTTGCGGGCGATGAACCGGCACGACGTGCACACGCTGGTGTTCTCGTCGTCGGCGACGGTGTACGGGGCCGAACCCCAGCTGCCGATAACCGAGGACCTCCCCACCTCGGCAACCAATCCCTACGGCTGGACCAAGGTGATGATCGAGCAGATCCTCTCCGACGTCGCCGCCGCCGACACGACTCTGCGGATCGCCGCGCTGCGCTACTTCAACCCGGTGGGCGCGCACCCGAGCGGGCAGATCGGCGAGGACCCCAGCGGCATCCCCAACAACCTGATGCCCTTCGTCGCCCAGGTGGCGGTGGGCCGGCGCGAGAAGCTGTCGGTCTTCGGCGACGACTACGACACCCCCGACGGCACCGGCGTGCGCGACTACATCCACGTCGACGACCTCGCCGCCGGTCACGTCGCCGCGCTCGACCGCATCAGCACGGCGGATCCGGGGATGTCGACGTGGAATCTCGGTACCGGACAAGGGTTGTCGGTGCTCGAGGTGGTCAAGGCATTTGAGCGAGCCAGCGGACGACCGATCCCGTACGAGATCGCGCCCCGTCGCCCCGGCGACATCGCCGCATCGTATGCCGATCCGTCCCGCGCCAACACCGAACTCGGTTGGTACGCAACCAAAACCATCGACGATATGTGCGCCGACACCTGGCGCTGGCAGTCGGGCAACCCGAACGGCTATCCCGACGCCTGACCGGTGTTCGGTGCACCCGGATCATCGGGATCGGTGATGGTGTCGGTGACCCAGCCGATGTACCGGCGCGCGGACTCCTCGACGATCCGTGCCGTGTCATGCTCGATCGGAGAGCCGAAAGCCGCGTAGAGCCGGTCGAATTCGAGTGTGCCGACCTGGTCGGCGATCTGCCGGACCAGCCGCGGCGGCAGCGGGATGAGATTGGGATAGCTGCGCATGAACGACACCATCTGCGTATGCGGAACCGCCATGATCGTGTCCCCGGTCAGCAGTGCGCCGCGCCCGTCGGCGGCGTCACGCAGGTGCGCCACCGCGCTGCCGGGGAAGTGGCCACCGCACTGCACCAGCGTGATGCCGTCGGCGATCTCCTGCCGGTCCGTCCAGAAGGCCACCACCGGGTCCGGGCGAGTGACCCAGCGCCGGTCTGATGCGTTGTACCAGACCGGAACCCGCCCGAACTCATGGCTGATGGAGACAGCCGCGCCGACGAGGTGCGGGTGACTTGCGGCGATCGCGCCGACCCCGCCGTGATCGGCCAGCCAGTCCAGGAGCGCCGGCCCGACGAATCCCGGCGGCTCCCAGAGGATGTTGCAACCGTCGGGAGTGGCCGCCACATAGGTCTTCTGTCCGATGCCCACCTGCGGATCGACGGTCAGCTCGAATAAACCCGGCTCGAGTTCGGCGGCGGTGACCCCCCCGCGGACGTCACTCAGCAGAGTCCACCGCTGGCCACCCGGCGGGATGAACTGCCGGTCGTCGGCGCAGATGTGACAGACGTCCGGCAGGTCGGCGACATACTCATTGCCGCAGAACATGCAGATCCACGCCTCGACAACCATTCTCGGATGCTAACGCACGGGCGTCGACGCATTCGGCGGTTCAGCCCCCGGCCAACACCGACTCATTGACCCGGAAGATCGTCACATCCCCCTTGCGGTACACCACCGTCAACCCGGGCGCACCGTGCTGACGCACCGCGAGGAATGGGTCGCCCTGATGCCCGGGCGCCGGGGCCCCGCGCTGGAACGGCCAATAGCTGGGCGGCGAGTCGATCACGTAGTGCACCTTCATGTCCCGCACGATCTGGTCGATGTGCGGATCGGCGCCGATGTCGACCACGCCCCAGAACAGGTCGCGTTGCCGCTGAGAGAAGTCGTTGGCGCGGTAGAACGGGAACATCGGGGTCAGACCGGTGACCGGATAGATCCAGCCGGTCCCCTGGTCGAGGTTGTTGAGGATCACCGAGTTCCAGGCGTCCGGGCGACCGGCGAGCCAGTGATAGGCGGCCAGATCGTCGGGTCCGACGAACTTGCCGCCGCGCTCCTTGGACGCGAGCTGCGCGTGCTGCGGATACTTCCAGACACCGGCACCGGCGATCCCCACGAGCAGCACCGCGAGCACCGCCGTCGACACTACCGCCGGGGAGAATCGTTGCGAGTCACTACTTTCCGATGCGGACAACCGGCCACTCACCAACCGCGCCACCCAGATTCCCGCCGAACCCACCGCCACCCCGGCGGCGGCCGCGGAGAACAGCGCCACCACAAAGGTCAGCCGGTGCGGCGAGTTGTAGAAGTAGCCGCCGATGGAGCCGAGCGGATACGACAGCGCCCCGAGCGACACCACCGAGTTGGCTGTCACCAGCACGAACACCACCCAGGCGGCCAGTCCGGTCCAGCACCGCATCCACGCGAACACGATCAGGCCGAGGGCGGTCACGATGATGAGCGCCCATGCCGGGTAGTAGTCGCCGAGCGGTACCGTCCCGTTGAACGCCGCCTGTGCGAGGCCGCGCGCCACGCTCACGGTCTCCACGCGGAAGTCGAAGAAGGGCAGATCATTGGTGTCGGCGACATTGATCGTCCCGTAGACGACCGGCGCGATCAGCACCAGCGTGAGAACGCCGGTGACCGCGAGCGTCGCCAGATCCCGAAGGCGTCCGGC
This sequence comes from Gordonia bronchialis DSM 43247, assembly GCF_000024785.1. Lineage (NCBI taxonomy): Bacteria > Bacillati > Actinomycetota > Actinomycetes > Mycobacteriales > Gordoniaceae > Gordonia > Gordonia bronchialis. Next base: position 629,110 of record NC_013441.1, on the reverse strand, counting down.
CGCCGGATGCCAGAGCGCCTCGCACAACCACCAGAGTCCGAGAATCACCGCGATGAGGATCAGGCCCGACGGGTGGGTTGCGGTGACCCCGGCGATCGCGAGTGCGGCCGGTCCGATGCGCCGTCGGTCGCGGATCACCCCGATCGTCAGGATGGCGGCCACCGGGGCGAGGCTGACCCCGACGGCGTTGGGCACCGATGTCAACTCCACCTCGACGTAGGGCAACGAAGGAAACAGCGCACTGATCGCCGCGCCGGTACCGGCGATGACCGCCGAGGTGTCGACGTCGAAGCGGTGCCGGGCAAACCAGTAGGCCAGCGATGCGACGCCGAGCGGGACCGTGATGGCCAGCACCGCAGGCGAATACGTGTTGTAGAGCTCCACCGGGTTGGCCCCGGTGATCGGGAAGAGCAACGCGCCCAACGCATGCCAGGTGTTGGGGTAGTAGTTGAAGCCGTGGGTGTCGTAGTTCATCAGCTCGCCCATGCGCAGACCCGAGCCGATGCCGGTCTCGTGGATCCAGCGCAATGAGCTTGCGTGCCACAGGGAATCCCACACCTGGGAGATGTTGTTCAGTCCGGCGAAAGCGGTGGTGACGAGTGGTCGGATGCAGGTGACGGCGATGATGATGCCGCCCACGGCCACCCCGGCGGTCACGCGCAACATGGCTTTCGCACAGGCCGGTTTCTCGTCGTCGACGACGTCGGGGGCCGGCGCGAGCCGACGGCCGATGCGGGTGCCCAGCGCCGCCGAGTAGACCCACGCGCCGAGCATGGCGAGCACCAGCCCGACCAGTGCGCTGATCGCATTCCACTCAAAGCCGACCTTGGCGTACACCACGGTGAGGATGCCGACCAGCCCGAAGGTGATCGGTGGTCCGGCGGCCAGCGCGACCGGCCACGGCAGCGCCATCCGACGTCCGACGAGGGCTCCCGGAACGATCAGGACCAGGGCGGTGACGACGACGACCCATGCCCCCAGCAACATGCGCGCGCCCTTCTTCCTGCCGGCCAGTGATCAAACACCAGCAGGTTACCGGGTGGGAGTGAGCTCCCGATCGACGTAGTCCTGCGCCGGCGACTGCGCATCCGCGCCGGTGCGGTGCCCGACGACGGTGATCGCGAGACAGACCAGGGCGGCCACCACGCCGAATCCGAACATCTGCGGGTAGCCGATGCTGACCGAGGTCTCGGAGATCCAGGCCAGGATGGCGGGCACCGCGAACCCGAGGTAGGTGACGCCGTAGAACACGGCGGTCAGCCCGGCGAGGTCGTCGGGCCCGGCGATCCGCTGCACCTCGAGCAGGCCGGCGATCATCGCCATGCCGTAGCCGCAGCCGAGGACGACCGCGGCGAGCAGCGCGGCCCAGACCGTCAGCACGTGGGCGGCGAGTGCGGCGATCGCCATTCCCGCCGCGACCATGACGAGCGCGACGACCACGCCGCGCACCCCGGACGGCCGGTCGATGCGCCGTCCGAGCGACTGCAGGCCGAAGCCCGCGGCCAGTCCGAGCACGCAGCAGAGGCCGGCGAAGGCGATCGGCACGCCGGCGATCCGCGTTGCCATGAGTCCCGGGATCACCGCGTACGCCGACGCGGCGGCCCCGAACACCCAGGGCGCCACCGGCAACACGACGAACAGGAAGCGGCGGTGACCTGCGGACGGGATCTTGAGGTCGTCGATCAGGCGGCCGGACTGTGTCTGCCGGGCCCGGGTCTCCGGTGCCCTGATCAGCAGCAATGTGGCGAGCGCGGCCAGGGTGATGTTGACCAGGTAGGGCAGCACATGCGGCCACGGTCCCCATTGGGCGAGCGCGCCGGCCACGCCGGCACCGACGCCGAAGCCGGCGGTCAGGCTCATTGCGGCGCGTTTGGCCCCGACGCCTGCACCGGCGCCGTCGGCGTCGCCGAGTTCCTTGATCCAGCTGCCGCCGACCGCCATCGACAGGCCGAGCGCGATACCGCTGAACACGCGACCGGTTGCGAGCATCGCCGCCGATCCAGCTCCGGCGGCGAGCATCGCCGACCCCAGCGCGGCGAAGACAGGTGCGGGCAGCATCAACGGCCGCCGGCCGAGTCGGTCCGAAAGCGGACCGCCGATCAGCAGCGCCGGCACGATGCCGAGGACGTAGGCGAACAGCAGAGCGTCGACGGTGACCGCCGACATGTCCGACGTCTCGCGGTACATCACCAGTAGCGGTGTGAACTCATTGCCGCCCCACGCGGTCGCGAAGACGGCGAGCGCGACGGCCGGCCAGCCCAGTGCGGACAGTCGGGCGGTCATGAGCGTGCCTCCCGCAGGTCGTGCACGGCGGCGAGGTGCCGAGCCAGTTGGGCGTCGTAGGCGGCGGCGTCACCGTCGGCGATGGCGCTCACCAGATCCGCGTGATCGTCGAGGATGCGGGTGGCGATCGTGGCGTCGCGGTGCACGCTGAGCGTCGTCATCCGGCGGTGGCGTTCGCCGAGACTGACGAAGAAGGCGGCCAGCAGCCGATTGTCGCCGGCCGCAGCGATGAGCTGGTGGAACTCGGCGTCGATCCGGGCAAACTCGGCGATGTCGTCGGCGTCGGCGGCGCGATGGGCATCGAGGTTCTCCCGCAGGCGCGCGACGAGTTCGTCGGCAGCGCCCGGTCGAGCCGCGACCGCGCGCACCGCATGCCCTTCGAGCAGCAGCCGTGCGTCGACGACGTCGCAGGCCTCGCTCTGCCCGACCGGCACCACAAGTGCCCCCCGTTTCGGGTAGAGCCGCATCCAACCCTCGGCCTCCAGACGGAGGAACGCCTCACGCACAGGGGTGCGGCTAACCGAGCAGCGCTGCGCGATCTCACCCTCGCTGATGAGCTCACCGCCGGCGATGCCGTTGGTGAGAATCAGCTCTTTGACCTCGCCATATACGCGTTCAGCAGCAGATTCGCGCGTCGGATTCAACATAGACACAAGTTGTACCTTAACAGGTCCCGACGTGTGACCACCCTCCTTGATCGCGCCTTCGGTGCGGTGGGACACTGGGAAGGTTCCGCGCCGCAGACCGCAGGTGCGGGGACCCAGGAGGACAGCACGTGACGAATACGGATGGCAACGCCGCAACACCCGACGCCCCGTGTACCGAGCCCAGCATCGCCGATCTGCCCATCACCGATGAGGAGATCTTTTTGGCCCACGTCGGGGGCAAGCTCTCGGTGGAGTTGCGTTCCCCGATCGACACCCAGCGTGATCTGTCGATCGCCTACACCCCGGGCGTGGCCCAGGTGTCGCGGGCCATCGACGCCGAGTCCCACCTGGTCAACAAGTACACCTGGACCGACCGTCTGGTCGCGGTCGTCAGCGACGGCTCGGCAGTGCTCGGCCTCGGTGACATCGGCCCGCGGGCGTCGCTGCCCGTGATGGAGGGCAAGTCGGCGCTGTTCCGCACCTTCGCGGGTCTGAACTCGATCCCGATCGTCCTCGACACCCAGGACCCCGACGAGATCGTCGAGACCCTCATCCGCCTGCGCCCCAGCTTCGGCGCGGTGAACCTCGAGGACATTTCCGCACCCCGCTGCTTCGAGATCGAACGCCGCGTCATCGACGCCCTCGACTGCCCGGTCATGCACGACGACCAGCACGGCACCGCCATCGTGGTCCTCGCCGCACTGAAGGGCGCCACCACCATCCTCGGACGTGACCTCACCGCGCTGCGCGTGGTCATCTCGGGCGCCGGTGCGGCCGGTGTCGCCTGCGCCAACATCCTGCTCGCCGCCGGCATCAGCGACGTCGTGGTGCTCGACTCCAAGGGCATCGTGTCGCGGGGCCGCGACGGCCTCAACAGCTTCAAGGAAGATCTCGCCGAGCGCACCAACCCGCGCGGGCTGACCGGCGGCGCCGCAGAGGCCCTCGACGGTGCCGACGTCGTCCTCGGCGTATCCGCCGGCCGGATCGACGAATCGTTGATCGCAACCATGAGCGATCAGGCGATCGTGTTCGCACTGTCCAACCCCGACCCGGAGATCCACCCGGAGGTCGCTGCCAAATACGCGGCCGTCGTCGCCACCGGACGCAGCGACTTCCCGAACCAGATCAACAACGTGCTCGCCTTCCCCGGCGTCTTCAAGGGGGCGCTCGACGCCGGTGCGCGTCGGATCACCGAGAGCATGAAGATCGCCGCCGCCGACGCCATCTTCTCCGTGGTCGCCGACGATCTGTCCGTCGACCGCATCGTGCCCAGCCCGCTCGACGACCGGGTCGCCCCCGCGGTGGCCGCGGCCGTCGCCGAGGTGGCGCGCGCCGAAGGGCACTGACGGTTCGTCACGGAACCTGATCGGCCCGGGGGCCGTCGAATATGGCATGGATCTCGGAGTTCTCAACCGTGCCGAGTTGCTCGCCACCGATCTCACCGACGCCGACCTGCGTCGGAAGGTCCGTTCCGGCGAGCTGACGCGCCTGCGATCGGGCTGGTATGCCGGCCGCGATGCCGACGACGACGCGGTGATCGCCGCCCGGCGCTTCGGTGCCATCAGCTGCGTCACCGGCCTCCGCAAGCACGGGCTGTGGATACCGCCGGGCTACGACTCCCTGCATGTCCGGGCCGGAAAGGCGGCGCAGGGTCGTCGGCGTGACTACTGCCACCTGCCTGGCCGCCCGTTGCCCGTCGGCACGATTCTCGACGAGATTCCGCTGTGTCTGTGCTGCGCGGCGGGATGCATGACCGCCGAGGACTGGATTGCGGTGACCGACTCTGCACTCAACTCCCTCGACCTCGATATCGCGGACCTCCATGAGCAGATGCCGCGGACCGATGCGCGGATTGATCATCTTCTGAGCCGTTGCGATTCACGTTCGCAGTCGGGAACCGAGAGCATCGTGCGTGTCCGGCTGCGGGCGCTGGGCTTTCGGGTGGAGGTGCAACCCAAGATCCCCGACGTGGGGCATGTCGATCTGAAGGTCGGGCGCCTTCTGCTCGAGTGCGACAGCAAACTGCATCACACCAGCCTGGAGAACTACCGCAAGGACCGACGACGGGACCGGAAGTCGTTGGGACACAAGTACATGACCATGCGCCTCACCTACGATGACGCCCTCTACGGATGGGATGAGACGCTCGCCGACATTCGCGAGGTGACCCTGCCCCAACGACACCGCATCCGGCGAGGCACCTCAGCGAATGACTGAAAACGGGCCCCTGAGCAGCCAGATATGGATTATTCCCGAGGAGGACGCTCAGGGGCCCGTTCTCAGTCACTATCGCTCGCTGTTCCGCCCCTGCCAGGTGCACAGGCACGCCTCGTTGCCCTCGGCGTCGGCGAGCACCCAGAACGCCGGTGCGTACTCGTCGCTGAGCAGTTGCCCACCTGCGGTGAGCGCGGCCTGCAGGCGTTCATGCACCACGTCGTGCGGAACCAGGACGTCGAGGTGGATGCGATTGCGTTGCGGACGGGCCTCGTCCATCTGCTGGAACCACACCCCGGGTAAACGGCCGTCCGGGTCGACCAGGTCGATCGGCTCGGACTCGGCGGCATCGCGAAACCCGAGCACCGCTGTCCAGAAGGGACGGATGGCGGCGATGTCGAGGGCATCGATGGCGATGTCCACCTGGGCCACCGATGTACCGGACGGCTCGATCCCGAGTTCGGACGCGATCTGCGCGATGGTGTTCGCGAGCGCCACGTCGGCTTCGGTGAGCTGATGCGCACTGTGCGTCGTCAACACCAGATGCACTGTGCCGTAACGAAGGTCGATGTCGGGGTGGTGGCCTGCGGCCTCTGCGGCGTCGATGATCCTGGCGACGAACTCGCCTCCCTTGACCATCGAGCCGGTCTGGTAAGCGGCGACGAGTTTGTCGGCGAGGACGCGCCAGGGGTCGGAGACCACCTCGGTTGCGGCGGCGGCACTGACTGGGGTTCCACTGGATCCGGTCATACCTCGACCGTACGTCTTTCCCCGACCTGCCGGCAGGACTACCGTCGTTGTCATGCTGCTGCCCAAGCCGATCGCGCAGCGGGTTGCCGACGGTTCGGTGGACCTCGCGTTTCGACGCTGGGCCACCGCACGGGTCAAGGCCGGGTCGACGTTCATCTCGCCGGCCGGGGTCATCGAGATCGCGTCGGTCAAGCGGGTCGACCCGCAGCGCATCAGCGCACGGGACGCTACGCGCGCGGGCTTCGACGATGTCGACAAGCTGCGCGCACGCCTGCGCGGACCCGACGAGTACCCGACCTTCCGCATCGGCCTGCGCTGGCAGGGCGCGGATCCGCGCATCGCGTTGCGCGCCGACGACACACTCTCCGACGACGACCTCGCCGACCTCACCACTCGCCTCGACCGGCTGGACTCGCGTTCCACGCACGGCCCGTGGACCCGGGAGGTGCTGGGGCTCATCGGACGTCGGCCGGCGGTGGTGTCCACCGAACTCGCCGCCGAACTCGGCCGCCCGCGACCGGATTTCAAACTCGATGTGCGAAAGCTCAAGGCTCTCGGCTTGACCCACAGTCTCGATGTCGGATACGAGTTGTCACCGCGTGGCCGTGCCTACCTCGCGGCCACCGAGATCGACTCATGACCGCCGTGCATCCGGCGCGACATCTGTTGCGTGCCAAGGATTTGGTCGACGTCCGATTCGCCGAACCGGTCACCGTGGACCACATGGCGGCTGCAGCCGGACTGTCCCGGGCGCATTTCACCCGCGCGTTCACCACCGCCTTCGGCGAGTCTCCGCATGCCTACCTGCAGACCCGACGGCTCGAACGCGCGGCCGCGATGTTGCGTTCCACCGATCGCTCGGTGGCCGACATCTGCATGGCGGTCGGCCTGTCCAGCGTCGGGTCGTTCACCACCAGTTTCACGAGGGCGTTCGGGAGGACCCCGACCGCCTATCGGGCCTCGTTCCCGGCCGCGGCGACGTTCGCGCATGTGCCCGCCTGCGTCCTGCGCGTGTATTCGCGGCCGGGACCATCGACACGCGTCGAGAAGACAGCACACGGGAAGAAGACCGCAGCGAGCCCCCGTCGTAGCGTTGAGTCACACACCCCGGACAAATCGCCGCCAGGGTAACGACATCGACAGGTGGACAACATGATTCGCATCGCCAGCGCCCAACTCTGGGTACACGACCAGGATGTGGCCCTCGATTTCTGGACAACCAAGGTCGGCATGGAGGTCCGCTCCGACGTGACCATGCCCGAGTTGGGCAACTTCCGGTGGCTGACCGTCGGGCCACCCGGACAAGACGACGTCACCATCGTGCTGATGGCCATCCCCGGCCCACCGCTGATCGACGCCTCCCTCACCGACGAGATCGCCTCTCTCACCGCGAAAGGCTTTGCCGGAACGGTATTCCTGACCACTGAGGACTGCCAGGCCGCCTACGACGACCTCGTCGCACGCGGCGTCGAGTTCACCGAGGCTCCCGAGCAACGCCCGTACGGCATCGACGCCGGCTTCCGCGACCCGTCCGGCAACAGCGTCCGGCTGACCCAGCTCGCGGAGAACTTCGCCGAGCTCTGAGCCCCGCCGCTCGGTCGCCTTGCCGAGCCCGCGCCTCAACCAGCTGGTTGAGCCGGCACGGGCGAGCGAAGCGAGCCCGAGCCGCGTCGAAACCACCCGCAGGACAACAATGTCAGCGCCCAGCGCCGACACCAACAGAACCCGGATCGCCCGCAGGCACAGAACCACCCCGCCGCCGAGCATCCTCCGGGCACAATGACGCCATGCCACGCAGCACTCTCGTAGCCGTCGTCGCGTCCCTCGTCGCGCTCATCGGCGGCGTCGTCACGGCCGGTCCCGCCCAGGCCGCACCGTATCCGGTCACGACGTCGGTCGAGCGTTCCATCGCCGCCGGTTTCAGCGCACCGGCCACCACCGCACCTGCCGGGTCGAACCGCTTCACTTGTCGCGATCGGTTCGGCCGTGACCCGGTGATCCTGCTGCACGGCACGTCGCTGAACCAGAACGCGAACTGGGGCTACCTCGCGCCGACTCTGGCCAACGCGGGCTATTGCGTCTTCAGCTTCACCTACGGCCAGACGAGTTGGAGCGGGAACATCGGCGGGCTGGGCAACAAGGATCGCTCGGCTCGGCAGGTCGCCGACTTCCTCGGCGAGGTGTTGCGCCGGACGGGTGCGCGCCAGGTCGATTTCGTGGGGCATTCCCAAGGCGGCGCCATCGCGCAACTCGTCTCGCAACTGCCCGGGCGGGCGGCCCAGATCGACACGATCATCGGCCTCTCGTCGCCCAATCGTGGGCATTCGCGGATCGGCTCGATCACCGACCGTCTGCCCGCCGCACGCGAGCCCGGTCAAAACTACTGGGGCCCCACCCACCCCAACATCCGGTACATCAACCTCGCCACCCGCTTCGACGAGATCTCCACGCCGTATCCGATCACGCTGATGCCGCCCGGCCCCAACGTCACCAACACCCTGATCCAGGACGTCTGCCCGTCGTCGAAGATCGGGCACGTCGGCATGGCCTACTCCCCGACCGTCGCCGCGCTGGTCCGCAACGCCCTCGACCCGGCTCACCGGGTGGCCGTCCCCTGCGGCCACGACTACCCGGCCTGATTTTTGTTCCGCGCCGCGTCCTCGCTACACTCGTGGGCGCTGCCTTGTGCAGCACGCCGCCCTAGCTCAGTCGGTAGAGCAATTCACTCGTAATGAATAGGTCAGGGGTTCGATTCCCCTGGGCGGCTCAGAAAGGCCCTGTAGATGGCGGTTTTCATTCCGCGTCTCCCGACCTTCATTCGTTTCAGGGCACGGATACGCCCGCGCGACCCCCGACGTGTCAAGCGCACCCCGGGTCCCCATCCGAGGCCGTAGGGGAACGCATGGTTCGCCAGAGGCCCGGTCTAGACAGTGGACTTGCCGCCTCGAAGCCGGACTCACGCGCAGACCACACGACCCCGCACCGGGTACGGGTCATCGTCGCGTCAGCCTGGGTCAGCGAGGCAACTTCGCGGCCCAACGGCGCCGAGCAGCCCGCGAACGAGCAACCTCGGCATCACGCTTCTGGCGCGCCCGACGAAGATCAGAGCAGTCCCGCCGTGGAACCTCGGGATAGTCGGGAACAACACTGGACCCGGGAACAAACTGGATAACAGTCAGAAACAGGCACTGACTCAACCACCACACCCACGCCCCGACCAGGCGCAGCGAAGACCTCCGCTCAGGAATCTCACCCACGCGCCGACCATAGCCGCCCCCGAAAACTTCCGGACACCCCGACCGAGGCCGGCCACCGGTAGTCTTCATTTCTCTCCCCGCGAGGAGAGCGCGCACTCACCGATAGTCGATGACGATCCGTCCCTCGATCTTGCCCTCCTCCATCTGCCGGAAGACGTCGTTTGATGTCCTCGAGGCGAGTGGTGGCCACAGTCGGTTTGATGAGACCGCGGGCGTAGAAGTCGAGGGCCTCGACCATGTCCTGCCGGGTCCCGACGATCGAGCCGCGGATCGTCAGACCCTTGAGCACGACGTCGAAGATGGGAGCCGGGAAGTCGCCGGGCGGCAGTCCGACGAAGACGATGGTGCCGCCGCGTCGGGCCATGCCGATCGCCTGACCGAACGCCTGCGGATGCACCGCGGTGACGAGGACGCCGTGCGCGCCGCCGGTCTGCTCCTGGATGGCCGCCGCGACGTCGCTGGTGGTGGCCGCGTTGACCGTCACCTCGGCGCCGAGTTCGCGGGCGAGGTCGAGTTTGTCGTCGATGTCGACGGCCGCCACCCGCATGCCCATCGCCTTGGCATACTGCACGGCGACGTGCCCGAGCCCGCCGATGCCCGAGATCACCATCCACTGACCGGGTTTGGTGTCGGCCACCTTGAGTCCCTTGTAGACGGTGACGCCGGCGCACAGAATGGGTGCCACCTCCACCGGATCGCAGGCCTCGGGGATGCGGGCGGCGAAGCGCTCGTCGACGAGCATGTAGGTCCCGAAGGACCCGTTGACCGAGTAGCCACCGTTGCTCTGCCGCTCGCACAGCGTCTCCCAGCCGGTGCGGCAGTATTCGCAGTGCCCGCACGCCGACCACAACCACGCGTTGCCCACTTTGTCGCCGACGGCGATCTCGGTGACACCGGGCCCCACCTCGACGACCGTGCCGTAGCCCTCGTGCCCGGGCACAAAGGGCGGCGACGGCTTGACTGGCCAATCACCATGTGCCGCATGCAGATCGGTGTGGCACACACCCGAGGTATCGAGTTTGACGAGGGCCTGACCGGGGCCCGGCGTGGGAAGTGGGAGCTCGTTGATGCTCAGGGGCGCACCGAATTCGGTCACCACGGCCGCGCTGAAGGTCTATTCGGACATGTCACTCACCTACTTCTCGGAGGATGTCGGACCGGTCCTCCCCCGACGTCGACCCTAACGCGCACCGACAAGCCTATTGCGCTGATTCAGGTGAACAGCAGACGACGCTCAGGACTTGTCGCCGCGCCCCGCATCGGTGGGATCGGCGCTGCTCGGTTCGGCGTCTTCGGTGGACGCGTCGGTCGGTGCGGCTGCATCGGTCGGGGACTCATCGTCGCCACGGAGCGGGTCGTAGCCGTCGACGCCCTCGAGCACGGTCAGTTCCTGGTCGATGGCCGCGGACACCGCCTTGGCCTCGTCCTTGACCTTCTTGATGAAGTCCGACATCGCTCGCTCCCTGCCGTCGGTGTCTGCCGTCCCCACTATAGATGTGTCGGCTCAGCGGCTACGGTGTTCAGCATGGTCGCGCGCCGTCTTCCCGACCTCGCCGCACTCGAAGTGCTCGTGACCGTCGGCCGGCTCGGCAGCATGGGTGCCGCCGCGCGCGAACTCGGCCTCAGCCAGCAGGCCGTCAGCGCTCGCGTCCGCAGCATCGAACACGAACTCGGCGTGGAACTGTTCCTGCGGTCCCCCTCCGGTGTGGAGGCCACCACCAACGGTGTGATCGTGCTCGAATGGGCCACGGCCCTCGTCGACCGCGCCGCCGAGTTCACCGCGGGCGTCGACTCGCTCGTCGCCGCCCGACAGGCGACGCTGATCGTCGCCGCGTCGAAAACCGTTGCCGAATACCTGGTTCCGTCGTGGATCATTACCTTGGCCTCCCGCACGGACGCCAAGATCTCGGTTCGACCGATGAATTCGACGGAGGTGCTCGACGCGGTGCGGGCCGCCGACGCACATCTGGGTTTCATCGAGATACCCGGACCGACAAGGGAACTCGATTCAACGACGGTGGCCATGGATGAACTCCTGGTGGTGTGTGCACCCGACCATCCGTGGGCATCGTCGGATGGGGTGAGTGTCGACGAACTCGCCGCGACGCCCCTGATCCAACGCGAACCGGGCTCGGGTACCCGAGTCACCTTCGAAGCCGCACTGGCCGATCTCGGGCTGCGCGCCGCCGACCCGGTCATCGAGCTGCGGTCGGTCACCGCGATCCGTGCTTCTGTTCTCAGTTCGCCTGTGGCGACGGTTCTTTCGCAGTTGTCGGTGGCCGACGACATCGCCGCCGGGCGCTTGGTTTGGGTATCGGTGCAGGGTCTGCGCATGATCCGGCCACTGCGTGCGGTGTGGACGCCGCACGTTACGCTGCGCGGGCCGGCACGGGATCTGCTGGAGGTTGCTGTTCCGGGTTCGTGAGTGTCGGCGGTTGCGGACGTCGTTGTCTCACTGGTGGTTTCGACACGAGGCAGACTCGCAAGCTCGTCTGTCTCGGCTCAACCAGCACAGGGGGTGGGCGGCTCAACCAGCAATAGGGCCTCCACTCCCGGTTGAGCCCGGTTTAGCCGGCACGGCCGAGCGTAGCGAGCCCGAGCCGTGTCAAAACAGATCGGACCATCTCAAGCAGAAGCGTTGCGCCGCATGGCAAGTCCGATACTCGCGACCATCGCGTCCACCGCGAACTTGGGTTTGACGTTCACGTCGAGAGCCTCACGACAGGCCAGCACGGCCTCGACGCATTGCAGGAGTTGCTCGGGGCGGGCGAAGCCGGCCATCGGGATGACGACGTCGTCGGCCTTGTCCGGGTGCATCGGTGTCACCTGCGCCCCGACACCCACCACCAGCGCATCACGGAACAGGGCGGCGAGGTCGACGAGCGCGCGGTCGAGGACGTCCCGGCCGACGCGGGTCTCCCGCGACTTCTGCCGCTTCTCGAGTTCCTTGATCGCACCGGCACTGCCGCGGGGCGCGCGGGCGGTGCCCTTACCGGTGCCGCCGGCGCCGAGCGCGGTCTTCATCTCCTCGAGTTCGGGCTCGTTGAGTTCGGCGGCGATCGCCTTGGACGCGGCCTCGGCGGTGCGGACGAGTTCCTCGGCGGCTTTGTAGGCGGTCGAGTCGACGGTCGCCGCGCGGGCCAGCCGCAGTGCCATCTCGCGTTGTTCGCGCGCGTCGGCGTCGGTGGCCAGGCGCCGAGCGCGACCGATGTGACCGCCACAGACCGACGCGGCCCACGCGGCCTGGGCCGGATCGATGCCGTCGCGGTCGACCAGCACCCGCTCGATGTCGGCCACCGACGGGCTCGTCAGCGCGACATGCCGGCAACGCGACCGCAGCGTGACCGAGATGTCGTCGGGGTCCACCGACGGTGCGCACAGCAGGAACACGGTCCGCGACGGCGGCTCCTCCACAACCTTCAGCAGCGCGTTGGCCGCCTGCTCGGTCAGACGGTCGGCGTCTTCGACGATGACGATCTGCCAGCGTCCGGTGCCCGGCCGTCGAGACGCCGTCTGCACGATCTCGCGCATCGACTTCACCGACAATGTCAGACCGTCGGGGGCGATGCTGCGCACGTCGGCGTGGGTGCCGGCCATCACGGTGACGCAGGCCCGGCACTGCCCGCAGCCGATGTCGGCCGGGTCGTCGGCCTGGCATTGCAGCGCGGCCGCGAAACAGGTGGCCGCCACCGACCGACCGCTGCCGGGTGGCCCGGTGAACAGCCAGGAGTGCGTCATCGAGGCGCGTGAGGCCGCGTCGCAGACGTCGTCGGCCTGCTCTGCGGTGTCGGCGAACATGCTCTCCGCCCCGACGTCACCCTCGTCGAGGCGATTGGCGAGGCCGCGGGCGGCCCGGGCGGCCGATCGCAGATCGTCGGCGATGGCCGTCTGACCCGTCAGCCGATCGAAGACACTTGTCACACGCCACAGCGTAATCGGCTGCACGGACATGTCCCTGACCGGACGCGATGACTCCACAACCCCCCGGAAGCGACCGCTCGCACGCCAAGTTTGTCACACCCTCCCACCCGGCCCGCTCGACGAAGCACCGCGCTGAACAGGGCGATGTGCCCGATTGCGGCGATTCGACGCCGATCGAGCCACATCGGTGTTGTTTAACAATTGCAAGCAGCCAGCTACCGTGGTTGGCGTGATACAGCAACGGTCTCGGTGGTCAAAGGGCGTGCATCTCGCCCGATGGCTGGTGCATACGCCGTGGCCGATTCTCGCCCTCGACATGTTGCGGGCGAATCTCGTCGGTGCGCTGTTCACGTTCGCGTTCCTGCGGTTCGGGATGCCGCTACAGGATTCCATCAGTCTCGACGAGATCACCGCGCTCAACCAGGTGATCTTCGCGTTCTATCTGATCATCGCGATGCTGGTCGGCGGGTTCCTCAGTATCCAGCTCTCGTTGCCGGTCCTGATCTGGCATCGACGACGTACGCGCCTGGACAACGAGTCGGCCCGACGCCGCGCGCTGGCCCTGCCGATGTTGCTGTCGGCGGTCAACGCCGCGCTGTGGATGATCGGTGGGGTGCTGTTCACGCTGGTCAACCTGACCGTGTCGAACAAGAACGCCTTCATCGTGGCGATCGCGAGCGTCATCGGTGCGCTCGTCACCTGTGCCCTCAGTTACATGCAGGCCGAGAAGGTGCTGCGCCCGATCACCGTCGCGGCGATGGCCAACGATCCCGACAACGCCATCGCCCCGAGCGTCACCACCCGCATCACCACCTTCTGGGTGATCAGCGCGGTGGCGCCGATGATGGTGATCGTCGGCCTCATCGTGTTGCACCGACTCGGGTTCATCGAAGCCGACGCCACCGGCCTCGAGCGCCCCATCCTGTGGATGGCGTTGTCGGCGCTCGCGTTCAGCCTCCTCGCGATCGTGCGGGTGGTGTCGGCCATCAACGACCCCATCAAGCAGCTTCGGCGTGCGCAGAGCCAGGTCAGCGCGGGCAACCTCGACGTCGCGGTCAAGATCTACGACGGCAGCGACCTGGGCCTGCTGCAAGCCGGGTTCAACGACATGGTGTCCGACCTGCGCGAACGCCAGCAGCTGCGCAACCTGTTCGGCCGGTACGTGGGCGAGGACGTGGCCCGCAAGGCCATCGAGACCGGCACCGAACTCGGCGGCGAGGAACGCTACGTGGGGGTGCTGTTCGTCGACATCGTCGGATCGACCCGGCTGGCCGTCAACCGGCCGCCCCGCGAGATCGTCGAACTGCTCAACGAGTTCTTCCGCGTGGTGGTCGAGGTGGTCGGACGCCATGGCGGGTTCGTCAACAAATTCCAGGGCGACGCGGCGCTGGCCATCTTCGGGGCGCCGCTCGATCTCGAGGACTTCGCCGGCCGGGCCCTGGCATCGGCCCGCGAACTGCGCGCCGAACTGTACGAGACCCTCGGCGACACCGACATCGGGATCGGGGTGTCCGCGGGCAAGGCGATCGCCGGGCACATCGGGGCCGAGCAGCGACTCGAGTACACCGTGATCGGCGATCCGGTCAACGAGGCCGCGCGACTCACCGAACTCGCCAAGGACGAGCCGACCCGGGTGCTCGGCTCGGCCCGCGCGGTGTTCCTCGCGTCGCGCGAGGAGGCCGAGCACTGGGAGATCGGCGAAGGCGTGGAACTACGGGGCCGCGGCATCGAGACACTGCTCGCGCGGCCGCTGATGGCACCGTATCGCCAGGCCTGACGGCCCGTCCGAGGCTGCGCTGACGGGGGCTAACGGCGGTTCCGGAAGGCGGGATCGTGTTCCCACCACAGACCGGAATCCGACGTCGGCGCGTCCGGCGGCTCGCCGTATAGGACCGTCCTGCCAGGGACCGTCCCGTCGAGGACCGCGTCGACCTCGATCTCGCGAACCCGCTCATCGGCACGGAACCGGCCGAGCACCAGCATCAGGAACGGCAACCCGACGAGGTCCCCGAGAATCCAGAACACCCCGGCCCCGATGGTCTGATCGGTCCGGATCGACGGACCCCACGTGCGGTGCAACGCGGAGTAGTGGTCGGGTGCCAGGATCGCGCCCTGCCAGATCACCACACCGAGCACTCCGTCGCCGAGCGTCTCGACGAGACTGATGAGCAACGACACCGACTGCGGACGCCGATGGGGCACCGGATCGAGCTGCAGGCGTACGTAGAAGTAGCCACAACCGATGAGCAACAACAGGATTCGGGTGACGTCGTCGACCACCCGATCGGCCAGCAGGGCTGGATACCAGGCGGTGAGGTAGATCAGCCACGGCATGACAAGCATCGCCGCCGACGTCGTGGCCGGATGGGCGAGCATCCGGGCCACGCGACTCGCCATCATCCGTCGGCCGCGCGCACGCCACCGCGGTGAACTCGCGTCGCGCAGCGCGGTCACCGGCATCGCGAGCGCCAGCAGCAGCGGCGCGAGGAACAGGATCATCACGAACTGCAGTGCCCGCACCCAGAACAGCGTGTCGCCGTAGACGCCGACGAAGCCGCATCCGCTGATCAGCCACACCACACACGCGGCGCCGAACACCACCAGCCGCGAGAGCGCGGAAGCGACGAGCGACGCCAGCTCAACCAGTAGGTCCCAGCCGCCAGTATCGCGAGCACCAGCGTCGTCGGATCGGCACGCCACGACGTCAACGCGGTGTGCAGGGTCAACGGGACGTCGACGCTCGCCACGTCGTCGAGTGTGTCTCAGCCGACGACGGAATTCGAATGCCTCAATTCGCCGGTATCCGACGATCGACGCACTACTCGCCGGTGTCGGTGGTCTTCTTCGCGGTGGTCTTCTTCGCGGCGGTCTTCTTCGCTGTCGTCTTCTTCGCTGTCGTCTTCTTCGCTGTCGTCTTCTTCGCGGCGGTCTTCTTGGCAGCAGTCTTCTTCGCGGCAGTCTTCTTCGCAGCCGTCGCCTTCTTGGCCGGGGCCTTCTTGGCGCGCTTGGTGGCCGGACCGCGGGCCCGGCGATCGGCGAGCAGCTCCATCGCCCGCTCAGGGGTGATGGTGGCCACCTCGTCGCCCTTGCGCAGGCTGGCGTTGGTCTCGCCGTCGGTGACGTACGGGCCGAAGCGGCCGTCCTTGATCACCATCGGCTTCCCGCTCACCGAATCCTCCTTGCCCAGGTCGCGCAGCGGCGGCGCAGCGGCCTGACGACCGCGGCGTTTGGGCTCGGAATAGATCTTCAGCGCCTCGTCGAG